>JARLGP010000264.1 GCA_031292735.1 Holophaga sp.
TGGCCCTGCGCCGGGCCGGGCCGCTGCTGTGGGCCGCCCCCAGCGCCGGGGACCTCCAGGACCTGCCCCAGGCCGGGCTCGATCCCGCCCTGGTCCGCTGGGGCCGGGTGGATCTGGACGCGGCCCGGGCCGAAGCCGGGCGCTGGGCCCGGGTGGAGGGGCCGGCGCGGCCGGAGGCGGTGCGCCCGCTGTCCGACCAGGTGCTGGGCCTCCTGGGCTGGATGCCGACCATCACCGTCCTTTCGGTGGAGCGCCGCCGCACCGCCGACGGCTGGGAGGAGCGGGTCCGGTTCGGGACCCGGCCGTGAACCTGGCCGCGCCGCTGCTGGCGGCCGTGCTGGCCTGGCTCCCGGCACCCGCGGAAGCGCCCCGGATCAGCCTCTGGCGGCTGGACCCGGGCGCCGCCGTGGCCGAGTCCGGCGCGCCCGACCAGCCCATGGCGGTGGGTTCCCTGGTGAAACCGTTCCTGGCCAAGGCCTGGGCCATGGCCCATCCCCATGAGGCGTCGCCCCGGTCCACCTGCGCCGCCGGTTCCGGATGCTGGCTCCCCGGCGGGCACGGGGACCTGGGTCTGGCCGGAGCCGTGGCCGTCTCCTGCAACACCTATTTCCTGCGCCTGGCCGAGGCCACCCCCATGGACGTCCTGGCCACCACCCTGGCCGCCGAGGGCTTCCAGGGCCGGCCCCGGTCCGCCCGCCAGTGCCTGGGCCTGGAGGCGGGGGAAGGGGCCCCGGCCATCACCCCTTCGGCCCTGCTGCGGGCCTACGTCCGCCTGATCGGCGAGCCCTGGCCCGGGGCCGAACCCGTCCGCCAGCAAGTGCTGGCGGGCCTGCGCGAAGCCGCCCTCACCGGCACCGCCGCGGGCCTGGGCCACCGCGGCTTCTGGGCCAAGACCGGCACCGTCGCCGCCGGTCCGCTGCACACCACCGGCCTGGCCCTGGCGGTGGACGCCTCGGGCTGGGCCATCCTGGCCCGGCTGCAGCCCGGGCGCGGGATCGATGCAGCCCAGGCCCTGGCGGCCCCCATCGACCAGTTCCGCCCCTGGGCCCGGCGCCACCCGGCGCCCTCCGCCGGACGGGCGGCCGCCGTGGCCTGGACCGAGCCCGGCGCCCAGGTCCGGGTCCGCCTGTTCGAGCTGCTCCATGCCCAGCGCTACCAGGTGCGCAACCTCGGCCCCGATCCAGTGCTGTGCGGCAACGGCTACCTGGGCGCCGGCAGCCTGCGGGAGCTGCGGCCCGGGGACAGCGCCGGCCCCGGCCTGCTGGCGATCCGCGATCCGGCCACCGGCCTGGAGCGCTGCTTCCAGGGCGAGGTGAGCTGCCAGGCCCGGGACGGCGCCCTGGCGCTCATCGCCCGCATGGCGCCCCGGGAGTATGTGGCCGGCGTCATCGCCGCCGAATCGCCCCGGGCGGGCTCCGGGCTGCGCCTGGCCCTGGGTGCCGCCGTGCTGCGTTTCCTGGCCCAGGGCCCGCGCTACCCCGACGCCGAGGTGGGCGACAGCACCCGCACCGCCTATTTCATCGGCCGCGGGCCCCGTCCGTGGTTCTCCCCCGGGCACCAGCTCCAGGGAACCGCCCCGGTCCCCGACCCGGGCCTTTCCGACCAGGACTGGTCGGCTATCTGCGCCGCCTCCAGGACCCCCGGCCCCAGCCAGTGGACCAGCGACGACGGCGGCCGGCCCCTGTCCGCCCACGACCTGTGGGGCGGCGCCCCGCCCGCCGAAACCCGGCCCGGCGGCCCCCCCTCCCATCCCTGGACCCGCACCTGGAGCCGCGCCCAGCTGGAGCAGGCGTTCGGCGCCCCGGTGGACGAAGTGGCGGTGGCCCGGGAGGACGGGGTCTGGGTGCTCCGGGTGCGCGGCGGGGCGGTCAGCCGAAGCTACCGCTACGACCAGGCCCACCGCCGGCTGGCCAAGGTGCTCGGCTGGGGCGCGCTGCCCAGCCCGGCGGACACGGTGCGGCCGGTTCCGGGCGGCTTCCGGGCCGACGGGGTGGGGCTGGGGCACCGGGTCGGGCTGTCCCTGGCCGCCAGTCCTTGACCAGCCTCAACCGGCCGCGGGGGAAGTCCAGAGCTTCAGCAGCTCGGGGCTGCCCTGGGAGCGGATCCCGTTCTCGTTCAGCAGGTCGTTGGTGGAATCCAGCAGCTCCCGGCGGCGGAACACCAGATCCTCCCCTTCCGGGCTGGCCAGGCGGAACACCACGAACTCGTCCCTGGCGTCCCGCAGCACGGTCACCAGATGCCGCAGGTTGCGGATGGCGATCCCGTTGACGCTGACCACCACGTTGCCCTGGGGGTTGGAGTAGCCCCGGGCGATCCGGTGCGGCAGGAACGGCGAGCAGATCACCACCAGCTCCTCCCCCGGGAAGGCGGGAGCGTCGAACAGCCGCTTGACCATGGGGCTGGTGGCCATGGCCATCTGGTTGCTCCCCCTGCCGATCATGGCGAACAACTGGCGGGAGGCCGAGGAGAACACCAGTGGGCCGCAGACGAAGTAGGCCGGATAGGCGCCCTTGAGATCGGGCACCATCACCGGGCGGTCGAAGGCCACCGGCACCATCACGTCCAGGGGTTTCCCGGCCCGGACCAGCTTCAGCCGCACCTTGCCGTCCCTGGCCAGGCGCTGCACCTGGTAGCGGAAATTGACCCGGAGGTTGGGCCGGAGCTGGATCATGCCCTGGTCGTCCACCGGGCAGTCACCGATCTGGGTGATGACATCCCAGACCTTGAGCGGATTGCCGGGGCCGTATGGCTGGTGCACCACCACCCCCTGCACCGACTTGTCCAGCTTGAGGAAGGCGCGCAGGGCCGGGTTCTCCAGAGTGGGCAGATCGTCGAACAGGGCCGGCTTGCGATACGCCTCGCCGCGGGCCGCGGCGTTCAGGAACAGCTCGATCTCCTCGTCGGGAATGACGTAGCCGATGCCCTGGGCCATGCCGATGTGGCTGAACACCAGGCCCGCCATCCGGCCCTTCACCATCGCCGGGCCGCCGCTGTTGCCGGGATTGATGGCCGCGTCCACCTGGATGCGCAGTCCCGAGGCCGGGAAGCTGTATCCGGTGAATTCGATGCGGGAAATGATGCCCTTGGTGATGGAGAGGTTGGAGCCGCCCAGGGGATAGCCGTAGGCCAGCACCTCGTCCTTGACCTCGGGGATGGCCGGATCCCGGGGCAGGGGGCGCCGGCCGTCGAAGAAGCTTTCATCGTCCAGTTTCAGCAGCGCCAGGTCGATGCCCTCGGCCACGGCCTCCACCGTGGCCGGGACCTTGTCCCCGGCGCCGTAGCCCTGCACCTGCACCTGGGTGGCGTACTGGACCATGTGGGCGTTGGTGAGGATGCGCCGGCCCTGGACGATCACCCCGCTGCCCGAGATCTCCAGCGGCTCCTGGCGCGACCAGGGCTTGACCGGGTCGGGGTTGCGCAGGGTGGAAAAGATCTTCACCACCGCATTCTCCACCGGGCTCTGGGCGCACAGGCAGACCGGGATCCAGGCCGCGGCGAGGATGCGGAGAAAACGGAAAGCGATACGGGGCAGGTTCATGAGGGTCGAGTCCTGTTGGAAGGGGATCCAACCATCCTCTCCCAATCATGCGGAGCGGCATAGGCATGTACGGGCATGATCTTTTCGCTGAAATCCGCGATGCAACCGATTCTGACGGGACTACAAGAACAATTTCCCGCTGGCGACGACAATTGCTTCACCGCCGATGTGCACGCGCAGTGCATCGCCGTCCCGCTCCCACGAGGCATGGACCTCGCCATCCCGGCCCATCTCGATGCCCTGTTCGGCGACGTAGCGGCCCGACGTTTCGCCCGCATGCTTATGGCGTGCGATGAAGGCAGTGACCGACCCGTTGCCGGAGCCGCAAACCGGGATCTCATCAGCGTCGAAAACCACAGCGGCCGGGCACCGCAGCCGCACCCTCCGGTGATGACGACAACCCAGCGCGGCATGGAATGGCCCTTGAAAAGGATTGCGCCTCCCGGTTACCAGCGGCATCTCCCCTCTTTCAACGGATCAAAATTCAAAACCACTCCATCAGCCTTCCACTTTGGAGACCAAGCAAAAGCATCGACCAAAAGTTCGGTCCTGGATCTCTCGACGTTGGCCAACGCGGAGGGTTGGTAATTAAAATTCCATGCCGTCACGAACGTGGTGTTTATATCATAACATTCCTTGTTTGTATAATTCACCTTTGCGCTCATCACATCATAATTTAATTCAGGGTACTGTTTTCGATCAGTTGTAAATCCATTGCGCTTATCATCTTCTATATGCCTAGAGATTCGGTTTCCTTCGGCCGCCTCATATGCTAAGTATTGCAAAAGTATCGGTACACGGATTTGAGCACTGGCGGGGGAAATACAGCCAGCGAACAAAAGGCCATAGACTATTTGTTTTATCAACATGATTCACCTACATCTGTCATTTTTTACGGCATAACATTAGGCAAAGGTGCCCGATCTATTTCCTGATTGCCCGGGTTCTCTAGGCTCATACGCTGGCGCTACCAGTCAATGGGTGACTAAAGGGCAAGAGCCGCCATGAACGCCTGGTTCACTGTCGCCGCGTCGACCACCTGGCAATTGCGCGAGATGGTGCTGCCATCATTGAAGGTCTTCACGACCTGGACTGGACCTTGGGGCGCATCCGCGGGAACGGTCCAGGTCCAGACCGACGCCCCCTCTTGGAGCGCTGGCGCGAAAGCGACCACAGCGCCCCCGAAGGTTATGGAAACGAGGTTCACGTTTCCGTGCGTGTGCATGAAAGAGACCTGCCCCGGATAAATGAGGTCGGTCCAATGCGGCATGACCTCAACCTGAGCCGGGCCGACGGGGGGATCCACCGGCTCCGAGTTGCCGCCGGAGGCATAAAGGCCGACTGCTGCAATGAAGAAGAGGGGTAAGAGGAACTTTGATCGTCGAGGGTCGTTCATGCATCATCTGAGTATTTTATATTTGCTTATCGCCGAGATCCCTGTGACCCCAGCACCTGAAACACTGAATGGCGTCAAATCAATAATTGTTTCTTTTTTTTTGTGATCCGAACGCAGGCCCTCCCGGGACGCCCCAATGTGCAGTGCAATCGCGACAAGCCAGCGCGGCTGCGGACTGGAACCACGGCTGCCTGAGTTGGCTTTCGCAGCACCGACTCGCAATATCCCCACGTTTATGCTTTCGCGGAAATCTTGCTCATTTTGACAAAGTGCACCCACCGAAGGTAGTACTCTGAAACAAGGCAAATTCTCAGAAAATCCTCAACCCAATAAACTCATCGTTAGGCTTCCAGACATGACAGCACTCTGTCCATTCTGCAAAATCATTGGTGGTGATCGAACCAGGCCAATCCTCTATGAAAATGATTTTGTTATTGCCTTTATGCCCCTTCGCCCGTCCCATGATGGCCATGTGCTCGTGATGCCAAAGGCCCACTACGCTGATCTCTGCCAAATTTCTGAATTTGAGCTGTCTCAGGTGTTCCTGGCAGTCAGGGGAATATCGAGTTCGCTAAAATCTCTATTCAATCCCCCCAAGGTTGCAATTTATTCAATGGGTCTTGAAGTCGAGCATGCTCATCTTCATTTGATCCCTGTCTTTGATCCGTATGATCTCACCACTCGTTCAGAGTACGAGCGCACGGCCAAGGAAAGGTCCCACGCTGAAATTAAACGGCTTTCTGAAACCATCAAGAATGCCATTCATCCTGCATCGCAATAAATGACAAGCTGGCTCGGCCGCAAATTACTGGAACGACAGATTGGCCTGAACTGGCGATGCATGCTCCGAGCCGCTCAACCGTTGAGAGTAGCGGTGCTACGGCGCGTCGGCTGGGCCTAACGCCTACCAGGCCACCGCCCGCAAGGCCGCGCGGATCCGGGTGGCGGCGCTGCGCCCGGCGCACCGGAATGGGCAGGAAGCGACAACGGTGGTGGTGGTCACGATGGAATCCAATGGCATCCTCTTCGGCAGCCCCGCGCTGGAACCCGGGATCGCCGAACGGGAGGTCCAGGCTGCTCAGGCCCCGCCCAGGGCGATGTCCTCCAGGAGCATGCTCAGCCCCGCGCTGCTGCCGTACCAGCGGAGATCATCGCCCAGCGCCACGATCCGGGTGAGGAAGTCCTTCAGGTTGCCGGCAAAGGTCATGCGGTCCACGCTTTCCGCCAGCTCGCCGCCGCGGATGCGCACCCCGGAGGCCCCGACGCTCAGGTCGCCCGACACCGGGTCCACGGTGTGCAGGCCCATGATCTCGGTGATCAGCACGCCGTCCCCGGCCATGCGGTAGAGTTCCTCCCGGCTGCGGTCGCCGGTCCTGGGGAACAGGTTGAAGATGGTGATCCCGGGATTGCTGCCGATGCCCCGGCCGGCGGTGGCGGTGGGGGCCACGCCCATTTCCGCGGCGGTCTTCAGGGTGTGCAGGTAGGTGCCCAGCACGCCGTTCTCGATGAGCACGTTCCTGCGGGTGGGCAGGCCTTCGCCGTCCCAGGGCTCGGAGCCCAGGCCACCGGGCAGCCGGCCGTCGTCCACCAGGGTCAGCAGGGGGGAGGCCACGGTCTCGCCCAGCTTGCCCGCGAACAGGCTCCGCTGCTTCAGTACGGCCTCCGCGGAAAGCATGCCGGCCACCAGGCCCAGGATGTCCAGGGTCACCTCAGGGTGCAGCACCACCCCGTAGCGGCCCGAGGCCAGCGGCGCCGGCTTGAGTTTGCGTTCGCCCTTGAGCGCCGCCTCCTGGCCGATGGCCCGAAGGTCCACGGCGTCCGGATGCCGGCCCATGTCCCAGTGCCAGGCCGCCTGGCGGTCGCCATCCTGCTCCACCGCCAGCTCGATGCTGGCGGAGCAGGAGGAGGCCAGATCATGGGCGCGAACGCCTTTCTGGGTGAGCAGCAGGCTGGCCCCGGCGCCGTCGGCCCAGGTGGCCTCCCGCACCGCCACCACCTTGGGGGATGCCTTGCGGGCCTCGGCTTCCAGGGTCATGGCGCGTTCGATGCGCTGCTCCGGGGTCAGCGCGTCGCCGCGCCGGTCGTGGCGGCTGGGCAGGTCGTCGCTGCCGGCGGGCTCCGCCTGGCGGATCCAGGGATCCTCGTCGCCCAGGGCGGAAAGCTGCCAGGCCTGGGCGAACAGGTCCTTGAAGTCGTCCCGGGTGAGATCGGTGCTGGTGGCGATGCCGGTGCGCAGGCCCTTGGGCCCGGCACGCAGCACGCGCACGCCCAGGCCGCCCCGCTTGCTGGTGGTCAGGTCCTGCAGGGCGCCGTTCTGGACCTTGGCCCGGCGGCTGCGGGAGACGCTGACGAACGCCTCGGCGCCCGCCGCGCCCAGGGCGAGGGCCGAACGGATGCCCTCCTGGAGCCGCTGCTCCAGGGCCTCGTCAAGGAAAGTACGGAAGCTGGATGGATCGGACATCAGGGCAGCGCCTCTTTAAGGGATTGCTGGTGGATCTGGTAGGTGGCGGCGTCGTAGCAGACCAGCACCACCACCCGGGGCAGGAGATGCCGGTCCAGCCAGTCCAGGATGGTGCGGATGGCCAGGGGGGCCGCCAGCTCCAGCGGGAACTGGGGCTGGGTTCCGGAACCGATGCTGGGGAAGGCCAGCGACTCGAAGCCCTGGGCTTCGGCCAGGCGCAGGCAGCTCAGGTAGCAGCTGGCCAGGGCTTCCTTCTCCCCGGCCGTGCCGCCCACCCAGATGGGGGCGACCGTGTGCAGGATGAAGGGTGCCGCCAGGTCGTGCCCGCCGGTGATGCGCGCTTCCCCCACAGGGCATTCGCCCAGGTCCTCGCACTCCCGGGCCAGTTCCGGGCCGGCGGCCCGGTGGATCGCCGCATGCACCGGGCCGCCGGCCAGCATGGTCTGATCGGTGGAATTGACCACCGCATCCACCGCCATGGATGTGATGTCGCCCAGCTGGAGCCGGAAGCGGTTGGTCATGGCTGGCACCCGAAGCAGGAACAAGCGCGGCAGGGAGGCATGTCAGAGGATACCCGGAAGGATCTCGGCGGTGCCGCCCACGATCAGCGCCGGACAGAGGATGGTGGGCAGGGCGTCGGAAACCGGCACGCCCTGGCCGTCCTTGCCGCAGGTGCCGATGTCGAAGTGGCTCAGGTCGGTGCCGATCCGGGTGAGGCCCATGAGCACTTCCGGTCCGCACCCGGTGAGGGTGGCGTTCTTCACGGGGTATTGGATGGCGCCCTGCTCGACCCAGTAGCCCTCGGTCACCTGGAACACGAAGTTGCCGGTCACCGTGTCCACCTGGCCGCCGCCCATGTGCTTCACCAGCAGGCCGCGGTCCAGGTCCTTGACGATCGCCTCGGGGGCTTCGAACCCGGGGGCCAGAAACGTGTTGCGCATGCGCGGGATGGGGATGTGCCGGTAGCTTTCCCGGCGCCCGTTGCCGGTGGACTCGGTGTTCATCCTGCGGGCGGTCTTGCGCGACTGCAGGTAGGCCACCAGGATGCCGTCCTCGATCAGCACCACCCGCTGGGCCGGCCGGCCCTCGTCGTCGCTGGCGCTGGAGCCGCGCTTGTGCGGCAGCGTCCCGTCGTCGATGATGGTCACCCCGGGTGCCGCCACCCGCTGGCCCAGCTTGCCGGCGAACGCGCTCACCCCGGCCAGCGCCAGGTCGGCTTCCAGCCCGTGGCCGCAGGCCTCGTGGATCATGGTGCCGCCGGCGCTGCTGCTGAGGATCACCGGGAAGGTGCCGGCCGGGGCGGGCCGCGCCGTGAGGGCCTGCACGGCCAGGCGCACCGCTTCCCGCACGGTGCGTTCCACCGCCTCCGGGGTGAACAGCTCGAAGCCCCGGGTTTCGCCCAGCGACTGGTAGCCGGTCTGCAGGTTGTCCCCCTCGCCCGCGGTGACGTTGAGCCGGAGCATGCTCTGGATCCGCCGGTCCTCGGTGAGGGTGGCGGCCCAGCCCGAACCCGCATGCTCGGCCACGGCGATCCAGACGTTCTGGGTGCTGTCGCCGTAGCCCAGGGACACCTGCCGGAGGCAGCCCGGCTGCAGCCCTTCCGCCCGGGCGCGGGCCAGGTGGTTGGCCCGGCGCACCAGGTCCACCTTTTCCGTCAGCGGCACCGCGCCCGGCTCCCGGTCCACCGGGCTGGGCTTGGGCAGCAGCTGGACGGTCAGCGGGGGAACCGCCACCGGGATGCCGGCGCCGGGGGCCGCCAGGGTCCGGGCGGCGTCCAGCAGCTCTTCGAAGGAAGGCGAGATGAGATCTGCGAAGCGGGTGGTGTCCTGGTCCATGAGGCGCAGGCTGGCACCGAAGGTCTCGGCCGCCAGGATGTCCTCCATCCGTCCGTCGTCCATGCCCAGGGCGCAGGACCGCCGGTGCTCCACGAACACCTCGCCGTAGTCGCCGCCCCGGGCCAGCAGGGTGCCCAGGATGGTGTGCAGCTGCTCGGGCGTGAAGGGGGGCGCCAGCGGCGCCCGCCATTTCCGGGCACGGGCGGTCTTCCAGTGGGCCAGCAGCGCCGCCTCCGCCTGGCGCAACGGCTCTTCCAGGTCCCGCCCATCGTTCTGGAACACCTGGTCGGCGTGCAGCGCCTTTTCGGCCCCGGCGGACTGGGTGCGAATACGGCGCAGGGCATCCTCGTGCCCGAGGCTGTCCCGGGTCATGAGGCGCTTGATCCGGATCGATTCCGGGGCATCCACCACCCAGAGCGCATCAAACAGATGGGCCTGGCCCCGCTCCACCCAGAGCGCCGCGTCCAGCACCACGCCCTTGATCCCCGCGGGCAGGGCAGCCAGATGGGCCGCCAGGCCGGCTTCGATGCGCGGGTGCAGCAGCGCTTCCAGCTGGGCCCGCTGGGCGGAGTCCGCGAACACCAGCCCGGCCAGCCCGGCCCGGTCCAGAGCGCCCTCGGCGTCCAGGATCCCGTCGCCGAAGGCCCGCACCAGGTCGGCCAGCCCCTCAGTGCCCGGAGCCACCACCTCGCGGGCCACCTGGTCGGCGTTGATCACCACCCAATCCGAGGCGGCCAGGCGGATGGCGGCATAGGTCTTCCCGGCGGCGATGCCGCCGGTGAGCCCCACGATGGGGTAGGGGGCCTCGGCCAGACGGGCGTTCAGGCTAGTCATTGCAAGGAGCTCCTGCGAAGCGGGGAATGGCGGTGGAACCTGCTGCCCCCGCGGCAACCAGCGGGGACCCGAACAGTATGCCCGTGAAATGAGTTTTGGCACGGCCCAGCTTGGGCGGCATTCCATAGGGAACTTCCGACCAGGGAACCCCGGAACCCTCTTTGTCCCTGTACCGCTTTTGGCATGAACACGATTGCCCTCCTGATTTCTGCAGTTCGGCCATCCAATCCTGCCGCCTGCAATCCTGGCTGTCACCCCACGGCGGGTTCCCCCAAACTCGCTTGAAGATGGAAGGGCTTGGTTCCAAGTTCCTTACGATTTCCGAGAGCGATGGCTGTGCTACAGATCGCTTTGATGATGTTGTTCGGTGATCACCCCGGCTTCATCATCGCCCGGCACGGCGCGCGATCCCATCTGCAACCGGCTGCTGCCCAAGTCAGATTCGAGTTTTCTTCCTCGATAGGATACAAACCATGAAACAAACTTTGATAACCGCAGCCATCCTGGTGTTCGCCTCCCAGGGGATCTCCGCGGGTGAACTGCCGTTGCCGCTCCAGGCCAAGTTCATCCGGATCCTGGCCAGCAGCGCCGGTTCCCCCGGCAAGGTTCACTGCACCAGTGCTGCCCTCGCGGAAGAATTGGGCAAGTTGGGAGTGAGCAGCGACCCCGGGTCCAAGGTCGCCTGGGCCAGCAGCGAAGCTGAAGTCAAGTCGCTCAAGGCCGGCGGCAAGCTGGTCATCTGCCCGAAGCTGGCATGGCTTCCGGCCGGAGGCTCCATCGCCATTGTGGAAGAGGGCGGCAAGCCGCAGATCTACCTTCACATCGGCCACATCAGCGACTCGGGGCTGACCGTCTCCGATTCGGTCCTGAAAATCGGCAAAAAACTGTAAGTCTGACTTCGGTCCTGGCCGAAGCCGCAACCACCTCATTCATTTCCGACGACCTGGGCACCACCACCGGTTCCACCGAGCGCGCCCTGGAATTCGTCAAGGGCGACCGGGATGTCAGCCTCGCCGCGGTGGTGTCCGTGGATGCCGCGGCCCATGCCGCCGTCGTCAAATACCAGAAAAAGTTCGGTGCGGATGGCCAGTTGGACGCCGGCACGCTGGCCGGCCCCCTGGCCAAGGGCATGGTGCAGTACACCAAGGGCGGGTACTTCATCGTCGCAGCGCCCCTGGGCAAGGAAGCCCAGGACCCCGCCCACGTGAACTAGCAGATGCTGGTCATGAACGATGCGGCCATCGCCGCCATGGGCAAGAAGACCACCCTGATCATGATCGTGCTCGGGCTGGTCATGATGGGCCTGGGCCTGGGTGCCTCCAGGCTGCTGGCCGGCGCCATCGTGCGGCCGCTGGAAACGATCCAGCAGCGCATGCGCGATATCTCGGAAGGGCAAGGGGACCTCACGGCGCGCCTGGAAGCGGACGGCACCGATGAGATCGCCCAGCTTTCGCTGCACTTCAACCGTTTCGTGGAGAACATCCAGGGCATCGTCCACCAGGTCATCAGCATCTCCGGCAGCATCGCCTCCGGCTCCCTGCAGATGACCGCCGGCATGTCGGAAATGGCCTCCACCGCCGACGCCATCGCCAAGACCTCGGAAAGCCAGAAGGCCAGCGTGACCCAGACCAACGTCAGCGTAGGCACCATCGCCGAATCCTCCAGGGTGATCGATGCCAACGTGGCCGACGCGCTGAAAGTGTTCGACCAGGCCCAGGAGGCGGCCTCCAAGGGCGGAACCGCCGTGGGCGAGGCGGTGACCGGCATGCAGGTGATCAACCAGAACGCCAAGCAGATCGGCAACATCCTCAACGTCATCACCGAAATCGCCAATCAGACCAACCTGCTCTCGCTCAACGCGGCCATCGAGGCGGCCAAGGCGGGCCAGCACGGCAGGGGCTTCGCGGTGGTCGCCGAGGAGGTGCGCAAGCTGGCCGAGCGCAGCGCCCAGGCGGTAAAAGAGATCTCCACCCTGATCCGGACCTCGAGCAAGAGCATCGACGATGGCACCACCATGGTCAATACCGCCGGCGCCGCGCTGAAGAGCATTGAGGAGGCGATCCGGGCCAGCGCCGAGCGCATGAAGATCATCGGCAGCCAGAGCCATACCCAGAGCCAGGACAGCGGCAAGGTCGTGGGCGCCATGGGCAGCCTCGCCAGCATCGCCGACGGCAATGCCGCGGCCACGGAGGAAATGGCGGCGACCCTCAAGGAGACCACACGCACGGTCAACGACCTCAGATCCCTGGCCGGGAACCTCAACCACCTGGTGGCGCGCTTCAAAGCATAGGAAGTCGCAGTCATGCGCATGCGCTCCACCTCGGCCAGCGTCTTTGAGCAAAAAAGCCCGACCTGTTGGTCGGGCTTCCCTTGGTTGGGGAGGAAGGATTCGAACCTTCGGTACGCAGGATCAAAACCTGCTGCCTTACCACTTGGCTACTCCCCAGCGAGCCTGGATTCTAGCGTGATCCGGGCCCGGGAGTCCAGTCAGGGGTTGCTCTTGGGGGTGAAACCGAACTCCTCCACCCCCAGCAGATCAGCCCGCACCACGGTGGCTTCGCCCTTTTCGATCCGGGAAATGGCCCGGTTGCCGGTGGCGGCCTCATAGGCCAGCAGCACCCGTTCCTCGATGGCTTCCCGCACTTCGTTGTTGAGCGGGTAGGCGATATCCTTGAAAGTCCCGTCGCGCTTGCGTTTGCTGGGCATGGCCACGAAATAGCCGTCTTCCCCCTCCAGCACCCGCAGATCGCCGACGATGAAACTGTCGTCCAGGACGATGGCGGCAAACCCCCGCAGTTTTTCGTCGCCTTCGACCTTGGTGATTCGCACATCGGTGATGTTGAGCATCGGAATTCCTTGGCAAAGGGCTTGCACGGGTCAGGGGGACCTTGGCGGCCAGCTAAATGGTCAGAGGGAGTGGCTTAGAACAAGCCTTGGATTCCCTCCCTTCAGTATAGGGGTTTTACCACCACTCAATGAATGGTTGTGATGTGGAGAACATCAGGAGACCTGGCCGCAACTCCGGGAAGCCCCGGCAGGAAGATTGCAGGGCCGGTCACCACCCGGATGTCGAGGCGGGTTTCGGGCCGATGGCGTCCCGAAGGATGATCAGGTTGCCGTTTTCGGTGCTGATCGCATCCTGGATCGCCAGCAGCACCGCCTCGTCGGTGGCCTGGTCCAGCGGAGGGCCCACATGCTTGTCCTTGAACGACAGCACCGGGCTGGAGTCGGCCTGGAACGGGATGCTGACCAGGAATTCCGCGTAGTCCCCGCGGCTGTCCTGGACGATGAAATCATGGAAACAATAGTTGTTCTCGCGGGTGAATTCCACCAGGAAGCGGGCCCCGGCGGGCAGCTGGACGCTGTCACCGGTTCGGGTCAAGATGCGGATAAGATTGCCGCTGAACTTATCGATTACATTAAGCTTACCAACGCCGGCCCGGGTCCCCTCCACCAGGGTCAGCCGCCATTCCTGGCCGGAGCGGTTGAAGAACTCCCGGCGGGCCTCGGCCCCCCAGGCCCGCCCGCCGGGCCCCAGCAGCAGGGAGACAAGGAGGGCGAAACCGCAGGGACGCCAGGAGCAGATCATCATCTCGAACGGTCCGGGAAGGGAAGTCCGGAGTCCGGTTCCTGGATCTGATCGAAGTATATATAATTTATTGTCCTCCGCTAGCGTTTGCGGGCCAGGGTCAGGCCGTCGCCGATGGGCACCATCGCCAGGTCCACCCGCTCATCCTGGTGCAGCTTGGCGTTGAGTTCCCGCAGGGAGGAAGTTTCCGGATCGGCGGGTCCCGGCCGCGCCACCCGGCCGCTCCACAGCACGTTGTCGATGGCGATCAGACCACCCGTGCGCAGGAGCTGGAAACACCGTTCAAAGTAGCCGTCATAGCTGGTCTTGTCCGCATCAATGAATGCGAAATCAAAGCTGCCCGCTTCGCCCCGGGCCAGACGGTCATCCAGGGTGGCCAGGGCCGGGCCCAGCGCCAGCTCGATCCTGGCGGCCACCCCGGCCCGTCGCCAGAACGGCAAGGCAATGGCGGTGTAGTCCGCATTTACGTCACAGGCAAGAAGATAGCCATCCTCCGGAAGGGCCAGGGCCACGGTCAGCGCACTGTAGCCGGTGAACACCCCGACCTCCAGGCAGCGCCGGGCGGCCATGAGTCGCACCAGCACCTGCATGAGCGCCCCCTGCTCCGGGGAGATCTGCATTCCGGCTCCGGGATGGCTCCGGGTGAACTCGCGCAAGGCCGCCTGCTGGGGATGCTCCCGGAGGGAATGGGCCAGGAGGTAGCGGTGCAGGGGGTCGTCCAGGATCAGGGTGCGGTTGCTCATCGGCGTCTCGAACATCAGGACTCAGGGTAGACAGCAGCGATTCGTCCCGGTTCCGGATCTTCCATGGGCTTCCTGGGTCTGTTCTTCATGGGAAGGTTCGCTTTCAGGCACCCTCAATGGCCGGCGCACGCGTGGGGAAAGTCATGTTGACCGTTGCGGTCATGAATGGCAAGCCCCCAAGTTGGCTTGGGCGGGCCATCGGTCCATGAACGCCCCCATCAGGGGAGTTCCAGCGGCACCAGCATCCCGGCCACCCGGGGCGCTTCGTCGCCGAACGGATCCAGGTCGCGTTCCCCGGGCACCCCCGGTCGTTCCAGGGTTCCGGCCCGGATGCCCAGCAGGCGCAGGGGGCGCTCCAGGGGCACCCGGCGCAGGCAGGACCGGGCGGCATCGCGGATCACGTCCGGCTCGGCGGTGGCCCGGTCCAGGGTCAGGTCCCGGGTGACGGTCTGGAAATCGTCGTAGCGCAGCTTGATGCCGATGGTCCGGGCCAGGCGGCCCTTGCGTTCCAGGTCGGCGCCCAGCCGCCGGCACAGGTCCAGGAGGATGGCGGTGAGGGCATCCCGGTCCCGCCGGGCATGGAGATCCCGGGCGAAGGTGGTCTCCCGGCTCAGGGACTTGGGTTCCCGGACGGTGACCAGGGGCCGCTCGTCCCGGCCGTGGGCCGCCTCCCACAACCAGACGCCGTAGCTTTGGCCGAAGGCCGCCACCAGCATGGCCGGATCGGCCGCGGCCAGGGCGCCAATGCTGTGCAGGCCCATGCTCTCCAGCCGGGCGCTGGCCTTGGGGCCGACCCCGTTGATGACCTTGGGGGGCAGGGGCCAGATCCGGGTGGGCAGGTCCGCCAGGGTGAGCACGGTCAGGCCGTCCGGCTTCTGCAGCTCCGAGGCGATCTTGGACAGCAGCTTGTTGGGGGTGACGCCGATGGAACAACTGAGCCCGGTGGCCCGGCGCACCGCGTCCTTGAGCCGCTGGGCCAGGGCCAACGTCTCCTCCGGAATGTCGGTGAGGTCGATGAAAATCTCGTCGATGCCCCGGTCCTCGATGGTGGGGGCCAGTTCGGCCACCGCGGCCTTGAACAGCCGGGAGCAGCGCCCGTATTCCTCGAAGTTGGCCGGCAGCAGGTAGGCGTCCGGGGCCAGGGCGGCGGCCTTCATCAGGCCCATGCCCGAGTGCACACCCAGCGCCCGGGCCTCGTAGGTGGCGGTGGTGGCCACCCCGCGCCCTTTGTATTCCCGCAACCGGCCGAAGCCCGCCGCCTGGTCCGCTTTCCGCCTGGGCCCGCCCACCACCACCGGCTGGCCGCGCAGCTGGGGCTGGCTGAGCAGCTCCACCGAAGCGAAGAAGGCGTCCATGTCCAGGTGGGCGATGCGCCGGACCGGCCCGGGACCATGGGGAAGGGCAAGGCTTGTGGCCGGAACGCTTTCCATGGCTTCCTCGCACCGACGTCGGCACGAAATTTTAGCAAAACCAGACCAGATGTTTAAGTAATAGTTGTGGACTGCACCAGGATCAGCGGGCCGGGGAGGGCTGTTAGCATGGTTCTCGGCAGATGCCACCCGTGGGAGCCCAGCGTGGTCCAAGACTTACCTCATACCTCGACGTCCGATCCAGCCAAGGCTGCCCGGCACGTGCTCCAGGCCACCCGCGCGGCCCTGGCGGCCATGGAAACGAGCTGGGACGAGGATCTGGTCCGTTCCTGGACCGCCCACGTCACCCGCAGCAAGGGCCGGCTCGTGCTGTCCGGCATGGGCAAGTCCGGTCTGGTGGCCCAGAAGATCTCCGCCACCCTGGCCTCCACCGGGTGCCCCAGCTTCTACATCCATCCCGCCGACGCGCTGCACGGCGACCTGGGCATGGTCATGGCCGAAGACACCGTGCTGATCCTCAGCAACAGCGGGGAAAGCGAAGAAGTGTTGCGCCTCCTGCCCAGCCTGATCCGGCTGGGCGTGAAGATCGGCGCCATCACCGCCCACCCGGACAGCCGTCTGGGCCAGGCCGCGGACTGGTGCTTCACCTATGCCTTGCCGGAAGGGGAGGGCTGCCCGCTCAATTTCGCGCCCATGGCCAGCACCACCCTGCAATTGGTGTGGGGCGACCTCCTGGCCGCCTATCATATGGTGGAGAGCGGTTTCACCCTGGAACATTTCGCCCAGTTTCATCCCGCTGGCAATATCGGAGCCAGGTTGCTGAAAGTGAAAGACTTGATGCACACGGAATTCCCCCGGGTGGCCCCCGCGGCCGGCCTGGTGGAGGCCCTGGAGGTGATGACCCAGGGCAAGCTCGGCATGACCACCGTCATGGAAGGCGGCACCCTGGCCGGAGTCATCAGCGACGGCGACATCCGGCGCGCCCTGCAGGGCGCCCAGCGTTCCGGCAGCAACCCCCTGGGCCTCACCGCCCGAGACATCATGACCGCCAACCCCATTTGCGTGGGCTCCGGCTCCCTGGCGGTGGAAACCGCCAAGAGCATGGAAGCCAAGAAGATCACCTTCGTCATCGTCAAGGACGGGGAAACGCCTTGCGGCATCATCCACATCCACGACCTGTTCGGGGCCAAGGTCATCTGAGCCTTGGGACTTTCCATTTCAAGGCTGTTCTCGATCCAAGGTTACATAATATACATTATCGAAAGTTAACCTGGACCCCTCAACCCGCCTCGATTCCTCGTTTTTGCGCTCCCGGCCACCCCTGAACCCATCACCCTCCGGTCTCTCACCTTCTGCATTGTCGAAAGCCTGATCCGTGTCCTCCATCCTTCGCAAATACCTCCTGAAACGCTGGCTGTATCCCCTGCTGGGGGCGCTGATGTTCTACGGCGGCATGCTCATGGCCTACGAAGTGGTGGGGGTGACCAAGGAGATCTTCTCCATCGGCGCCCCGTTCCGCTGGGTGGGTCCGCTGCTGCTGCTGGCGGTGCCGGAGAACCTGGGCATGGTGCTGCCCATGGCGGCCGTGCTGGGCGGGCTCATGGGCACCCAGCACCTTTCGGAGGGTTCCGAACTGGTGGCCGCCCAGGGGCTGGGCGTGGGCATGCGGGCGCTGGTGAAGCCCTGGCTGCTGCTTTCCTGCGGGCTGCTGGTGCTGGCCACCCTGAACGCCCACCTGCTGGTGCCCTGGGCCAACGCCACCCAGATGACCGCCCAGACCAAGATGTTCGAAGAGGCTCGAACACGCTTCCTGAAGCCCGGAGCGGCCCCCTGGTTTCCCCCTCGCTCGCCACGCAATGCGGTGTGGATCGCGCCGGACGGCCAGATCCACCTCATGGAGGTGAGCAACGACCGGGCCCAGCACCTGGTGGCCAAGTCCATGCAATGGGGACAGTCCGAGAAGGCGATGGAACATTCGGAAATAAACCTACGAATGCGTGACCTTCGCGGAGCCTCGATTCATAAGAGTGATGGAAAGATCACGCTCATCCAAGAGAAGGAACACACTTACACCATCGTCGTGCCGCCCGTGCCCAAGCTGCTGGCGTCCACCCATGGCCGGTTCCTGCCCACCCGCACCCTGATGGCCCAGAACACGCCGGAATCCCTGGTGGAACTGAGCCGCCGGTTCACCCTGCCCCTGGCCTCCTGCGCCCTCCTGCTGCTGGGCATCGCCCTGGGCCTGGGCCATCCCAGGTTCCAGAAGGGGGGCGCCATGGTGAAGAGCCTCGGCGTCATCGTGCTCTATTACGTGGTCTTGAAGTATTTCGAAAATCAGGTTTTATCCGACAAACCTCAAACACTGTTCGCACGCATTGCCATCTTCACCCTGCCCTTGTACTTCCTGGTGGCCGGATTCGCACTTCTCACCCGCAGGCTGCAGCCCCACCATTCCAACCGGTTCGGCGGCCTGACGGTGGTGCGGGCCGCCCGCCATTGGCTGCACAGCGCGCCCAGGGCCTTGCGCCTGGTCCACGCGGTCAAGGGCGTGGTCATGGGCCTCACGGCGGTGTTCAAGCGGATGGTGAACCGCCGCTGGCAATGGCTCCCGGCCGGCAAGAGCGTGCTGGCCATCTGGACCACGGATCTCTGGTGGCGCAACTGGGGCTCGGTGATGGGCACCTTCCTGGCCCTCAGCTTCCTCATCGAATACGCCAGCCTGGCCGGGGACCTGGTGCACAACCATGTGTCCAACCTGGTTTTCCTGCGCTACTGGATCTGGAACCTGCCCACCTTCCTGGCGGTGGTGCTGCCGCTGGCCTTCCTGCTGGGGGGCGTGCTTTCCCTGTCCGACGCCACCGTCTCCCGGGAGTGGGTGGCTTTGCGCGCCGGCGGGATCAGCTTCCTGCAGTGGTGCCGGTCCGGAACCCGGGCCTGGGGCGCGGTGCTGGCCCTGACCTTCCTGCTCCAGGCGCTGCTGGCGCCGCTGGCCTTCCAGCGGGCGGACCCCCTCTACCAGCAGATCCTGGGCCGCCCGGCCCGGTCCCTGAAGACCCGCCCGTCCTGGCTCCACCTGGGCTCCACCGGCGTGGTCTGGTTCCTGGACGGCCCGGTGCGCTGGGGCTTCCCGCTCAAGCCGCCCGGCCAGGGGACCCCCATCATGCTCAAATGGCAGATGCAGTCCATGCGCTCGGAGGCGCTGCCCTGGGACGGGCTCAACCTGTTGCCGGGGCCCCACACCGCGGACCTGTTCCCGGACAAGGCCCTGCGGGATTCCTACTCGGCCGAGGAGACATCCACCTCGGACCTGTTCCACTGGCAGAAATGGGCCCCGGACCCGGAGCGGGCCACCATGATCTGGAGCCGGCTGCTGGGGTTCCTGGCCGGGCCCTGCCTGATGTTCGCCATGCTGCCCTACGCCTTCCCCACCCCCCGGGGCGGCCGCGGTCAGTCCCTGGGCTACAGCCTGGTGGCAGGGCTGATCTTCATGGGGATGCAGGCCCTGTTCACCGGCGCGGCCAAGGCCGGGGAGTTCCCCCCCCTGTGGGGCATCCTTTGCCCCATCCTCCTGGTGCTGGGCTTCGGCCTGACCCACCTGCACCGGCTGCGCACGTGAGCGCGGTGCCTACCGCCTGGATCCCACCGAAACCAGCAAAGCCAATCTGGAGAAGCCATGTCCATCGTCTTCGGCCACGTCAATATCATCGCCTCTGAATGGCGCCGGCTCTCCAGGTTCTACCAGGAAGTCTTCGGCTGCGTCCCCGTGCCCCCCGTCCGCAACCAGTTCGGCCCCATCCTGGAAACGGCCACAGGTTTGCCTGGAGCCCGGCTGGAAGGGGAACACCTCCGCCTTCCCGGCTTTGGGGACCAGGGTCCGACCCTTGAAATCTATTCCTACGAGGATTCCCTGGACCGTCCCAAGCCCCGGCCGAACCGGAAGGGCCTCGGGCACCTGGCCTTCCAGGTGCCCGACGTGGCCGGGACCCTGGCCAGGGTGCTGGAAAAGGGCGGTTCAACCCAGGGCAGCGTGGTATCGCTCCCGGTTCCGGGCAAGGGCGTGGTCACCTTCGTGTACGCGGCGGATCCCGAAGGCAATCTCCTGGAAATCCAATCCTGGTCTGAGCTCTGAAGATGGTCGTTTTCTGTTTCCTTCCCCCCGTTATCATGGGGTGGCTGGAGCGCTGGTTATGACCCTTGATAATGCATCTGGACTGCTGCTGGAGCACGCCCTGGTCTGCCTGCGCCTGGAGGGTCCGCCCCCGGGCGCCCGGATCCTGGCGGCCATGTCCGGCGGCATCGACAGTTCGGTGATGGCCGCCCTGCTCCACCGCGGCGGCTACGAGGTGGTGGGCGTCTCCATGCAGCTGTTCGACAAGACCAAGGGCGGAACCGTCCCGGAGGCCGCAGGCAAGTGCTGCACCTTGGATGATTTCCAGGATGCCCGGCGGGTGGCGTTCCAGTCCGGCTTCCCGCACTACGTGCTCGACCTGGAGGAACCATTCCAGGAGGCGGTGATCGAGCCGTTCATGGCCAGCTACCTCCGGGGCGAAACGCCCAGCCCCTGCATCCGCTGCAACCAGTACCTCAAGTTCCGGGCGCTGTTCAAGAGCGCCTCCGACCTGGACTGCGCCTTCGTGGCCACCGGCCACTATGCCCGGGTCGGCCGCGACGCCGCCGGCTACCACCTGCTCAAGGCCGCGGACGCGGCCAAGGACCAGAGCTACTTCCTGTTCACCCACGACCAGGAGAGCCTGGCCCGCACCCTGTTCCCACTGGCCGGGTTCAGCAAGCCGGAGGTGCGCCAGCTGGCCCGGGAGTTGGGGCTGCACCTGGCGGACAAGGCCGAAAGCCAGGAGATCTGTTTCGTGCCCGGCCGCTACGCCAGCTACATCGAGGAGGCGGGACGGGCGCCGGCGGCCAAGGGGCCCGGCGCCATCCGCCACCTGGACGGGCGGCTCCTGGGCAGCCACGAGGGTTACTGGCGGTTCACCGTGGGCCAGCGCAAGGGCATCGGCGTGGCCTACTCCGATCCGCTCTACGTGGTGCGGGTGGATCCGGCCACGGATACCGTATGGGTGGGCGGCGAGGAGGATCTGCTGGGCCGGGAGCTCACCGCCCGGGAGACCAGCTGGTGCCTCGCGCGTCCGGCCGGCCCGCTGGAATGCCGGGCCAAGATCCGCTCCCGGGGCGCCGAAGTGGCGGTCACGGTGCATCCCCTGGAGCACCAGCGGGTGCGGGTGGTGTTCCAGGAGCCCCAGCGGGCCATCGCGCCCGGCCAGGCGGTGGTGTTCTACGCCGGCGAAGAGGTGCTGGGAGGCGGCTGGATCGAGCCGGCCGGGCAGAATTCACAAGCCTGATCCCCGGCTCCGGCCCCCGGTTCTGATAGAGTCAGACCATTCCACGGCCAGACACTGGAGATGGCATGCTTCTCCCCGCTCCCACCGAGACGCGGTTCTGGGCAACGGGGCGCCAGCTCGAATGGCTGCCCGTTCAGGTACTGACGGCAAGCCTGGTGCTGCTCTGGGTGGCGGGCCTGCCGCGGGCCTGGCCGGCGCCCGTGCTGTCCGGGATCCTCGCCTCCGCGCCGCCGGCGCTGGCCCTGGGCTGCATCATCGTTCCGGCCGCCCGCCGTTTCCTGAAGGGCGGGAAAGCCAGCTTCCTGCTGCTGGGCTGCGCGGTGCTGATGGCCCAGATCGGCTGGGTCGCCTCGTCCCTGGGATCCTGGCCCGGCCCGGAGGCGGGTTCGGTCGGCTACGACGGCGTCATTCTGTTTTCCGCCCTGGGCCATCTGGCCGGAGTGGCCTGCCTGGCCCGCCGGAAAATCCTGCACCGCCCGGCCGGGTGGCTGGCGCTGGGCTACGGCGGAATCGCGGCCGTGGCCGGGATGTTTCTGGGCGCCGGCCACCTGCCGGTCTTCTCCAGCGCCGGCCAGGGCGCCATCCTGGCGCGCAGCCTGGTGGTGGGTGTGGCGGTGGCGCTGTTCGGATTCGCCGCCCGACAGCTTTGGGAGGCTGAGCGACGGACCCCGTCGGCCTTCCTCCGCTGGTATGCCATGGGGCTGGTGCTGCTGGCCATCGGCCTGGCCGGCTCCGCGCTGGTCAGCGTGGGAAATTCGCCCCTGCATTGGGCCACCCGGCTCGCCCAGGCGGTGGGCACCCTTTATCTATGCGTGGCGGTCCGGACCCCCCAGGCCCGGTCCCTTCCCTTCGACGCCTGGCGGACCCACCCGCTGCTGGCGGCGTTCCGGCGTTCTTCGGCCCTGGGCCTGGGGCTTCCGTATCCCCTGGCGGCGCTCATGGTGCTGGCGGCGTTCGAGGCGAGGCAGCTGCTCACCCTGTGGTTCGGCCCCGGGTTGCCGGTCTACATCACGGTCTACCCGGCGGTGATGGCCGCGGCCGGGCTGGGCGGCCTCGGGCCGGGGCTGCTGGCCACCATCCTGGCCGGCGTCCTGGTGGATTACCGTCTGCTGCCGCCCACGGGCCAGCTCGGTATCGCCTCGACCATGGACCGGCTGGGGCTGGTGCTGTTCCTGGGGATGTGCCTGGTCATCAGTCTGGGCGCGGATTTCTACCGCCGCTACCGGCTGAAGGCCGCCGCCTTCGACCGGGAGACGGCCCTGCGCGCCAGCCAGGCCCGGCTGGATGCGGCGCTGGCCAGCATGATGGACGCCGTCTGCATCACCGACACCGAGGGCCGGTTCCTGGAGTTCAATGATGCCTTCGTCCGGTTCCACCGGTTCCCATCCAGGGCGGCCTGCCCCGCCACGCTGGCCGAATCCGCTGGGCTCATGGAGCTGTTCTCGGTTGACGGGACCCCGGCGGCCCCGGACACCTGGGCCGCGCCCCGGGCCCTGCGGGGAGAAACCGCCAGCAACACCGAATACACCCTCCGGCGCAAGGACACCCGGGAGACCTGGGTGGGCAGCTACAGCTTCGGGCCGATCCGCGAAAAGGACGGGACCATCGTCGGCTCGGTGGTGGTGGCCCGCGACATCACCGAGCACAAGCTGGCGCAGCAGTCGGTCCAGGCCGCCCACGACCGCTTCAACATGGCCCTTTCCTGCATGACCTTCGGGACCCTCCTGGTGACCGAGGACGGCCGGGTGGACTTCGCCAACCAGGCCTTCTGCGACATCTTCATGCTGCGGGAAACGCCGGTGGACCTGAGGCTGCTCAGCTCGCAGGAAATGACCGCGCGGATCCGCTCCGTCTACGTGGATCCGGACCGGGCCATGGCCCACATCGACGCCATCATCGCCCGCGGCCAGCTGGTGCAGGACGAGGAAGTGGCCATGACCGGCGAGCGCACCTTCCTGCGGGATTTCATCCCCCTCCGCTCGGGGCAGCAGCACCACGGCCGGCTGTGGGTGCACAAGGACGTCACCGAGCACCGCCGGGCCGAGGAGCGGCTGCGCGAGCTGTCCCAGCGCCTGACCTACCATGTGGACCATTCGCCCCTGGCGGTGATCGAATGGGGCTCCGACATGCGCCTGATCCGCTGGTCCGGCGAGGCCGAACGGATCTTCGGCTGGCGGGCCGAGGAGGTGCTCGGCAAGCGCATGGAGGAGTTCCGCTGGATCTACCAGGAGGACGAGCCCCAGGTGGAGGCGGTCAGCCAGGAGCTGCTCAGCGGCGCCAATCCGCGCCGGAACTCGGTGAACCGAAACTACCGCAAGGACGGCACGGTGGTCCACTGCGAGTGGTACAACTCCTCGCTGCTGGACGAATCCGGCAGGCTGCGCTCCATCCTGTCCCTGGTCCTGGACGTGACCGAACGGACCCGGCTGGAAGCCCGGCTCAAGGAGGAGGCCCTGCGCAAGGACGACTTCCTGGCCGTGCTGGGGCATGAGCTGCGCAACCCGCTGGTGCCCATCGGCAACGCCATGCACCTGATCCGCCGGGCCGGCCAGGACCGGGCCCTGGTGGAAAACGCCTGCGGCATCGCCGAGCACCAGGTGGCCCACATCTCCCGGCTGGTGGATGACCTGCTGGACGTTTCCCGCATCGCCCGGGGCAAGGTGCAGCTGCGCAACGACGACGTGGACCTGGTGGCCATCGCCGCCAGGGTCGCCCAGGACTACGGGCCGGTGTGCGCCGAAAACGGGCTCGACCTGGAGCTCAACCTGCCCTCGGCGCAGCTCAGGATCCTCGCCGACCAGGAACGCATGGTCCAGGTGGTGGGCAACCTGCTGCAGAACGCCATCAAGTTCACCGACCCCGGGGGCCGGATCCGGCTTTCCGTGGACCTCCAGGACGGCCGGTGGGCCCGGATCCAGGTGCAGGACAACGGGGCGGGCATCGCGCTGGAACAACTTTCGTCCATATTCGAACCCTTCATGCAGCGCAAGGAGACCATCGGCCGCACCCGGGGCGGCCTGGGGCTGGGGCTGGCCCTGGTGCGGGGGATGGTGGCTCTGCACGGCGGCACCATCGCCGCGCACAGCGACGGCCCGGGGTCGGGCGCCCGTTTCACCGTATGTCTGCCCCTCCTCCAGGTGCTGGAAGGGGCGGAACCCGCCGCGGCCCCCGCGCCCATGCCCGCGACGCGTGGCCGACGCATCCTGGTGGTGGAGGACCTGCCCGATGCCGCGCTGACCCTGAGGCTGCTGCTGGAGCTGTCCGGACATACCGTGGAACTGGCCCCGGACGGAACGGCCGCGCTGGACAAGGCCGCCAGCTTCGCGCCGGAAATCATCTTCTGCGACATCGGCCTGCCCGGTAGCCTGGACGGCTACGACGTGGCGCGGGCCATCCGCGCCGCCCCCGACGGCGACAAGGTCCACCTGATCGCCATGACCGGGTTCGGTTCGCCGGAAGCCAGGGAGCGCACCCGGGAGGCCGGCTTCCAGCGCCACCTCATCAAGCCGGTGGAACCGGAGGCCCTGGAGCGGATCATCGCCGACCTCGAATAGGCGTCACCGGCCCTTGCGCCGACCCGGCCCTTCCGCCAGATGGGCGTAGAAGCTGCTCCGGCGCAAATCCTCCTCCACCTGGATCGCCTGGTGCAGCGGCGGGAAGGCCCGCTGTTCGCAGTCGGTGCGGTCGCACAGCCGGCAGGTGACGCCGATGGGCACCGGCGGCTGTTCCAGCACCAGCCCGTCGGCGTAGATCAGCTCCCGGGCGTGGCCGATCTCGCAGCCCAGGCCCAGGGCCTGGACGGCGTGCTGGCCGCGGTACTGGCCGGTATCCCGGTTGAGGGTGCGGGCGATGCAGAAATACTTGCGGCCGTCGTTCATCTCGCTGATCTGGGTGCGGATCAGACCGGGGGTGAGGAACGAGGCGTGGATGTTCCAGCGCGGGCAGCAGCCGGAATAGCGGGCGAAGCGGATCCCCGAGGCGGAAAAGCTCTTGGAGATGTTGCCGGCGATGTCGATGCGCAGGAAGTGGAACGGCACCCCTTCCTCTCCGGGCCGGCGCAGGGTGGTCAGTCGGTGGCACACCTGCTCGAAGCTGGCCTGGAACCGCCGGGACAGCATCTCGATGTCGTAGCGCAAAGCCAGGGCGGCGCGCAGGAAGGGGGCGTAGGGCATGAGCACGGCGGCCCCGAAGTAGTTGGCCAGGGCCACCCGGGCCATGGACCGGGCCACCGGGCCGGTGAGCAACGGATCCTCCACTAGCTCTTCCAGCAGGTCGGACAGGGCCAGGAGCGCCCACTGGTGCGCCAGCTGGAAGGTGCGGCTCCTGGGGGAAAGCAGCTCGGACAGGCTGAGCACCCGGGTGCCCGGGTCGTAGCGGCGGAGGATCCCCCGGGCCTCCTCGGCCCAGTGGATGCGCACCTGCACGCCGCGCTCCCGGAAGGCGCCCACCAGGCCCTGGTAGAGCTGTTCCGGATCCAGGGCCGCCCTTTGCCACAGGGCCTCGGCGGCCTCTTCCAGTTCGGGGAAATGGTTCATCCGGCGCTGGATGAAGTCCCCGGCGGCCTCCGACGGCAACGGCGTGGAAGCGGGCGGAAAGCCCTGGCCGTCGCTGAGCTGGTCGGACAGGGTTTCCATCCGCCGGCGCGCTTCCCGGTACGACTGGTAGAGCAGGAACACCGCCCGGGCCAGGGCCGGATCGTTCTGGGCCAGGTCGCGCACTTCCGCGGCGGGAAGGTCCAGGGCCTCGAACATGGGGTCGCCGAAGGCCTCCATCAGGTCTTCGGCCACCCGCTGATCGGCGTCGGGGGCGAAGCTCTTGAGGTCCACCTGGAACGAATGGGCCAGCTGGATGAGCAGGTTGGCGGTGAGCGGGCGCTTGTTGGCCTCGATCAGGTTCAGGTAGCTGGGGCTGATGGCCAGCCGCTCGGCCATCTGCACCTGGCTCATGCCCTGCTGGCGCCGCAGGGCCCGCACCTTGGCCCCCAGCCGGGGCATCGCCTTCGCTGCCAGTTCCGGCATGGCCTACCTCTCCTGTTTTTGCCAATCCGAATCGTGTTGAATCAAGGGCATTTTCATGGATGTCAGTCTAGGCCCATCCGCCGTTGCGGGCAAATGCCAAAATCAGCCGGGTTTGACCGAATTTACAACCAGGGGCCGCTTGAATTTGCATTTCTTTACAACTCAACCTGTTTTAAATCAGTAGCTTCTTGCATTGCTCAGGATTTGAGTAAATTTGTGACTGAGATCAATTCTCAGGAGTTCACCATGCATGCCCAGGTATCCTTCCAGGAACTCCCGCCCCGGCAGTCCCCGGATCTATTGACCCCCAAGGCGCTCGCCTTCGTCCAGAGCCTCACCCTCCGGTTCGGCCGGAGCCTCAAGGGGCTGCTGACCCGGCGGGAAGCGGCCCAGGCCCGGTTCGACCAGGGCGAGCGGCCCGATTTCCTGCCCGAGACGGCCGCCATCCGGCAGGGAGACTGGTCGGTGGCGGCCCTGCCCGCGGCCCTGCTGGACCGGCGGGTGGAAATCACCGGCCCGCCCGAACGCAAGATGCTGATCAACGCCATGAACAGCGGCGCGCGGGTGTACATGGCCGATTTCGAGGACAGCCTGGCGCCCACCCTGGAGAATCTGGTGGAGGGTCAGCAGAACCTGTACCTGGCCATCCGCGGCCAGCTGCGCCACCGGGATCCGGAATCCGGCAAGCGCTACCAGCTGAACGAGCGGGTCGCCACCCTGATGGTCCGCCCGCGCGGGATGCATCTGCTGGAAAGCCACCTGGAAGTGGCAGGCCAGCCGGTGCCGGCCTGCCTGTTCGACCTGGGCCTGTTCCTGTTCCACAACGCCAGCGAGCTGGTGCACCGGGGCACGGGCCCCTACCTCTACCTGCCCAAACTGGAGCACCACCTGGAAGCGCGCTGGTGGAACCAGGTGCTGGAGGCCATCGAGAACGATCTGGACCTGCCCTCCGGCTGCATCCGCACCACCATGCTCATCGAGACCCTGCCGGCGGCATTCCAGATGGACGAGATCCTGCACGAGCAGCGCACCCGCGCGGCCGGCCTGAACCTGGGGCGCTGGGACTACATCTTCAGCTTCATCAAGACCCTGCGCGCCGATCCCGGGGCGGTCCTGCCGGACCGGGCGGCGGTGCGCATGGAACAGCCCTTCCTGCGGGCCTACGCCCAGCTGCTGGTGCGCACCTGCCACCGGCGCGGGGTCTCGGCCATGGGCGGAATGAGCGCCTTCGTGCCCCAGAAGGACGATCCGGAAGCCAACGACCGCGCCCTGGCCCAGGTGCGGGCCGACAAGGCCCGGGAGGTGCGGGACGGTTGCGACGGCACCTGGGTGGCCCACCCTGCCCTGGTGCCGGTGGCCCAGCAGGTGTTCGACGCACACATGCCCGGCCCCAACCAGTTCCACCGGATTCCCGAGCCGGTGGCGGCGGCCGAACTGCTGGCGGTGCCGGCCGGACCCCGCACCGCCAGCGGCCTGCGCCAGAACCTCCGGGTGGGCATCCGCTACCTGGAATCCTGGCTGCGCGGGAAAGGCTGCGTGGCCCTCTACGGCCTGATGGAAGACGCCGCCACCGCCGAGATCGCCCGCATGCAGGTGTGGCAGTGGCTCCAGCACGAAGTGGAGGTGGACGGCCTGGGCCGGCTGGACCGGGCCCTGTTCCACGGCCATGTGCAGGACGCCCTGGACCGGATCCAGGCGGAGATCGGCAACGAGGTGTTCGCCGAAGGCCGTTTCATGGAGGCCGGCGATCTGCTGGAAACCCTCATCCTGATGCACGAGCCCCCGGCCTTCCTCACCCTGTCCGCCTACGACCTGCTGGCCGACGCGGTGCAGGCTGAGGTGCAGTGAAAGGAATTCAACTTTCAACTCTATCTCTTGATAAGGAAGGTGATTATGATAACTCCCCTGGAATCCCGCTGGAACGGCGTGCAGCGCCCCTATGGCCCCAGCCAGGTGGCACGGCTGCGCGGCTCCGTGACCATCAGTCACACCCTGGCCACCCGCGGCGCCCAGCACCTGTGGGAACAGCTCAAGCTGGAACCGTACCTGCCCGCCCTGGGCGCCCTCACGGGCGGCCAGGCGGTGCAGATGGTTCGGGCCGGGCTCAAGGCCATCTACTGTTCCGGCTGGCAGGTGGCGGCGGACGCCAACCTGTCCGGCGCCACCTATCCCGACCAGAGCCTCTACCCGGTCAATTCGGTGCCGGCCCTGGTCAAGCGCATCAACGGCGCCCTGCAGCGGGCCGACCAGATCGAGTGCGCCGAAACCGGCGCCACCCGGGACTGGCTGGTGCCCATCGTGGCCGATGCCGAGGCCGGGTTCGGCGGGCCGCTCAACGCCTTCGAGCTGATGAAGGCCATGATCGAGGCCGGTGCCGCCGGGGTGCACTTCGAGGACCAGCTGAGCAGCGAAAAGAAGTGCGGCCACCTGGGCGGCAAGGTGCTGGTGCCCACCAGCCAGTTCATCCGCACCCTGGTGGCCGCGCGCCTGGCCGCGGACGTGCTGGACGTGCCCACCGTGCTGGTGGCCCGCACCGACGCCGATTCCGCCACCCTGCTCACCTCCGACGTGGACGACCGGGACCGCCCCTTCCTCACCGGCCAGCGCACCCCCGAAGGCTTCTTCCGGATCAAGGGCGGCCAGGACTGCGCCGTGGCCCGGGCCCTGGCCTACGCCCCCTATGCCGACGTGCTCTGGTGCGAAACCTCCACCCCGGACCTGGACCAGGCCAAGGCCTTCGCCGAAGCCGTCCTGGCCACCCACCCGGGCAAGATCCTGGCATACAACTGCTCTCCTTCCTTTAATTGGCGCAAGAACCTCAACGATGATCAAATCGCCCGGTTCCAGCGCGAGCTGGGGGCCATGGGCTACCGGTTCCAGTTCATCACCCTGGCCGGGTTCCACGCCCTGAACCACGGCATGTTCGAACTGGCCAGCCAGTACCGGGACGAGGGGATGACCGCCTACGCCCGGCTGCAGACCGCGGAATTCGCCTCCGAGGCGGCGGGCTACACCGCCACCCGACACCAGCGGGAGGTGGGCACCGGCTACTTCGACGCGGTGGCCGAGGCGGTGGGCGGGGACGGGGCCTCCACCCTGGCGCTGGGCGGCAGCACGGAATCCGCCCAGTTCCAGGGGGCACCGACCCTGCGGGAAGCGGCCAACGCGCACACGTGACCCGTCGGA
Source organism: Holophaga sp. (assembly GCA_031292735.1). The sequence continues at coordinate 29,328 of JARLGP010000264.1, forward strand.
CAGAAAGGACCTGGGCGACCCAGGTCCTTTCCGCGCAGGTTCCGGCCCGGACAACCCGGCCGCTTATGGCTTGAGCACGTCCAGCGCCTGCAGGTCCGCCAGGTACTTGTGCAGGAAGCCCTCGGTCAGGCGGGGGATGTCGGTCTCGCCGCCCGGCTTGCGCAGCCGCACCTCCTTGCGGAACCGGCTGGCGTCGGCGCGCGCGGTTTCCCGGTCATGGCCCGGTTCGGCCCACTGGTGCAGGATCGGCAGGGAGGAATGCTGGCGTTCATCGGCCGGCAGGCCCTGCAGCCGGGCGCTGAAGGCGGCATACCAGGCGGCGTAGTCGTCCCACCGCTCCAGCGGATAGCCGGCGGTTTCCACCCAATCGATCAGGGTGTCCAGGGAAACCCCGTCATCCCAATGGGCGTTGCTCACCTGGAAGGTGGCGAGCCCTTCCTGGTGGGCGCTGGACAAGGCCGCCATGGCCGCGGCGATGAAGTCCACCGGCAGGCCGTCGTAGTGGGCCTGGGCGCCTTCCCCGGCGGCATAGAAGCTGCGCGGGGCCAAACCGGTGTGCACCAGGCTGGCCAGCAGCCGGGTCAGCATGTCGGGAACGTTGGCCTGGCCCCGGTAGCGCCGGTCCGGCAGGATCATGCCGGGCCGGAACACCCGCACCGGCGTGCCGAACCGTTCGTGCAGCTCCTTGAGCAGCACTTCGCTGGCCCACTTGCTGGTGGCGTAGCCGTGGGCATAGCCGCCGGTGGCCGGCCAGACCGGCTGCAGGGCATCCACCCCGTCCTGTTCCAGCACCTTGCCGGGCCCGCGGGCGCCTTCCAGCACCCCGATGGTGGAAACGTAATCGAAGCGTTTGCGCCTGCGGTGCAGCGCCAGCCGGATCAGCTGCGCGGTGCCCAGCACGTTGGGCGCGAACAGTTGCTCGTAGCTGAACACGTGGTTGACCATGGCACCCGGGTGGACGATCAGGTCCGTTTCGGCCGCCAGCTGCTCGTAGACCGGGGCCGCCAGGCCAAGGCCGGGGGCGGTGAGGTCGCCGGCCAGCACCACCAGGTGCTTGCCGGCCATGGTGGCGAAGCGCCGGCTCAGCCGGGCGTCGCCGCTGCGGTAGGCGGCCTGCAGCCGGTCGGCCGCTGCCCGGTCGTCCGGCGCGCGGACCAGGGCGCAGACCCGGCCGCCCACCTTGGCCATCTGCTCCATCCATTCCAGGCAGAGCACATGGCCAAGGAAGCCGTTGGCCCCGGTGAGCAGCACCGTGCGGACCTCGGGGAGCGGCTGGGCGGCCACGGCGGCCGCCTCGGCCAGCTCGTCCGGCTGCAGGAACCGGTCCAGGCGCAGGTCCTCCGCGCGGATGGCCGTCGCCCCCGGGCCGTGGATGGTGGTGAAGCCGGGGAGCGTGGCCTGCGCGGGGGTCTCCAGCTGGCGCGCCAGGGCCGCCAGGGTGCAGCCTGGATTCAGGATCGCCGACACCGGCACCGGCCTGCCGCAGAGCTCCTCCAGCATCAGGGACAGGGACAGGGCGCTGATGGAATCGCCGCCCAGGTCCTTGAAGCTGCCGGCCTCCAGATCCAGGTCGGCCACGCCCAGCACGGCGGCCACCGCCCGCTGCAGCCTGGCCGCCAGCGGCAGGCCGGAGCGGTCCAGCCCCTGCAGGTCCTGGTTCTGGTCCTGCTCCAGCCGGGCGTAGAGCGCCTCCAGCCGCTCGCCGTAGCGCTGCTTCAGCTGGGGCCGGGCGTGCTTGTTGATCCCGGTGAGGAAGCCGTTCTCCCGGGTCCAGCGCTCGGGTTCCACCAGGAAGTCCCGGGGCACCTCGTAGGGGCGCAGCTGGGCCTCCGAGGCGATGCGGTTGAGCTCCGCCCGCAGCAGCCGCTTGACCGCGGCCGGGTTCGGCTCCTGGCCTGCCAGCCGCAGCCGCTCGTTCACCGCGGGCCATTCCGGCACCACCACCCCCACCAGGCAGGAACGCTGGCTGTTGGCGTACAGGTAGACCTGGTCCAGGCAGGGGCTGCCGCCGCTGAAGGTGCTTTCCAGCCGCCAGAGAGTGACGAATTCCCCCTGGGCCAGCTTCACCACGTTGTTCTTGCGGTCGATCCAGGCGAGCTGGTCGGGACCGCGCTCCTCCATGATGTCCCCGGTGCGCAGGAAGCCGTCCCCGGCGTACAGGGCGCGGGTGGCCTGCGGATTGTTGAAGTAGCCCGGCACGCTTTGCACGGTCTTCACCAGCAGTTCGCCCCGGGGATAGGGCTGGTCGCTGAGCCGGTAGCCCAGCTCCGGCTGCTCCTCCAGCCGGTAGGCGACCACCGATGGCCGGCTGATCTCGCCGTCGATGCTGACGATGCCCCCTTCGGTGGAGCCGTAGCCTTCATAGACCGGGACTTCAAAGCAGCCGGCCAGGAAGCTGATGATTTCCGGGGCGGTGGGCGCCGAGCCCACCAGGGCCGCCAGCAGCCGGTCGCCCAGGAAGGTGTCGCGCCAGGCGGCGTACACCTGGATCTGGGCGGCGGCCGGGTCCAGGCCGGCCTTGATCCGGCGCTGCAGTTCCACCCGGTAGGCCTGGTGGATCATTTCGGAGATGCGCGGCACCAGGTTGAGGAAGGTGGGGCGCGCCAGCCGGATGTCTTCGAACAGGGTGGACATGTCGCTGTTCAGGGTGAAGTGGGTGACCCCGCCCAGCACCAGGGTGCGCAGCAGCGCGTTGCGGCCCATGACGTGGCTCAGGGGATAGAAATTGAGCCCGATGCTGGGGAACCGGCTGAACTGGGAAAGCCAGCGCAGGCGCCAGTGGGAGCGCCAGACCCCATGGGTCATCAGCGCCCCCTTGGGGAAACCGGTGCTCCCGGAGGTGTACATGAGGGTGGCCAGGGGGTCGGTGCCGGGCGCGGGAAGGAACGGCGGCAGCGCGGCCGCGGCGTGGCCCAGGCCGGCCAGCTCGGCCAGGGCGGGCAGCGGTAGCACCGCTCTGGCCCTGGCCTGGGCCAGTTCGGCGGCGTCGGCCTCCGCTCCGGCGCGCAGGTCCATCACCACCACGCTGCGCACCGTCGGGCAGTCCGGCAGCAGCCCGAGGATGGCCGGCAGGCTGGCCCGGGCGCAGATGATGCAGGCGAACGCTGCTTCGTTGATGATGTGCTTGAGGTCTTCGGCGGGCATGCCCACCTGCAGCACCGCCGAGGCCACTCCGGCGTAGAGGCAGGCCATGTCGGCCGTCACGTAGTCGATGCTGCCGAACCCGTAGATGCCCGCCACCTCCCCGGGCTTGAGCGCGGTGCGCGGATCCCGCGCCAGGCCGGTGGCCAGATCCACCGTTCGCTGCCACAGGGTCTGGAAGTCCATGGTGCGGAATTCCGGAAGGTAGCGAACGGTCTGGCCCGCCGGCGTGCGTTCCAGCCGGAACGCACGCTCGCCAAGGGCCGGACGGCCGGCGTAGGCCGCGCAGGCCCGCTCCAGCACCTCGATGCTGGCCAGACGCTCGCTTTGGAGATCCTCCACCACCCGATCGATGGGAACTGCTTTCAGCAGTTCCGCATCCGATTCACAGAGCCTCTGCAGTCGGGCAAGGGCGACTTTAAGCAGACCTTCGTTCGTGCGTGCAGCCTGTGAGACTGCGGGCATGGTCATTGCATTCATTGGCTTATCCTCAAAAAACTAATAAATAATAACATATGTAAAATTAATGTAATTTTTGTTACACTAACGTAGCAAAGTTAGTTCTCTACGCATTCCCTGTCAAGAAGGCCCTGCCATGGCTCGCCCCTCGGATCCCGCCCTCCGCCCAGGCATCCTGGCCGCCTGCACCCAGGTGGCCATGGCCGGCGGCCTGAGCGGCCTGTCGCTCAACCATCTTTCCCGGGCAGTGCGGGTCAGTCCCCGCATGCTCATCTACCACTTCGGTTCGGCCGAGGCGCTGATCAGCGAGACCCTGATCGGGGTGCAGCGACTCATGCGGGACAAGCTGCAAAGCCGCCTGGTGCGGGACCAGAACCGGGACGCGCGCAAGGCCCTGCGCGCCCTGTGGGACTACTGCACATCCCATGAAATGTTGCCCTTTTTCCGCTCATATTATTTTTTTATTAGTGAAACCATTGGCTGCCCTAGACGTAATGCTGAATTTATCGAATTTAGCATGAACGGATTCAGGGACTGGATCCGGAGCTGCCTGGGCGAGCACCGGCCGCCCCTGAGTGAAGCCGATTTCAGCATCGTCAGCGGGGTGCTGCGCGGCCTGCTGATGGATGTCCTGGCCACCGGCGACCGCCAGCGCACCACGGTGGCCTTCCAGTCCTTCCTGGACGGGTTCCGGTTCGGCTTCGGTGGCGACGACGGCGGATCCCCTGGGCTTCCCCGGTAATTTTCCGGCGTCGGAGCTGCATACCCGGCCGCATGGCGATAGAATGGGAGCGCCGCCATAGCCCACGGCCCTCATTCCCGGAGCGTTCACGTGTCCCACCACAAGGTCATCATCATCGGCACCGGCCCAGCCGGATACACCGCGGCGATCTACGCGTCCCGGGCCAACCTGGCGCCCCTGGTGCTGGAGGGGGCGCAGCCCGGCGGCCAGCTCACCATCACCACCGACGTGGAAAATTTCCCGGGATTTCCCGAAGGCATCCTGGGCCCGGAACTGATGAACGGCATGCGCGAGCAGGTGCTCCGGTTCGGGGCCGTGATCAAGGGCGAAACGGTAATCAAGGTCGACCTTTCCCGACGCCCCTACCACGTGGCCAGCGACCAGGACGAGTACACCTGCGACGCCCTCATCATCGCCACCGGCGCCAGCGCCAAGTGGATGGGGATCCAGAAGGACGAGGAACTCAGCCGCTCCGGCGGCGGTGTGTCGGCCTGCGCCACCTGCGACGGCTTCTTCTTCCGGGGCAAGGAGATCGCGGTGGTGGGCGGCGGCGACACGGCGCTGGAGGAGGCCACCTTCCTCACCAAGTTCGCTTCCAAGGTCACCCTGGTGCACCGCCGGGACCGGCTGCGCGCCTCCAAGACCATGCAGGAGCGGGCCATGAAGAACCCGAAGATCACGTTCCACTGGAACGCGGTGGTCACCGACATCCCCACCCAGCTCCAGAAGCTGCCCAGCGGCGAGCAGGTGCAGAAGATCCGCGCCCTGGCCCTGAAGGACACGGTCACCGGGCAGACCTCGGAACTGCCGGTGGAAGGCCTGTTCGTGGCCATCGGCCACGAACCGAACACTGCCCTGTTCGCCGGCCAGCTGCCCATGAACGAGGCCGGCTACCTGGAGGTGGAGGCGGGTTCCAGCCGCACCCCGATCCCCGGGGTGTTCGCCTGCGGCGACGTGCAGGATCATGTCTACCGGCAGGCGGTCACCGCAGCGGGATCCGGCTGCATGGCCGCCATCGACGCCGAACGCTGGCTGGGAGAGCAAGGTCTGTCCTAATTAGGTTTCCCAACCAGCGGCCAGAGGTTAAGCTTCAGCATCGCCCTCCCGCCATGAACCTGCTTGCCATCACCCAGCACGCCATGCTTCTCGAACGGCTGCGTACCGCCTTCGAGGGTGCCGGGCATGCCGTGACCGTGGTGCCGGACCACCTGCACGCCCTGGCCACCGAGGCCTGGAACGGGGCGCACCTGCTGCTGGTGGACGCGGAGGGTGATCCGCTGGACGGCTACCGGCTCTGCCACCTGCTTCGGGCCGAGTCCCGCAGCCTGTTCCGCAACCTGCCCATCTTCCTCATCCTGGAGCACCCGCCCGGCGAGGCCGACCAGGCCAGGCTCATGGCGGCGGACGGCGACGGGTTCCTGGAGGCGGACGCCTCGATCCAGACCCTGCTCACCTTGCTGGGCCCGCTGCTGGGCGGCGCCATGCTCCGGGGCCAGCACGCCCAGGCCGCGCTGGTGGCGCTGGGGCTGCCCGCGTGGCAGGTCGAGCGGATCAGGGAAGTGGTGCAGCACCTGGGCTTCGAACTCCAGGTGGGCAGCCGCAAGAACCTGCCCCAGACGCTCCAGGCCTGGCACCCGCCGATCCTGTTCATGGGGCTCGGCCACTCCCTGGAGCAGGCCCAGACCACCCTGCAAAGCCTGCCGCCCCTGCCCCGGGGGCCCTACCCGATCCTGGTGGGCGGGCTGCCTTCCGAAGCCGGGCAGAGGCGGCTGCTCACCGCGGGGGCCATGGACTGGCTCACCCTGCCCCTGTCAGGCCCCATGATGCTGCACGCCTGCCGCAAGGCGGTGGAGTGGATCCACATCAAGCGCATCCAGATGGAGTACCAGCACCAGCTCCAGGATCTGGTGGAACAGCGCAAGGTGCTGGAACTGGAGACCAACGCCCTGCGCAACGAGGTGCTCACCGATGCGCTCACCGAACTGCTCAACCGGCGGGCCTTCGACCAGCATCTGGAGCACGCGGTCAACCAGTGGGAACGCCATCACCGGTCGTTCGTGCTGATCCTGGGCGATCTGGACTATTTCAAGCTGATCAACGACCGGTTCGGCCACCTGGTGGGCGACCAGGTGCTCCGGTCCGTGGCCCAGCGGATCAGTTCCTCGCTGCGCCGCTCGGACCTGGCCTTCCGCATCGGCGGCGAGGAATTCGCCATCATCCTCATCGAGTCCGGCCTGAACGCCGGGGCGGAAGTGGCCGAAAAGATCCGGCGGCGCATCGATGAATCCCCGGTGACCCTGGAATCCGGCCAGAACGTCTTCCCCACCATGAGCTTCGGCGTGGGCGCCCCGGACGGCGCCGGCGGCCTGGCCCTGTTCGCCCGGGTGGACCAGTCGCTTTACGTGGCCAAGCGCAAGGGGCGCAACCGCATCGAGGTGCTGCCGCCGGTGGACTCGATTCTAGAATAGGCCCATCTGGAACAGGTCGCCCAGGTTCCGGAGGGTGACCACCAGGTCCAGCCGGTCCTCCCGGCTGAGCGAATTGGAGGCCGTGATCGCCACGTGGGAGAAGCGCAGGGATTCCGATACGCAGGGCTGGACGTAGGCCAGCGCCACCTGGCTGGTGGAGAAGCCGTGCTGGGTGAAATCGTAGTTGGTGGAGAATTCCAGGCGCACCTGGTCGCTCCACAGCCGCTGCAGGCCGCCCAGTTGGATGCCCCTCTGGCGCACCAGCAGCCGGTTGATACCCGTGGAGAAGAAGGCCAGGTTGAACCGCGTGCCGTCCCCGGCCCGGTATTCGGCCGACAGGGAATTGTCGGAGGCACTGGAGGAGATGTCGGTGCTCTGCCGGAAGCTGAGGTGCAGCTTGTCGTTGGGTTCCACGTCGATATCGTTGTCCAGGGAGCCCCAGGCCTTCTGGAACAGGCCGCTGGGCAGGAGGATGGTCCGGAAATAGTACTTGGTGGAGACCTTCCAGCGCACCAGGTCCAGGAAGATCGAACCGGGCCCGGGGCGGCCGAGGAAATGCTGCTTCACGCCCAACTCCAGGCTGTCCTCGCCGGCGGCACCGCCCGCCACGCCCGGCTGGGAATCCACCTGGTCGAAGTGCGGCAGGTAGCCTTCCACCCCGGACCGGCTGGTGCCGGTCACCGCGAAATAGGGGTCCAGCACGTGCTTGACCTCGCCGCTATAGCCGAACAGGTGCGCATCCGGAAACAGCCGGCCCACCGGGGGCAGGGAAAACTGCATCCGGCCCGAAGCCAGCATCCGGTCCGCGGAAGGACCGTTGACGATGAACGGGTTGGCATTGGCATTGGTGCCGGGCTGGAGGTTGGAGCCGCTGAGGGCGTTGTCGGTGGCGTAGAACGAGGTGCCCAGGGTGGAGGAATAGTGGGTGAAGCGGCCGCCCAGCTGGAGGTCGGTGCGGAACGGCCCCCACTGGCCCATGCGCCCGGCCAGCCGCAGGAAGGCGTCCTCCCGGTTCCAGGAATAGGTGGAGCTCAGCGGCTCGGTGACCGTGCTCGGGTCCAGGTTGAGGTTGTAGCCCAGGTGCCCGGTCCGGACCCCGCCGTCCACGTAGAAGGACCCCAGGGGGATCGGGTAGAAGGTGCCCTGGAAGCTGGGCAGGGTGTCCTTCTGCATGGAGGCGGGGAAGGTGCTGGAGTAGAACGGGTCGGAGGGGAGGAAGTAGGTCTGCTGCTGGGAGGCGGTGACGTTGAGGTTGCCCCAGGCGAATTTCTTGCCCAGGTAGGTGGAACTGTCGTAGGAATTGCTCCCCAGCCGGGCGATGCCGTTGCCGTAGTCGGAGTCCAGCAGGGTGTCGGAAGCCCGGTTGATGTCGGCGGTGAACTGCCAGCCGTCCTCCCGCTGCCAGAGCTCCTTGGCGTTCAGCCGGTAGCGGTGCAGGTCCTGGGTGCGCTGGCTGATGTACTCCCCGGAAAGCTCGCCCTGGTGGGTGGGCTCGGGATTCCAGCGGAGATCGCCATTCCACAGGATGCCCTGCTGGGTGAAATACTGGGGCGTGATGGTGGCGTCCGCGCTCTTGCCCAGCACCTGGTAGTAGGGCACGGCCAGGGAAGCGCCGGTGGGGCCGGAAAAGGACATGGAGATGGGCAGCACGCCGGAGGTGCGCTCGGCCTTGGCCGGATAGATGGCATACGGCAGGTAGTAGTAGGTGGGCAGGTTGAACGCCCAGATCCAGAGGTTGTGCAGCCGGGCGTAGTGGTCCAGATCCACCGTCAGCTTGGAGACGTAGGCCTTCCAGCCCGGTTTCTGCTCCGGGCACGGGCTCAGCTCCACCTTGTCGAACTCCCAGTGCTGGAAGGTGTTGAATTCCACCTTGTCGGAACGCAGCAGCCAGGTGGGGGGCAGTTCCAGCTCCAGCACATAGGCCTCGCCGATGCGCTTGACCCAATCCATCTTGAGCCGGTCGCAGCGCAGCCTGACCCCGGGGCCCTCCAGCCGGATGTGCCCCTGGGCCTCCAGCTGGCCGGTGACGGTGGAGTACTGCATCCGGTCCGCCAGCAGCATCAGGTCCTTGCTTTCCACCGCGCCGTCCACCAGGGTCCAGCCTTCGGCGCTTTCCTGCACGTTCTTGCCGCGCAGCCGGATCGGCTCCTTGCGTTCGCCTTCGGCCTCCATGGGCACCGGCCGGAACGGCAGCAGTTCCCCCATGTTCGGCAGGGTGGCGGTGGCCTCCGGCACCGGGAATGGCGGCAGGCCCTGCCCGGCCAGGATCAGCGGCAGGGCCCCCAACGTCAGGACCCTACCGGCTCTCAGCCAGCCGCGCTTCGCTATGGATGGCTGGGAACCCATGGTGGCCGGATCAGACTATTTCTTGCGGGACTTGGCTGGCGTTGCGGCCTTTTCCGTTTCAGGTTTGGCGGCCTTGGGCTTGGCCACGCGCCTGGGCGCCGGGGCCGCCGCGGCGGCCGGGCTCACGACCTTGCGCGGGCGACCGCGCTTGGCCTTGGCCGGGGCCGGGGTTTCCACCGCTTCATCCGCCACCGCTTCCGCCGGAGCCTCCTCAACGGGGGTGACCTCCTTGGCCGCGCTGCCCATCAGCCGGGGCCGGGGCGAGGGGGTGAGCAGGTCCGCCATCAGGTCGGGGGTGAGCAGGATCGGCGTGGGCTCGGGTTCCGGAACCACCGGAACGACCGGAGCGGAAACAAAGACCGGTTCGGGGGGCTGGGGCGCTTCGCTGAACGCCACCGGAGCCGGAGCCAGAGCCGGGGCCGGACGGTCGGCGAGCTTGCGCCCGCCCCTGCCCCGGCGCGAAGGCACCGCAGGAGCTTCCGGCGCCACCGCGGCCAGTTCCTCGGTCGCGTCTTCGTCCCCTTCTTCCCCAAGCGGCTTGGCGCTTTCGAACAGGGCGCGCAGGCGCTCCCGCTCGTCCAGGGCGGCGCGCTGGGCATCCCGGCGCTCGTACTTGATCTCGGCTTCGGTGGGTTCGCGCACCGGGGCCGGAGCGGACCGGCGGCCCTCCTCGCCCAGGGCCTTCTCGAAGGAGATCGGGCTGTCGCCGCTGAGGACCACGGTCTCTTCCTCGGGCTCCATCTTGTCGCGGGCCGGACGGGCCGGGGCCTTCTCGGCCGCCTCGCCCTCTTCCGCGCGCTCGATTTCCGCGGCCATCTCGCCGTAGGGGATCTCAGGGTCGGCCACGATCACGATGTGGGAGTCGTAGACATCCTCCAGGGTGGTCAGGTCCTTGCGCTTCTGGTTGAGCACGGCCAGGGCGATGCTGGGCAGCAGCTTGACCCGGATCTCGGCGATGGGATCGCGGCTGAGGATGGCCTTGATGCGGCGCACCACGCTGATGACCAGGGATTCGAGGTTCTTCACCTTGCCGGTGCCCTGGCAGGTGGGGCAGGCCTCATGGCTGACCTGCTGGAGGGAGGGCCGCAGGCGCTGCCGGGTCATGACCAGCACGCCGAACCGGTTGATCTTGCCGACCTCCATGCGGGCCTTGTCTTCCTTGAGGCAGTCCACCAGCTTCTCGGCCACGGCGCGGTTGTTGCCTTCCCGCTTCATGTCGATGAAGTCGATCACCACCAGCCCGGCCAGATCGCGCAGGCGCAGCTGGCGAGCGGCTTCCTCGGCGGCTTCCATGTTGGTCTTGAAGGCCATGTCCTCGACGTTGTCGCCGGTGGTCTTGCCGGAGTTCACGTCGATGGCCACCAGGGCCTCGGTCTGGTCGATGGCCAGGGCCCCGCCGGAGGGCAGCGGCACCTTGCGCCCGTAGATGCGGTCGATCTGCTCCTCGGTGGAGAACTTGGAGAACAGGGGCTTCTTGCCGATGTAGTGCTTCAGCACGTTCTGGTACTGGGGCATGGTCCGCTTGAAGAAGCCCTGGGCGGCGTGGAAGGTTTCCAGGTCGTCGATATGCACTTCCTCGATGTCGGCGGTGAAGGCGTCCCGCAGGGTGCGGGTCACCACGTCGTCCTCCTGCCACACCAGGCCGGCGCCGGTGCGGTGCTTGTAGCGGGTCTGCACTTCCTTGTAGGTGTCCAGCAGGTAGTCCAGGTCGCGCTGGAAGTCCTCCTTGGTGACGCCCAGGGAGGCGGTGCGCACGATCACCCCGAAATTGCGGGGGATCTCCAGCTCGTCGATGAGCTTCTTGAAGTGCTCGCGCTCCTCCCGGGATTCGATCTTGCGGCTGATGCCGTTGATGGGGTTGCCCGGGGTGAGCACCAGGTAGCGGCCGGGCAGGGAAATCTGGGCGGTCATCATGGCGCCCTTGCTGCCCAGTTCCTCGCGCACCGCCTGGACCATGATCTCCTGGTCCCGGTTCAGCAGATCCTGGATCCGCCCCCGGCGGCCGTCGGCGCTCACCAGGTCCTTGGGCAGCTCGCCAATGGGCAGGAATCCGTTCTTCTGGCTGCCGTAGTGGATGAACGCGGCCTGCAGGCTCTGGTCCACCCGCACGACCTTGGCCTTGTAGATGTTGCCTTTGATTTTTTCATTGTGGACGAACTCGATATCAAAATCCGAGAGCACACCGTCCAGGAGGGTTGCCACACGGATTTCTTCTGAATCCGTGGCATTGATGAGCATGGTTTTTCTGGCCAAACGAGATCTCCTCGATAAAAAGCCGACCTGCACCCATGGCAGGCTGGCTTTTATGAAATAGGGATGGGGGGGTTGGATTTTGGATGGGTTTTTGATCGATTGGGATGGTGGGGGAGGGATGGTCCTGGTTTTCGAAGGGAACAACCCAAGAATGGTCTAGTTCGCCAGTTTAACGCGGCAAGATTCCGGTCGGCCCTGGTTCATGGCTCATTATCCCAGGCCCGGGCAGTCCCGGCAAGGGGGATTACCAAATGGCGACAATTGAATTTACTGGGAATTCACAGGTCAAGGGTTGAACCTGGCTGGGAACCCCGCATTATGATTGTTTACCCTAAAGGGCGGCCGGATGCCAAGCAATCCGCCGGACCAGGAACAGGTTCGAATCCAGGAATCCATCAGCCAGATCAGCGGGGGTGCCGGTTTATCATGATGCGTCATTTTGATTTTGAATTGCGTGACCTCAAGTTCGGCATCCTTTCCATGGCTGGACAGGTGGAGGAGATGATAACCCTCACCGAGCAGGCTTTGCTGGAGCGTTCCAACGCCAAGGCCGAGCGGGTGTCGGAACTGGACCGCAACGTGGACGCGGCGGAACTGAAAATGGACCAGGTCTGCATCGACCTGCTCGCCCTGCGCGCGCCGTTTGCCTCGGACCTGCGGCTGCTGGCTTCCAGCCTGAAAATCGTTCCGGAACTGGAGCGGATCGGCGACCACTGCTGCAACATCGCCCGCCGGGCCATGGTGCTGAACATCCAGCCGCCGGTGCCGCTGGGCGACGCCCTCACCCGGCTGGGCTCGGCCACCCACGCCATGGTGCGCCAGGCGGTGGACGCCTTCCTCAACGGCGACGCGGCCCTGGCCCAGGCGGTGATCATGGCCGACGACCAAGTGGACGAGCTGTACGTCCAGCTGTTCAAGGAACTGCTGCGCGGCATGCTGGCCGATCCCCTGTGCATCGAACGTTCCAGCCACCTGATCATCGTGATCAAGAACTGGGAACGCATCGCCGACCAGGCCACCAACATCGCCGAGGAGGTCCTGTTCATCCTCGAAGGGGTCAGCGTCAAGCACCGCCACCTGCAGGGGCCGGGATCCAGATCTGGCGCGTGAAGTTACACGTTTGTCACAGGCCCAGGCAGAGCGTGTCACACCTTCCGATCAGGCTGGGATCTTGAAGGAGAAACCTATGACACCACGTGTCCTCGTCCGCGCCGGTTTGGCCGCTTTACTGTTCACCCCGTTGGTTTTCGCCCAGACCACGAGCGTGTCGGGCGCTGGCGGCACCTTCATCTACCCCTTGGCTTCCAAGTGGTTCCATGAATACAACGTCATCAACCCGCACATCCAGATCAACTACCAGTCCATCGGTTCGGGCGGTGGCATCCGGCAGTTCTCGGTGGAGCGCACCGTGGACTTCGGCGAGACCGACGGGCCGATGAACGACCAGCAGCTCGCCGAAGCCAAGATCAAGCCCATCTATCACTTGCCCCTGGCCCTGGGCGGCGTGGTGCCCATCTACAACCTCCCGGTGAACGGCATCCGGTTCTCCGGCGAAACCCTGGCCAACATCTACCTGGGCAAGGTGGGCATGTGGAACGACCCCGCCATCGCCAAGGACAACCCGGGCGTGAAGCTCCCCTCCGAACCCATCAATGTGGTGCACCGCGCTGACGGTTCCGGCACCACCTACACCTGGGTGGACTTCCTTTCCAAGGTCTCCAGCGAATTCCAGAAGAAGATCGGCGTAGGCACCTCGGTCACCTGGCCCCTGGGCCTGGGCGGCAAGGGCAACGAGGGCGTGGCCGGCCTGGTGCGCCAGACCCCGGGCGCCATCGGCTACGTGGAACTGATCTACGCCCTGCAGAACAAGATCGCCTACGCGCCGGTGAAGAACACCACGGGCGCCTTCGTGAACGCCACCCTGGAATCGGTTTCGGCCGCCGCCGCCACCGCCCACATTCCCGCCGACTACCGGGTCTCCATCACCAACCCTCCCGGCAAGGCTTCCTATCCGATCTCCACCTTCACCTGGATCCTGGCCTCCCCGTCCATCCCGGACCCTGCCAAGAAGAAGGCAGTGCATGACTTCCTCGTCTGGGCGCTGACCAAGGGCCAGTCCTACTCCAAGGACCTGGGCTACGCTCCGCTGCCGAAAGCGCTCATCGACCGCGAACTGAAAGACCTCGCCAAGCTGAAATAGGCACGACCAGCTTCTGTGGATCCGGAAGGCCGCCAAGGCGCGGCCTTCCATTGTGAAGAGATGGGCCCCATGGACCTCCCCTCAGTTGAAAAGCCGGCACCGCTCCCCTCTGGCCTGGCCGCCGCGGCCGAGCCGCTGGCGCCCGCCCAGCCAGCGGCTGGACTCAGCCAGCCGGCAGAGCCGGCGGCGGAACCGGAGAAGAACCTGAAAAACGAATTTCCCAGGCGTTCCACCGGGCACTTCGCCGACCGGATCTTCCGGCTCACCACCGGCGCCTGCGCGCTGGTGGTGGCCGGGCTGATCCTGGTGGCGATCGTGTTCATGGTGCACGGCTCCATTCCGGCCTTCAAGGACCATGGCCTGGGCGCCATCCTTTCCCCGGAATGGGATCCCACCAACCAGAAATACGGCGCGCTCACCTTCCTGTTCGGCACCGCCTACACCAGCGTGATCGGGATGGTGATCGCCCTGCCGCTGGGGGTGCTCACCGCCGTGGCGCTGGTGGAGATCCTGCCCCAGGGCCTGGCCAAGGTGATCTCCCTGGCGGTGGAACTGCTGGCCGCCATCCCCTCGGTCCTGCTGGGACTGTGGGGCATCTTCACCCTGGTGCCGCTGGTGCGCAGCTTCGAGGTCTACATCTACAAGTCCCCGCTGGGGCTGAACAAGCTGCCCATCTTCTCCGGTTCACCCATGGGGGTGGGTTTCCTGGCCGCCGGACTGCTGCTGGCGGTGATGGCCCTGCCCTTCATCCTTTCGGTCACCCGGGAAGTGCTGCTCCAGGTGCCCACCGCCCAGCGCGAGGCGGCCTACGCCCTGGGCGCGACCCGCTGGCAGGCCATCAGCAAGTTCATCATCCCCTACAGTTGGAAGGGCATCTTCGGGGCCGGGCTGCTGGGCTTCGCCCGGGTGCTGGGGGAGACCATGGCGGTGACCATGGTGATCGGCAACACGCCCCAGATCAAGGCCTCGCTGTTCGCCTCGGGCTACACCCTGGCTTCGGTGATCGCCAACGAGTTCACCGAGGCTCCTTCGAACCTGGCCATCAGCGCCCTCATCAGTTTGGGCCTCATCCTTCTGGTGGTGTCCATCATACTCAACGGCGCGGCGCGGCTCATGCTCATCTACCTGGGCCGCAGCACGGGCTCGCCGCAGGGGGCCAAATGAACAGTTCTCACACGTTCCGCAAAGTCCAGGGCCGGATCATGGAGACCATCTGCCTGCTGGCCGCCCTCATCGCCGTGGTGCCCCTGTTCGCCTTCCTCTGGCACCTGGTGGCCGAAGGGGCCTCGTCCCTGAGCCCCGCCTTGTTCACCAGGCTGCCCATGCCCCCGGGAGAGCCCGGCGGCGGCATGCTCAACGCCATCCTGGGTTCGCTGCTGGTGGTGGGTTCCGCCACCGTGGCCGGCATTCCCATCGGCATCGGCGCGGCCATCTTCATGACCGAGTTCGCCAGCCCCTCCGTGACCTCCGCCCTGCGCTTCGCCTGCGACGTGCTCTCCGGGATCCCCTCCATCGTCATGGGCCTGCTGGCCTACCAGGTGGTGGTGGTGCCCATGCACCACTTCTCGGCCCTGTCCGGGTCGGTGGCGCTGGCCTTCATCATGCTGCCGGTGGTGGTGATCACCACCCAGGAGATGCTCTACCTGGTGCCGCACAGCCTGCGCGAGGCCGGGCACGCGCTGGGCATCCCCACCTGGCGGATCGCCTCCTCCATCACCCTGCGCGCCGCCGCCCCGGGCGTGCTCACCGGCATGATCCTGTCGGTTTCCCGCATCGCCGGAGAGACCGCGCCCATGCTGTTCACCGCGTTCGGCAACCCCTACCTGACCCTGGACCCCAAGGCCCCCATCGCCACGTTGCCGCACATGATCTTCAACTACGCCATCAGCCCCTACGATGATTGGCACCGCCTGGCCTGGGGCGGCGCCTTGATCCTGGTCATCGGCATCCTGGGGGCCACTCTGCTGAGCCGCTTCATCCTCTGGTGGCACCAGCGCAGCCTCAACACCTAAGCCGTAAACAGGAACCCTCATGCTTGAATGCAAAGACCTAATGATCGAATTCGACCGGAAATCGGTGCTCAAGGGCGTAAGCCTGGTCTTTCCCGACCGCAAGATCTCCGCCATCATCGGTCCCTCCGGCTGCGGCAAGTCCACCCTGCTGCGCGCCTTCAACCGGATGCACGACCTCACCCGGGGGGCCAAGGTGACCGGGTCGGTGACCCTCAACGGCCAGGAAATCTACCAGGACGGCCAGGACCCGGTGCTGATCCGGCGCCGGATCGGCATGGTGTTCCAGAAGGCCAACCCGTTCCCCACCCTGTCCATCTTCGACAACGCCATCGCCGGCCTGCGCCTGTCCGGCGAGCGCAACATGGGCCGGCTGAAGGATGCGGCCGAACAGGCCCTCATGGACGCGGCCATCTGGGACGAGGTGAAGGACCGGCTCAAGAGCAATCCCACCACCCTGTCCGGCGGCCAACAGCAGCGCCTGTGCATCGCCCGGGCCCTGGCCGTGAATCCCGAAGTGCTGCTCATGGACGAGCCCTGCTCGGCCCTGGACCCCATCGCCACCGCCAAGATCGAGGAACTGATGTTCCGCCTGCGCGAACGGCTGACGGTGATCATCGTGACCCACAACATGCAGCAGGCCGCGCGAGCAAGCGACCGAACGGCATTTCTTTGGATGGGCGAACTGGTCGAGGCCGGGGAGACCGAAATGATCTTCACCTCGCCCAAGAAATCCATGACCGAAGACTATATCACCGGGAGGTTTGGTTGATGCCCCGCCCTTTTGACGCAGATCTGCGTGATCTCAAGTTCGGCCTGCTGGCCATGGCCGGCCAGGTGGAGGAGATGCTCCACCTGACCCAGCAGGCGCTGGCCGAACGTTCCAACCACAAGGCCGAGAAGGTGTCCCAGCTGGACAAGTTCGTGGACGAGGCCGAACTCAAGCTGGACCAGGCCTGCATCGATCTGCTGGCGCTGCGGGCTCCGTTCGCCTCCGATCTGCGGCTCATCGCCTCCTCGCTCAAGCTGGTTCCGGAACTGGAGCGGATCGGCGACCACTGCTGCAACATCGCCCGCCGGGCCCTGGTGCTCAACCCCCAGCCGACCGTGCTCCCCGGCGACGACCTGCAGCGCCTGGGCGAAGACACCCAGTCCATGGTGCACCGGGCCATGGACGCCTTCATCAACGGCGACGCCGAAATGGCCCGGGCGGTGATTCGCGCTGACGACCAGGTGGATACCCTGTATGTGCACATCTATACTGAACTGCTGCGCACCATGCTGGCCGATCCGCTGTGCATCGAACGGTCCAGCCACCTGATCATCGTCATCAAGAACTGGGAACGCATCGCCGACGTGGCTTCCAATATCGCCGAGGAGGTGCTTTTCATCCTCGAAGGGGTCAACGTGAAGCACCCCTACCTGCAGGCGCCCGCCAAGCCCTGACCGAACCCCTCATGATCGGAGTCAAGATGCCCCATCTCCTCCTGCTCGAAGACGACACGGATATCCGCCTTGGCCTTGAGCAGCACCTCAAGCGGGAAGGCTTCTCCCTGAGCTCCTTCGAAAACGGGCGGGACGCCTTGAAGTGCATCGGCAGCTCCGCCACCGGGCAGTCGCCGCGGCTGGACGTGGCCCTGCTGGACCTCACCCTGCCCGACATGGACGGCCTGGACGTGCTCCGGGCGATCCGGGCCAACAGCCAGTACCGTGCCCTTCCGGTGGTGCTGGTCACCGCCCGCAACGAGGAGATCGACCGGGTGCTGGGCCTGGAACTGGGGGCGGACGACTACATCTCCAAGCCGTTCTCCAGCCGCGAGCTGGTGGCCCGGATCCGGGCCATCCTGCGCCGGGCCGCGTTCATCGACCAGACCGACCAGACCCGGCAGCTGCAGTTCGGCCCCATCGGCCTGGACCTGGACATGCACACCGCCCGGGTGGAGGGGGGGGAGTCGCTGGACCTCACCCGCCGGGAATTCGAGCTGCTGGCCTACTTCCTGCAGAACCCCAGGCGGGTGCTGAGCCGGGAAAAGATCCTGCAGCAGGTGTGGGGCCTGGAATACCTGGGCGAAAGCCGCACCATCGACGCGCACGTGCGCCGGGTGCGCTCCAAGCTGGGCGATGCCGCCGCCCTGATCGAGACCGTGGTGGGCGTGGGCTACCGCCTGGGCAGCGTGGACTGATCCCGGCCTACTTGACCGCCTTGATGGTGAAACTTCCATCACCGGGCTTGTTGATGTCGATGACATCGGCGACATCCGTGCTGTCCACGAAGGCGGCCTTCTCCAGGTAGAGCTTGGCCGCGCCGTCGGACACGCTCATGGCGAAGCTGGCCGAGCCGGGGCTCTTCTTGGAGGTGCTGGTCACGGTGAAGTAGACGGCCTTCAGCTTGTCCTTGGATTTGGCTTCCTCCACCAGTTCCACCTTGGTGGCGGTTTTCTTCTTGAGGATCGTGTCGCCCTGGCCGGAGATGGTCTTGGCGCCCACCTTGAGCTTGAGGGCCGACGAACCCGAGACCGGCTTGGGATCCTCGAATTTATGCGCCCCCATTTCGCCGCTCATCTTGAACTTGATGGTCCAATCGCTGGCGGAGTCGTTCTGGAAGACGATGCCTTCCGGGGCGGCGGGCTTGTCATCGCCATTGGCGTCGTCGTCATCGGCCGGGGTGAAGGCGTTCAGGCCGATCGGAATGAAGAAGCAAAGAAGAATCAGTAGTTTGGCGGTTTTTTGCAGATTAAAGTGCACCCCTGCCTCCAGACAGAAATCGAGAGTGGTCCCCCAGCGGCCCCGGGGCAACCGTTGACGTATTGAATCGTTCTGGGCGAGAACGTTAATAAATTATTATTCAAAACCGCCGGCTGGCAAGGATGAATTATTAACTAACGATGAGACCGACCCGGTTCCAGCGGCATCCCGCGCCGGCAAAGACCCATGTCCGGGATTTCGGCTAGGTGGCCCGGGTGGTCCAAGGCACAATGGAGGTATTGGATTACTGGGAGCATCAATGTCTTTGAACTCGCTCATCGCCTGGCTCAAACCCCGGGAAATGGTCTTTTTCGATCTGCTTGAAAGCTCGGTTGCCAACCTGTTGAAGGCTTCGCAGCTGTTCGAACAGGAGTTCGTTTCCCGGGAGCGGCCCGACCAGTGGCACGCGATGCGCCGCAAGATGAAGGAGCTGGAGCACGTGGGCGACGAGGTCACCCACGACATCGTCGACCGCCTGAACCGCACCTTCGTGACCCCCCTGGAGCGGGAGGACATCCTGGCCCTGGCCCACGCCCTGGACGATGTGGTTGATTGCCTGGACGGGGTCAGCGAGCGCCTGGTGCTCTACAAGGTCACCACGGTGATGCCGCTGGCCGCCCAGCTGGCCCACCTGGTGGTGCTCGGCAGCGAGGAGCTGGTGCCGCTCATCGCCAGCCTGCGCAACATGTCCAACACCCGGGCCATCAACAGCCAGATCCACGCCTGCATGGAGCTGGAAAACCAGGCCGACGCGGTGTTCCACCAGGCCCTGGCCGAGATCTTCGAGGATCCCAAGGATCCGGTTGAACTCATCAAATGGAAGGAGATCCTCGCCCTGTTGGAAGATGCCACCGACCGGATCGAGCTGGTTTCCAAGGTCGTCAGTTCCACCGTCATGCGCAACGCCTGAGCGGAACGGACCTCCTATGTTCTTCATGCTCATCCTGATCGTCCTGATGTCCTGGGGCATTGACTTCATCAACGGCTTCCACGACACGGCCAACGCCATCGCCACCGTGGTCTCCACCGGAGTCATGTCCGCCCGCAACGCCATCCTGATGGCCGCCTGCCTCAATTTCGGCGGCGCCCTGCTGGGCACCCACGTGGCCACCACCATCGCCTCGGGCCTGGCGGACGTGCATTTCATCGTTCCGGAAGTGATCGTCGCGGCCCTGGCCTCGGCCATCATCTGGGATCTCGGCACCTGGTACTTCGGGATCCCCTCCAGCACCAGCCACACCCTCATGGGCGGCCTGGCCGGCGCCGTGGTGGCCCATGCCGGCGTGGCGGCCCTGCACCTCCACAAGCTGGAGGAGATCGCCGCCTTCATCATCATCTCCCCGGTGCTCGGCTTCCTGGTGGGCATGGTGCTCATCCTGCTGATCCTGCGCATCTGCAAGAACCTGGCCCAGCGCCGGGTGAACGTGGCGTTCCGCAAGCTGCAGCTGCTTTCCGCCAGCGCCATGGCCTTCACCCATGGCCAGAACGATGCCCAGAAGGCCATGGGGGTGATCTGCCTGGCCCTGATCATGTACGGCAAGCTGTCCGTGGTCCCGGGGCACATGGTGGCGGTTCCGCTCTGGGTGAAGATCGGCTGCGCCAGCATGATGGCCTTCGGCACCTCCACGGGCGGCTGGCGGATCATCCGGACCATGGGCCACAAGATCGTCAAGCTGCGCCCGATCCACGGCTTCGCCGCGGAATCGGCCGCGGCCCTGGTGCTGTTCACCACCGCCCACCTGGGCATCCCGGTGTCCACCACCCACTCCATCACCGGCGCCATCATGGGCGTGGGCGCCAGCATGAACGCCTCCGCGGTGCGCTGGGGCGTGGCCGGGAACATCTTCGTGGCCTGGATCCTGACCATCCCATGCAGCTTCATGCTGGCGGCGGGAATCCTCAAGCTGATCCACCCCTTCTTCTAGTTGGCTCGAGGCCGATCCCGCCGCGTTCGGACCGGGATGCCGTTCGACGTTCAGCCGGACCTCATCGCCGTTCACCGGCGGATTCCTGCCACTCACCCCGGTGGCCATTTCCCTGAACCATTGCGGAGCAAGATAGAGTCATCCACCGCATCCGGCCGGGCTTTGCCCGGACCATCCCCTAGAGGAGGGAACCATGACCCTGTCCAGCATTTCTCCGCTCACCACGGCCGGGGTGCCGCCCGCCAGCCCGAATCCCCCGGCCCCCCCGGAAGACGATCCGGGCGCCGACGCCATCGCCGCCCAGCTGGAATCGCCGGCGGACTCCATGAGCATCTCTTCCCTGGGTCAGGCCCTCTCCAGTTCCCCGGACACCGTCAGCGGTCCCTCGGCGCTCATGGGCACGTACAATATCGACGGCTCCGTGGCGTCCAGCTAGCGCCCCCTTGCGGATCCCCGGTTCCATGCGCCAAGAGGCCTCCCCCAACCCATCCCGCCTGCGCCCGCTGCGTGGGCTCCGCATCGGTCTGCTCCTGATCCTGCTGCCGGGGCTTGGCTGCAAGCAGCCGGTGCAGCCTGGGCCGGTGGAGGTACGGATCTATGACCTGAGCGGCAACAAGCTGCTGCTCTGCGATCTGTCCGGGTCCAACCGCAGCCGAAACCAGGGCTTCATCAAAAGCAAGTCCACCGGAGGCGAGCAGTTCCGCGGCGAGTGGATCCGGCTCAATCAGGTGAAGGACTCCAGCCAAACCCCCAGCAGCATCTACCCGTCCTCGATCCCGGCCATCAACTCGCAAATCAACCCGATGAGCCAGGCGTGGAGCTGGGCGGCCGAGTTTGGCATCGATTTCAAAAATTTCCCCGACACCTACTTCTCGTTCATGTTGTATGGGGACGCCGGCACCCTCATCACCGGGTTTTTCCTGAACAACGCCTCCGCGGGCAACGGGATGATCCAGAACCTCCTCAGCGGCGCCTACCTGAGCAGGCAGCCTCCGGGCAACGGCCTGCTGGGGGCCGCCAAGGACAACAAGGGGCACCGCTACAAGCTGATGGGGTAGTCGCACTTTTTCCAGAATCGAGGAACCCATGGACATCTCCAGCGTGGCAAATCCGACTTCCGGGCCGCAATGGCCGGCGCTCCATCCAGCCAAGGCAGCCCAGATGGCCCCGGCGGACCCGAACGCCGCGCCAACCCAACCGGCCACCCCAAGCCCAGCCACCGCCACAACCCCCTCAACCCCCTCAACCGCCACGACCGCCACGACCGCCACGACCACCACGACCACCCCGGTGGCGGCGACGGCAACCGACGCCGCCTCGGCCCAACCCCCGTCGGAATTCAAGTCGGTCACGTACGGGGCCTTGGGCATCGATCCCCCGGATGGGCAGCCGACCTCCCAGGACGACGATTACCGTGCCGGCCAATGGGCCGGGGCTGCCCTGAAGGTTGGCGGAGTCATCGCGCTGCTAGCTTGATTAATTCATAATTTGCTGTTCGTGGAAGGCCCAGGCCTTTGGCTTGCCTGAAATTTGGAGGAACGATGCCTTTGCAACGCTCAATCGGGATCCTGATCCTGGCCGTGGGCCTGGCACCCCTGGGGGCCCAGGACATGGGCTCCGCATCCGGGAGCTCCATGTCGATCTTCAATACCCAAAGCCGCGTCGGGATCCAGGGGTTCCTGGTCTCCCCCCAGGGCGATCTGCGCGACGCCGTGGGGGGCAGGACCGGGTTCCAGGTGGGGGCCCACTGGTCCATCGGCTACGACGGCGGCGGCGAGCTGCGCCCCAGGGTCGACTACACCCGGTTCGACGGGGGCTCCCTCAGTTTCTCCTCCACCCTCTCCACCACCACCCTGCAGGGGGTGGGGGTCGGCGTGGACTACCTGCGCTACCTGGATGGCAGCCACCTGGGTTTCTACGTCCTGGCCGGCGCCAGCATCAACTGGTGGGATGCCAGCTACCGCTTCGCATCGGATTCCGAGGGCACCTACCCCGCCGCCCAGGTGGGCGTCGGCCACCGGTTCAACCAGGCCCTGGCGGTGGAGTTCGATGTGGGTTATGGCCCGTTCCGCCCCTCCATGGGCGCGGGGGATACGATCAAGCTTGGCGCTTTCTATAAGTTCTGATGGGCAATGAAGAAGGTTCCGGATGCCCGGTGCGGTCCGGGAGATTGGAGGTGCGCCTTGCGCTGTTTTCTGCCGTTTGCCGTGGGTCTGCTGGGCTTGCTGGGCTGTTCCCTGCCTACGCCCTCCAACCCCAGCGTAGTCAAAATGCCCGCCATTCCCTACCTGGACCAGAACGGCCCCGTTCCCTCGCTTTCGGACGGTTCCCTGTGGCAGGACCGACCGATGGTGGCCGATCTGCGGGCCCGCCGGCTCAACGATCTGGTGACCATCCGCATCACCGAGAACAGCACCGCCAAGGTCACGGGGGATCTCAACACCAGCCGGAACGGCGCCAACTCGCTCAAGGCGACCTCCTTCCTGGACAAGGTGGCCACCCTGGGCATGGATAGCAAGGGCACCTCGCTGTCCACCCCGGTCACCAGCGGCACCACCACCTCCTTCAAGGGGGCCGGCAGCACCGACCGCACCGCGGTCTTCACCAGCACCGTCACCGCCCGGGTGGTGCGGGTGCTGGACAACGGCAACCTGATCTTCGAAGGCTTCCGGGATATCCAGCTGAACAACGAGACCCAGCGCCTCTACGTGGCCGGGATGATCAATCCCATGCTCCTGGACGTGAACAACAGCATCGCCTCCTCCCAGGTGGCGGAACTGAAGCTGGGCTACGGCGGCCAGGGGGTGGTGGACGAGACCACCCGGCCCGGCTACGCCAGCCGGTTGCTCAATTACATCTGGCCGTTCTAATCCGGGGCGCCAGTACAAAATAATTTTTAATGGCCGGCCGGACGCTTTTCTCCGAGTGCCCTTCAGCGTCCGGGCCAGCCTCGGGCCGGCCGGTTCCCGGCAGGGGGTTCTCCTTTATTAAAGATCATGGAATCCGCAATTTCTTCCCTTGACCGGGATTGCTACCTTTCCAACAGGGACCTGGAATTCCTTGGAGGCTGGACATGGTGGCGACGCTGAATGCATGGAACGAGGCGCTGCTTCTGAGGTCCGCCCTGTTGACCCTGGGGGTCGAGGAGGGGGAGATCGCCTTCCCGGAGCCGGACGCCCCCCAGCGCGGCCGGGCGCTGTACTTCGTGTCGGAAGCCATCCACGAGGCGCCCGACATCACCCCCACCTGCGCCGAGGCGCTGCGGGAGCTGCTGGAGGATTTCCGCACCTCCCTGGAGGGGCGCTCCATCCGGCTGGACGCCGGGGCGGTGGACCTGTTCGACGGCGATTCCGGGGATTTCCTGGTGCCGTGGTTCGGCCACTAATTCGCTAAATCAGCGGCTGTAGCGCCTGAGCATGCGCATGTTCCGGCGGTAGGCGGCGCCGCGGGTGAAGTTGATGGCCACCTGCTTGGGGAAGCGGGTGATGGAGCTGGCCAGGCCGATGAAGGTGCGCACGGTCTGGGCGGCGAACCGGCCCTGGCGGGCGGCATTGTCGTAATAGACCATCAGTGCGCTGCGCATGATGGATTTGGGCAGGTTGAACAAGCCATAGGATTCCAGCACATCGTGATTGATCCGGCGGGTTCCGTCCTGCTCGGTGACGATGAGGTCCTCCGGTTTTATTTCCTGCCGCATGGCCTGCTCCCGTTGGGAGGTTTATCGGATGAAAAGGACTCGAAGCTTAGAATATATCGGCTGTCGGCGGAATGGAGAACAGGAATTCGGTGTTTCAGGCGGGGTGGTCCAGGAACACCAGATCGGGATTCTTCTCCATGGTGGTGCGGCGCTGCCAGTCGTTCTCGAACAGGATAGCCGGATTCCGGTCGGAATCCTCCACCAGTTCGCCCCAGAACCGGCTGGGCTCGGGCCAGCCGCCCTGCAGCCAGCGCGCCATCTGGAAGTTCCTGGGCTCCATGATGACCGGGCAGGCGTATTCGTCCTTGAGCCGGTGCTGGAGCACCTCGAACTGCAGCCGGCCGACCGCGCCGAGGATGGGCAGCGGGGCGCCGCCGGTGGGCCAGAACACTTGCACCACGCCCTCTTCGGCGATCTGCTGGACGCCCTTCAGGAAACCCTTGCGCCCGCCGGGATCGGCCAGCCGCACGGCGGAAAACTGCTCCGGGGAGAATCGCGGCACGGCGCGGAACGCCACCGGGCCGCCCGCGGAAAGCACGTCGCCGATACGGAACAGCCCCGGGTTGATCAGCCCAAGGATGTCCCCGGGAAAGGCCTCGTCCACGATCAGCCGTTCCCGGCCGAAGAACATGTGCGGGTAGTTCAGCTTGATGGTCTTCTGGCCGCGCACGTGCAGCGCGTCCATGCCCCGCTGGAAGTGCCCGGAAACGATCCGGGCGAAGGCCACCCGGTCCCGGTGGGCCTTGTTCATGTTGGCCTGGACCTTGAACACGAACGCGGTGAACGGCGCGTCCACGTCGATCTGGCCGCCGTCGGCCAGCGGCCGGGCATGGGGCGCCGGGGCCATGTCCAGGAACTCCTCCAGGAATTCCGCGACGCCGAAGTTGTTGATGGCGCTGCCGAAGAACATGGGCGACTGGCGCCCGGCCAGGAACTCCGCCTCGTCGAAGGGCGGCAGCACGTGATCCATGAGGTCGATGTCGTCCTGCAACTGCTTGAGTTCCTGGGCCGACAGGAGCGCCCGCACCTCCGGATCGTCCAGGGTGCCCTGCCCGGCCACCCGGGCCTTGCGCCCGGCCTTGGTCCGCTCGAACACCTGGATCTGGCCGGTGGCGCGCACGTAGACGCCCTTGAAATCGGTGCCGGAGCCGATCGGCCAGGTCATGGGCACGGCGTGCAGGCCGAACAGCTCCTCCACTTCGTCGATCAGTTCCACAGGCTCCCGGCCGGGGCGGTCCAGCTTGTTGACGAAGGTGAAGATGGGCAGGCCCCGCTCGCTGGCCACCCGGAACAGCTTCTTGGTCTGCTCCTCAACGCCCTTGGCGCAGTCCAGCAGCATCACCACGCTGTCGGCGGCGGTGAGCGCCCGGTAGGTGTCCTCGCTGAAATCCTGGTGGCCGGGGGTGTCCAGAAGGTTGAGGATGTGGTCCTGGTATTCGAACTGCATGGCGGCCGAGGTGACCGAGATGCCGCGCTCCTGCTCGATGGCCATCCAGTCGGACTGGGCATGGCCGGAGCCCTCCCGGCCCTTGACCGATCCGGCCCGGTCGATGGCGCCGCTGTAGAGCAGCAGCTTTTCGGTGAGGGTGGTCTTGCCCGCGTCGGGGTGGCTGATGATGGCGAAAGTGCGTCGCCGCTGGATTTCTTCGGTCAGGTTCATGGGCTCGTCACAAAAAGGAGAGCGGCCTCCGGTGCTGGGCGGCGGCCGCTCTACACCATCATAACGGCATTGGCCGGCGGGCGGAATGTCGGACGGAAGGGCCTGGCGGGGTGGCGGCAACCATCGGCCCGACCGGCGCACCGATCTGTTCGTGATATCGGCAACAGGTGCATTAATGAAACTATTTTATCCATTATTGAATTTCATCCGGTAAAAAATAGTCGGCGCTCCACGTTGTGCCCCGGGACATGAAGCCTATATATTCTTTGTGCAGCTGCCATCCCATGCGTTGAACTTCGGATTATGGCGCCCCTTTCCGCGCGCCCCACCCCAGGAGATTCCCATGAAACCCCGTATCACGGCCCTGACCATCCTGGGCCTGGGCCTGGCCCTGGCCTCCGGCACCCCCCTGCGCGCCGCGAGCGCGCCGGGGAGCCCCCTGACGGACCGCTCCCACCAGCTCACCTTCCAGGTCAGCCTCCTCGCCACGGACATCGGCGGCACCACCACCAGCTATCCCATCCCGAACGTCACCAGCCTGGTGCTCCGCCGGCAGGTGGCGGCGGCCGACGCCGATTGCGACGATGGCCCGGCCCCGAACACGCTCACCCTGGAAACCCTGGACGGGGAACTCCAGGCGGATGGCAGCAGCCTCGTCGCCGCCCTCCGCAAGCTCATCCTCGACAACGGTACCGTGACCGCCCAGGTGATCTTCCAGTTTCCCGCCGCCGCCGGGGTGCCCAACGGCAGCCTGGTCCAGTTGGGGGGCGTGCGCGCCATCCGGAGCAGCCCCGTCGGCCCCGCCAACCAGGACTGGACCAGCCTGAAGGCCTTCGCCTTGACCCGGATCGAGCTCAGCTTCAGCACCTGCCAGGTCACCCCCGAGTACTGGACCACGGCCACCGACGGCGGCAACGACGGCGGCAACGACGGCGGCTCCGCCGCCGCGACCCCGACCGCCAACCCGTAGGCGGCCATGCGGATCCGGCGCCGCGCGCCCCTTTCACCCTTGCCTTTGATCGCGTCCTTCGCCCTGTTCTTGGGCTTGCCATGGAGCAAACAATGAAAATCCTCGTCCCTTTTCTGGCCATCCTGGCCGCCTGCGGTGTCCCGGGCCTCGCCCAGGCCGCACCCTACCAGGTCTCCCTCGCCGGCGCCGCCGGCCAGACCTACACCGATGTCCGGGCGGTGACCGGCCTGGACATCAAGGCCCTGTCCAACCAGAACCCCAATCCCAAGCCGGTGCCGGTGCGCTCGGGTCCGTGCGCCTTCATGCGGGTCTGGGACGGCACGGAGACCCTGGCCGATCTGGTGGTGCCGCAGAACACGGCCCTGGCCTCGACCCGGTCCGCCCTGACCGTGACCTTCCGGCTGCAGAACCCTGACGGCAGCCTGGCGCCCGAGGCCGTGGCGCTGGGGGGCGCGAAGGCCGTGGCCTGGACGCTGTTCGCCGAGAACGGCGCGTTCTCGGCGGAATCCTTCACGTTCAGCTACGCCACCCGGCAGGTGGTCCAGACCCAGACGAAGCAGCAGTAGCTCAGTACTCGGTGGCGTAGTCCCCGGCCTTCACGTTCCGCCGGAACGGCAGGAAGGCCGGGGCTCCTGATTTCTCGGCGATCCATTCCGCCACCCGGATCCCGTCCACCGCCGCCGAGGTGATGCCGCCGGCGAACCCGGCGCCCTCGCCGCAGGGGTAGAGCCCGGGATGGCTCACCGATTCCCCGTTCTCGGCGCGGATCATCTGCACCGGGCTGCTGGTGCGGCTTTCGATGGCCAGCAGCAGGGCCTGGCGGCTGGAGAACCCGCGCAGCTTGCGGTCGAATTCCGGGATGGCGGCCAGCAGCTGCTCCTGCACGAAGCCGGGCAGGCAGGTGTGGATGTCGGCCGGCACCGCGAAGGGGCGGAAGCTGGTGGGCGGGAGCTGGCCGCTGGCCCTGCCCTTCAGGAAGTCCTGGACGCTGGTGGCCGGGGCGCCGTAGCTTTCCCCGGCGGCGCGGAACGCGGCCTGTTCCCATTTGCGCTGGAAGTACATGCCGCCCAGCAGGTGCTCCGAACCGAAATCGGCGGTGTTGACCTTGGCCACCAGGCCGGAATTGGCGAACCCGGAATCGCGCCGGGCGTTGCTCATGCCGTTCACCACCACCCCGCCCGGCTCCGAGGCGCACTGGATCACCTCGCCGCCCGGGCACATGCAGAAGGAGTAGGCGGCCCGGGCCGGGCCGAGATTGCACACCAGCTTGTAGTCGGCCGGGGCCAGGCTGGGATGGCCCTGGTGCGGCCCGTACTGGGAGTGGTCGATGAGGTCCTGCGGGTGCTCCACCCGGACCCCCATGGCGAAGGCCTTCTGGCGCATGGCCACGCCGTGCCGGTGCAGCATCTCCAGGGTGTCCCGGGCGCTGTGCCCGGGGGCCAGCACCAGCGCGTCGCAGGGGATCTCCTCGCCGGAGTCCAGCACCGCCGCCGCCACCGCCCCGTCCCGGAACCGCAGGTCGGTGAGCTGGGCGCGGAACCGGTACACCGCGCCCCGGGCTTCGGCCTCCTTGCGGATCAGCACCGAGCACTTGCGGATCACGTCGGTGCCCACGTGCGGCCGGGCCAGGTAGAGCACCTTGGGATGGGCGCCGAACCGGACGAAGGTCTCCACCACGTAGCGGATGGCCGGGTGGCCGATGCGGGTGGTGAGCTTGCCGTCGCTGAAGGTGCCGGCCCCGCCTTCGCCGAACTGGGCGTTGGCGGTGGGGTCCAGCACGCCGTCCTGCCACAGGCCGGCCACCGCCCGCACCCGCTCGCTCATGGGCGCGCCGCGCTCCAGCAGCACCGGGCTGATCCCGTAGTCCAGCAGGCGCAGGGCGCAGAAGGTGCCGGCCGGGCCGCTGCCGACGATCACCACCCGGGGCCGCGCCGGGGCAGCCGGCACCACCCAGGACATCGGTTCCGCGGTGGGCTCCAGCCGGGTTCCGGCCGGCAGCGGCAGCCCCTGCATGGGCCGCTCGGTGCGGAAGGCCAGGGCGGCCAGGAAACGGATCGAGCCCTTGTGCCGGGCATCGAGGCTGAGCCGCTCCGTGCTGGTCTCCAGATACTCCGCGGGGCGCCCGCCCAGCACGCAGGCCAGGATGGCGTCCAGCGGCTTCCGTTCTTCGCCCAGTTCCAGGGGCAGGTTGGTGATCAGATAGCGCATGGGCACCTCGGCGAAGGGATCCACCCGGGATCAAGGCCAGCAGGGGGTGATTATGGGTCATAATCAGAATTTCAACCATCATCGCTGAAGGCCCATGACCGAAACCCTCGATCCCTACCGTCTGCTCCGTCCGCTGATCTTCCAAATGGAACCGGAAATCGCCCATGGCCTGTGCTTCGCCCTGGGCGGCCTGGCCCAGCGCCTGCCCGGCCTGATATCCCTGCTCCAGGGCGTGGTGGGCAAGCCGGAACCGGCCGTCGCCCGGGAGACCTTCGGCCTGCGCTTCTGCTCGCCCATCGGCCTGGCCGCGGGGCTGGACAAGGGGGCCCAGATGCTGCCCCTGTGGAAGGCGCTGGGCTTCGGCTTCGTGGAGATCGGCACGGTGACCCCCCGGCCGCAGCCCGGCAACCCCAGGCCCAGGCTGTTCCGGCTGCCCGAGGAGGGCCTGATCCTCAACCGCATGGGCTTCAATTCCGAAGGCATGGACGTGGTGGCCCGGCGCCTGCGCAACCGGCCCCACGGCCTGGTGGTGGGCGGAAACATCGGCAAGAACAAGACCACCCCCGAGGAATCGGCCCTGGACGACTACCGCGCCGCCTACCGGGTGCTGGCTCCGCTGGTGGACTACGTGGCCCTGAACATCTCCTCGCCCAACACCCCCGGGCTGCGCCGGCTGCAGGCGCCCGAGGCGCTCAAGCCGCTGCTGGAGGGCATGCTGGCGCTGCGCAAGGAGCTCGGCCTGGAGCGGCAGCCGCTGCTGGTGAAGCTGGCGCCCGACCTGCCCTTCCCGGAACTGGACGCCACCCTCGAGGTGCTGGTGGCCAGCGGGGTGGAAGGGGTGATCGCCACCAACACCACCCTGGACCGCGGCATCGTTTCGGAACTGAACCGGGCCAAGGTGGAGGCCCTGGGCGACGGCGGGCTGTCCGGCCGGGGCCTCAAGATCCGCGCCCGGAACGTCCAGCTTCGCATCCTCCAGCGGCTGCCGCCCGGCGTCCAGCTGGTGGCCTGCGGCGGCATCGGTTCCGGCGAGGACGCCGCCCGGGCCCTGCAGGACGGCGCGTCCCTGGTGCAGATCTTCTCTTCGCTGATCTTCGAAGGGCCGCTGCTGGTGCGCCGGATGAACCGGGAGCTGGAGACCCGCGACTACTTCTGATCCGGCCTGGGCCGGGCGATCTTGGCCATCAGCTCGTCGCGCAGGGCCTGGGCCGCCGGGTCGCGCCCGGCGCCGGGGGCGACTCCCGCCAGCTCCCCCACCCGGTCCGACAGCAGCACCCCCAGCAGGTTCTCCACCAGGCTGCCGCCCCCGGCCTGGCCGGTCATCTGGATCTTGGGCACCACGTCCACCTGGGAGGCCTGGATGGCCTCGGCGAACCGGTTCATCACCTGCTGCACCAGCTGGAACTGCGGGCCGCCGTAGGCGCGCACCTGCTCCTCGATGGCCATGGCCTGGGCGATGCCCACCCGGGCCGCGCGCTCCGCCTCCGCCCCGGCCATGGCCATGATCCGCTTGGCCTCGCCTTCGCCCATGAGCCGCACCTTCTCCGCCTCGGCCGAGGCCAGGGTCTGGATCTGCGCGGCCTGCTGCTGGGCCCTGGCGAAGTCCGCCTTGCCGGCGTTGCTCTGCACGTTGATGGAGATTTCCGACTCGGTGAGCAGGGTCTGCTGCCGGGCCTTGGCCTCGGCCTCGCGCAGCTCCCGCTCCTTGACGGCGGCGCTCTCCTGGCGCGTGTAGGTCTCCACCTGCTCGTTGGCGATCTGGCGGCTGCGCAGCTGGGTGAGGATCTGCTCGATCTGGCCGCCCACGGCGCCGCTGGTGGGGGTGCCGATCAGCACCTCCTGCAGCTCCAGGTTGTACTGGACGAACTTCTCCTTCATCTGCACGCCGCTCTGGTCCTGGATGGCCGAACGGTCCTGGATCAGCTGGATCAGGGTGCGGGTCTGGCCGATGTTCTTGAAGTAGGCGCTGACCATGGGGTCCAGGGTCTGCTCCACCAGCTTCTTCACGTCGCCGAACCGCTGGATCACCAGCGGCGCCTTGCGGTAGTCGATGTGCACCACCACCGACAGCGGCAGGCTGGGCTCGAACGCGTCCTTGGTGATCAGGCTCACCTCGGACAGGTTTTCGTCGAACTTGTGCGAGCCCACTTCCGACTTGTTCCATTTCAGGATGAAGTTGGTGGTGGGCACCAGCAGCACCTTGCCGGCGTACGTGTTGAACGCGTACTTGCCCGGCAGCAGCGGCTCGGACCACACCCCGCGGCTGCCCGGCGCCACCAGCTCGCCGTGCCGGTAGTCGATGCCGCTGAGGTCTTCCCCGGCCGCGCCGGTGTAGGACACCACCACGCCCACGTTGCCCACCTCCACCACGGTCTTGGGGATCAGCTCCACGGTGGCGAACAGCCGGTTGATGTAGTAGGTTCCGTCCACCATCACCTGGTACTGCCGGCCGCGGAAGCCGCCGGCCTTGAGGAACTTGTCCGCGTCCTGGAAGTTGTTGTGGTAGGACAGGGTCTGGCCCATGTCCTGGCCCACCGTGGGCGCGATGATCTCGCCCGAAGGCAGCGACGGGCCGTCGTGCACGGTGACGATGCCCACCGCGTCGTCGGTGCCTCGGATGATCACCGGCCGGAAGCCGCCCCTCTCGTTGATCACCGCGGCCATCTTGGTGAAGGTGTCCAGCTCGCTCCGGTCCAGCGGCAGGTAGTAGAGCTGGTCCTCGGTGAGCACCACGAACTGGGCCAGGTTGATGGCGTAGGTGCCCTCGCGCAACAGCATGCGCTGGGGGCCCTTCTGGCCGCCGGCCTGGAGGAACGCCCGCACGTCCTGGAACCCGCGGGCCACGTCGTTGCTGGCCAGGGTCTGGGTGGGCGGCAGGTCCTGGCCGTCCCGGGCGAACACGTAGCCGATCTTGCTCTGGGCGATGGTGACCAGGAACACCTTGTGGATCCGGTACATGAACGGCACGAAGAAATGCCAGCCGCCGCGCAGCACCTCCGGCTGGAACCCGGCCTCGCCGGACAGGGCGATCAGCCCGGATTTCACCGAACCCCGGCCGCTGATCAGCTTTTCCACGATGCCCACCCGGTTGTTCGGGATGTAGCGGACGGTCTTGGCCAGAAGGAGGAGCACCAGGGCGACCAGCACCAGGAGCCCAAGCAGGCTCCAGAACGCGCCGCCGGTGATGGCCTGCAGATCCATGGGAACCCCCTCGCGAATGATCGCTACGCAGAGTGTATCCGGCCCGGGCCGGCCCGGCTCAGTTGGTCTCGCCGTCCAGGTAGGCCCAGCGCCCTTCCTCCCGCACGAACCTGCTGCGCTCCCAATGCAGCATGCGCTTGCCGTTGATCAGCAGCTTGGCGTGGAACACCACCACCCCGGTCTCGTCCAGGGGGCCGCCGCCTTCGGTGCTGAGCACCTTGAGCGAGATGCAGCGCACCGCCCGGCAGTAGCGCCCCAGTTCCTCCACGTCCAGCTTCTCCCGTTCCGCCGCCGCGGTGGTGGCGGCCAGGTAGTCGGCCTTGCCCATGGCGTAGGCGGTGAACCGGCTGCGCATCAAAATTTCCGCGGTCTCGGGCTGTTTTTTCCCATTCAGGTAGGGTTCGCAGCAGCGATCGTAGGTAAGCTTGGAGGAGCAGGGGCAGGGACTGGACATGGCGACCTTTCAGATGCGATGAAATCAGATGCAACTTACAGAAAATACACCAGATCCGCAAATATAACGCCATCCATCGGCCGGGCCCGGAACAAATATTGACTTTCCCCGGCCAACTGTTAGTCTGGAGCGGAAAAGCCTCAATTTCCTTTTCCTTGGCATTACGTGTCTATAAGGGCCCAAGTCTGGGCCGGAAGGCTCTTTCAACCTTTTCGCAGGGGGAGTATCCATGAAAAATGGATGGACGGATAAGTTTAGACTCGTTCCGATAAACCGCAAGATTTATCTAATATTAATGATGATGGTGTGCGCCATGGGTTCCGGTTGGGCCCAGGCGCAGACGCCGGAGGGGGAGCGGGCCTTCGAGTTCTTCTCCCCGTTCCGGGCGGGGTACGGTTTCAACACCATGGAGCAGACTTGCCTGATCGCGGTGCTGGTCGTCGCCGTCATCGGCCTGCTGTATGCCTTCATGCTGATGAAGCAGGTCTCCTCCGCCGATGAAGGCACCCCCAAGATGCAGGCCATCGGCGCCGCCATCCGGGAAGGCGCCAACGCCTACCTGGCGGCCCAGTTCAAGAAGATCGGGCCCCTGATCATCATCATCACCATCCTCCTGGCGGTCACCTTCACCGGCCACCAGGAAGCCTTCCGCTATGGCCGCGCCTTCGCGTTCCTGATCGGCGCCATCTTCAGCTTCATGGTGGGCTTCGTGGGCATGCACCTGGCCACCCTGGGCAACCTGCGCGTGGCCGCCGCCGCGCGGCACAGCTATGGCGAAGCCATGCAGCTGGGCTACCGCACCGGCACCGTCACCGGCATGCTCACGGACGGCCTCGGCCTCCTGGGCGGCACCCTGATCTTCCTCACCTACGGCGTGAACGCCTATGAGGCCCTGCTGGGCTTCGGCTTCGGCGGCACCCTGATCGCGCTGTTCATGCGCGTCGGCGGCGGCATCTACACCAAGGCCGCTGATGTGGGCGCCGACCTGGTCGGCAAGATCGAGAAGGACATCCCCGAGGACGATCCGCGCAACGCGGCCACCATCGCCGACAACGTGGGCGACAACGTGGGCGACTGCGCAGGCATGGCCGCGGACATCTTCGAAAGCTACGAAGTGACCATCGTGGCCGCCATGATCCTGGGCATGGCCACCTTCGGCCACAAGGGCGTCATCTTCCCCCTGCTGGTGCGCGGCATCGGCGTGCTGGGCTCGATCATCAGCACCTACACGGTCAAGGCCGGCCGTGACGACACCTCCGACACCGCCCTCAAGAGCGTGCACCGGGGCTTCTGGATCGGTTCCATCATCAGCGTCGTCGGCTTCTTCGTGCTCGGCTGGTTCTACCTGCGCTTCGAGCCCGGGGTGAACCTGCTCAAGGGCGCCACCCCCGAGGAAGTCCTGAAATACTGGGGCACCATTCCCAGCCAGCTGGGCTGGTGGGCCAACCTCGGCGTCCAGGGCCTGGACCTGCGCCCGGCCATCACCTGCCTGATCGGCGTGTTCCTGGCCGTGGCCCTGAACAAGGTCACCAGCTACTACACCCACACCAGCCACGCCCCGGTCAAGGCGCTCACCAAGGCCTGCACCACCGGGCACGCCACCAACATCATCGAGGGCTTCGCCCTGGGTTATGAAAGCACCGTCGCCATGCTGTGCGTGATCGCGGTCGCCATCTTCCTGTCCGTGCTCACCTACGCCGGCACCCCGCCGCTGTTCATCGCCTACGGCGTGGCCATGACCGGCATCGGCATGCTGACCCTCACCGGCAACACCATCTCCATGGACGTGTTCGGCCCCGTCGCCGACAACGCCAACGGCATCGGCGAGATGGGCTACGACAAGGACGAGATGGAAAAGAACAAGCCCGGCAGCTACAAGCGGGCCCGGCAGGTCCTGGCCGATCTGGACGCGGTGGGCAACACCACCAAGGCCGAGACCAAGGGCATCGCCATCGGCTCCGCGGTCATCGCCGGCGTCTCCCTGTTCTCCAGCTTCATCGCGGTGATCGCGGTGGGCGGCGAGGACCAGGTCAGCAAGATGAAGATCGCCCAGTACATCGAGCACGCCGGCCGGCTCACCCCGGCCGATCCCAAGGTGTTCATCGGCTTCCTGCTGGGCGGCGCCGTGCCGTTCCTGTTCAGCAGCCAGCTGATCCGCGCCGTGGGCCGCGCCGCCTACTACATCGTCCAGGAGTGCCGCGCGCAGTTCAAGGACGCGGAAATCTGGGCCGGCACCAAGAAGCCGGACTACGGCCGCGTGGTGGACATCTGCACCAACACCGCCCAGAAGGAACTGGTGGGCCCTGGCATCCTGGCCATCGCCTCGCCGATCCTGGTGGGCTTCATCCTCGGCCCCTACGCCCTGGGTGGCTTCCTGGCGGGCATGATCCTGGTCGGCCAGCTGCTGGCCGTGTTCATGGCCAATGCCGGCGGCGCCTGGGACAACTGCAAGAAGATGATCGAAGACGGCCTCTACGGCGGCAAGGGCTCGGAAGCCCACAAGGCCTCGGTCACCGGCGACACGGTGGGCGACCCCCTGAAGGACA
>JARLGP010000265.1 GCA_031292735.1 Holophaga sp.
CCGAGCGGCTGGTGAACGTGGTGCTGGTGCAGAACGGCGGCGGCTTCGGCGGCAATGAAGACCTCATGGGCCAGCATCACGCCGCCATGCTCTGCCTGGCCACCGGGCGCCCGGTGATGATCCGGTTCGACCGCAAGACGTCCCTGCGCATGCACGCCAAGCGCCATCCCATCGTCATGGACTACCAGCTGGGCTGCGACAAGGACGGCAAGCTGGTGGCCCTGGTGGCGGACATGCATTCCGATTCCGGCGCCTACGCCAGCGTCGGAATGAAGGTGATCGAGCGGGCCGTGGCCCACTCCGCCGGCGCCTTCGCCATCCCCAACGTGCACGTGAAGGGCACGGCGGTGATCACCAACAACGCCTCCTGCGGCGCCATGCGCGGGTTCGGCGCCAACCAGGCGGCCTTCGGCATCGAGTCCAGCGTGGACGAGCTGTGCGCCATGGGCGGCTTCGACCGCTGGCAGTTCCGCTGGGACAACGCCCTGGTGGAGGGCAAGGCCACCGCCACCGGCCAGGTGCTGAAGAGCGGGGTGGGCGTGCGCGCCTGCCTGGAGGCGCTCAAGGACCGGTTCCAGAGCGCCAAGTACGCGGGGCTGGCGGCCGGCATCAAGAACACCGGCATCGGCTGCGGCATGCCCGACTTCGGCCGGGCCAAGATCAGCATCCACGGCCCGCACAAGGTGGTGCTGCACCACGGCTGGTGCGAAATGGGCCAGGGCGCCCACAACATGGCCCTGCAGACCCTGGTCACCGAGACCGGCATCGACCCCGCCATCATCGAGGTGCGGGTGGAGACCGACGCGGAGACCTTCTGCGGCATGACCACCGCCTCGCGCGGCACCTCGCTGGTGGGCAATTCGGTACGGGTGGCCAGCGAAGAGCTGAAGAAGGACCTGGCCGCGGGCAAGACCCTGGCCGATCTGGCCGGCCGGGACTACCGGGGCGAATGGGTGTGCGACTGGACCACCAAGGTGGGGGTCGAGCCCCCTGCGGGCCAGGACATCGTCACCCACTACTCGTACGGCTACGCGGCCCAGATGGTGGAGCTGGACGACAACGGGAAGATCACCCGCATCACCGCCGCCCACGACGCCGGCAAGATCATGAACCCCACCCTGTTCGAGGGACAGATCGAAGGCGCCCTGCACATGGGCCTGGGCTACGCGGTCACCGAGGACTTCCCCTACAAGGACGGCTGGCCGGTCTCGTGGAAGATGGCCGACCTCGGCATCATCCGGGCCAAGGACATGCCGCCCATGGAAGTCATCGGGGTGGAGGTGCCGGACGCCCACGGGCCGTACGGGGCCAAGGGGGTCGGCGAGATCGGCCTGGTGCCCACCGCGCCCGCGGTGGCCAACGCCCTCTGCCATTTCGACGGCATCCGCCGCACCACCCTGCCGCTCAAGGAAATGACCCTGCTGGGCAAGAAGAACAAGAACTGAACCGCAACCCGCACGACCCGAGAACGACGCCATCATGGAAAAGCCTTTCCGAACCGCTCCGCTAGACATGCTCGCCGGCTGGATCTTCAACGAGCTCGATGCCCGGGACAGCGTCCTGGGCATCCCCAAGCAGAACCTCCAGCTGCCCTCCGCGCGCATGGCCGTCCAGCGTTTCGGCCACACCATCGCCGCGCCCCTGGGGGTGGCGGCCGGGCCGCACACCCAGCTGGCCCAGAACATCGTCGCCAGCTGGCTGTGCGGCGCCCGCTTCATCGAGCTGAAGACCGTGCAGATCCTGGACGAGATCGAGGTGAGCCGGCCCTGCATCGATTCCGCCGACGAGACCTACAACTGCGAATGGTCCCAGGAGCTCAAGCTGGAGGAGTCGTTCACCGAGTACCTCAACGCCTGGGTGCTGCTGCACGCCTTGAGCCACAAGCTGGGCCTGCCGGACCCCGGCACCCACTTCAACATGAGCATCGGCTACAACCTGGAGGGCATCCAGAGCCCCCGGGTGCAGGCCTTCATCGCCGCCATGCGCGACGCCAGCGCGGCCCTGCCGGCGGCCATCGACCAGGTGGCCAAGGTCTACCCGGCGGTGCGCGACATCGCCATCCCCACCGAGCTGTCCAACCACATCACCCTGTCCACCATGCACGGCTGCCCGCCGGCCGAGATCGAGCGGATCGCCAGCTACCTGCTCACCGGCCTGGGGGTGCACACCTGGGTCAAGCTCAACCCCACCCTGCTGGGGCCCGACCGGCTGCGCGGCATGCTCAACCAGACCCAGGGCTTCGAGATCGAGGTGCCGGACGGCGCCTTCGGCCACGACCCCAAGTTCGCCGACGCCATGGCCATGGTGAAGAACCTGGCCCGGACCGCCCAGGGCCTGCCCAACAGCTTCGGCCTGAAGCTGTCCAACACCCTGGAGGTGGTCAACCACCGGCCGGTGTTCCCCACCCATGAAAAGATGATGTACATGTCCGGCCGGGCCCTGCACCCGCTGACCCTGACCCTGGCCCAGCTGGTGGACCAGGAGCTGGACGGCCAGGTGCCCATCAGCTTCTGCGGCGGCGCCGACGCCCGCAACTTCCCCGACCTGGTGGCCGACGGCCTGTCGCCCATCACGGTCTGCACCGATCTGCTCAAGCCCGGGGGCTACGCCCGGCTGCAGCAGTACCTGGTGAACCTGGACGCGGCCATGAGCGAAGCCGGGGCGGACAGCCTCGACGCCTACGTGCAGGCCAGCTCCGGCGGCCACGGCGCCCGCTTCAACCTGGCCCGGCACTCGGTGAAGGTGGTGGGCGACGACCTCTACGCCAGGCGCACCCGCCCGCTGGACTTCAAGGGCGACCGGCCCCTGGGCCACTTCGACTGCATCGCCGCGCCCTGCATGGACGGCTGCCCGGACCACCAGAACATCCCGGACTACCTGTGGCTGGTGGCCCACGGCCGGCCCGCCGAGGCCATGGAGGTGATCCTCCGCACCAACCCCCAGCCCGGCATCACCGGCAGCGTCTGCGACCATCCCTGCACCGAGCGCTGCGTGCGCAACTTCTACGACGCCCCCCTGGCCATCCGCGAGATCAAGCGGTTCGCCTTCGAGTACGGCGGCGCCCATCCGGAAACCCGCGGCCCGGCCAGGAACCTCAAGGTGGCCATCGTCGGCGCCGGCCCGGCCGGCCTGTCCGCGGCCTACTTCCTGGCCAAGATGGGCTTCGAGGCCGAGGTGTTCGAAGCCAAGGCCTCCATGGGCGGCATGGTGAGCGGGGTGATCCCCGGCTACCGGCTCAAGGGCGAGGCCCTGGCCGCCGACCTGGAACGGCTTACCCAGCTGGGCGTGCGCATCCACTTCGGCCAGGCCCTGGGCCGGGACATCACCCTGGAGGGCCTGCGCAAGGCCTTCCCCTACGTGTTCCTGGGGGTCGGCGCCAAGCAGGGCAAGCGCCTGGGCATCCCCGGCGAAAGCGCGACAGGCGTGATGGACGCCCTGGAGTTCCTGGACAAGGTCCAGGCCGGAACGCCCATGGACCTGGGCCGCCGGGTGCTGATCATCGGCGGCGGCAACTCCGCCATGGACGCGGCCCGCTCCGCCCGGCGCCTGGTGAAGGACGGCGAGGTGACCCTGGTCTACCGCCGCACCCGGGCCCAGATGCCCGCCGATCCCGCCGAAGTGGTGGACTGCATCGAGGAGGGCATCGGCCTGCGCGACCTGCTGGCCCCGTCCGCCGTGATGGCCGCGGCCGGCAAGGTGACCGGCCTGGTCTGCGCCAGGATGAAGCTGGGCGAGCGCGACGCCTCCGGCCGGCCCCGGCCGGTGCCCGAGGGCGGCGAGGAGATCCTGCCGGCCGACACCATCATCCCCGCCATCAGCCAGGAGCCGGTGCTGGACTTCCTGGCCGGCCTGGCGGTGGAGCGCAGGAAGGACGGCACCCTCACCGTGGACGCCGCCTGCGAAACCAGCCTGCCCGGCCTGTTCGCCGGCGGCGACGTGGTGCACGGCCCCTCCTCGGTCATCCAGGCCATCGCCGACGGCCGCGCCGCGGCGGAGGCCATCGGCCGCCGGCACGGGGTGGCGATCCCGGCCGAGCCCCAACTGGACAAGGGCACCTCCACCGCCCTGCTCATGGACAAGAAGGCGCGGCTGTACGCCGCCCAGAAGGTCCCGGTGCTGCCGCTCACCGAACGCACCGGGTTCACCGAGGTCAACCAGACCTTCACCCCGGAATCCGCCGCCCGGGAAGCCAGCCGCTGCCTGGACTGCGACGACGTGTGCAGCCTGTGCGTGACGGTCTGCCCGAACCGGGCCAACCTGGCCTACCCCATGGCGCCGTTCCGGCTGGAACTGCCGGTGCTGGTGCAGCGCGGCGGCCGGCTGGTGGCGGAAGGCAGCGCGCCGTTCGCCGTGGAGCAGACCGTGCAGACCCTGAACATCGCCGATTTCTGCAACGAATGCGGCAACTGCAGCACCTTCTGCCCCACCGCCGGCGCCCCGTACCAGGACAAGCCGCGCTTCTGGATCGATCCGGAGGGGTTCCGGGAAGCCAAGGGCGACGCCTTCCGCATGGAGCGGGGCCCCGGCGGGCTGGTGCTGGAAGCCCGGCTGGGCGGCAAGCCGCACCGGCTCGAGGTGGGGCCGACGGAAACCCGCTACCGCGGCGGCCAGGTCAGCGCCCGGTTCCAGACCGGCTCCTGGCGCCTGCTGGGCTGGGAGGCCCAGGCCACCCTGGCCGAAGGGACCACGGTGGACTTCACCCCCTGCGCCACCCTCCTGGTGCTGCTCAACGCCGAATCCGTCATTCCCGACCTGGTGCGCACGACCCCGTAAAAATTTTTCAGTCCGTGGCAAGTTTTTTGTTGACGGTCGAGTCTTCTATCCTAGACTTTAAGAAACTCAAAGGAACGAGGGCGAGGCTGACCGGGAAAAAGGTCCTTGCCGTACTTTCGGCGATTGCCGAGTTCATCCCCAGTTTGTTTCCCAAACCTCCATCAGCAGGGCTAGCGGTTTGGCCTTGTGCGGAACCGCGATTTGCGGCCCGGAATGGGTCCGAGTGACAAAATTGGCACCGGCTAGGCTAGCGAGGGCCAATTTTATCAAGTATCCACGGAGTTTTGCTTCACAATTCAATATTAACAACCACAACCTAGGCCCCGCACCAGGGACCGCATCTTCTGGAGCCGAACATGAAGAAACTTACCCTCACCGCCTTGGGCATCGTTGCCCTGGCCGCCCTGCCCGTTTCCGCGGCGAACTGGAGCGACACCTTCCTCGGGTACCAGTACAGCAACCAGTTCCGTGATCCCGGCGTTTCCGGCAACGAGGTCAAGCACCGCATCGAGCTGAGCGGCGTCTACGGCTGGGACTACGGGACGAACTTCTTCGATGTGAACATGCTCGCCGCCTCCCACAAGGACCCCTCGAACACCCCCAAGGAGTATGGCAAGGCCAAGGACGGCGTCCCCGGCGACACCGAAGTCTATGTGGCCTACCGGTCCAACTTCGACCTGGGCAAGATCTTCAAGACCAACATGGCCGTCGGTCCGATCCGCGAGGTCGACATCACCGTCGGGTTCGATTTCGATTCCACCAACAACATGTTTGCCTCGAATAAGAAATTCATCATGGGCGGCCCCCAGGTCGGCTTCAACATCACCAAGGGCTTCTGGACCCTGGGCGTGGGCCTGAGCAAGGAGCAGAACTACAACGGCTTCATCGAGCACGAAGTGGACTTCAGGACCGCCCCCATCGTCTTCACCGCCTGGGCCAAGACCTTCGACATCGGCATTCCCATGGTGTGGAAGGGCTGGGCCAACTTCATCGGTTCCAAGGGCAACCAGGAGCCCGCCCAGACGCCTGCCCATGACGTCCCCACCCGGCCCGAGACCATCGGCGACACCTACCTGATGTTCGACGTGAGCAAGGTCTTCGGCCGCAAGCCCGGCGCCATCTTCATCGGCCCCGGCTTCGAGTTCTGGAACAACAAGTTCGGCGCTCCCAACAAGACCGACTTCGCCAACGTCAACGGCGACAACAACCAGCCGGTGCACGCGATCATGTACTGCGCTGAGTTCCACTTCTAAACCCGCTTCACATTAGGGCTTTCATCCGGGGCCTCCGGGCCCCGGATGAAGGGTTCCACCGAATGCCGCACCACCCCATCCCATCACCATCCAGGAGCACCCAAGTGTCACAGCTATACCAGCAGATCGCCCGCCGCGCCAAGGAACTGGAAGGGGAAACCGCCCGCTTCCTGATGGACATGGTCCGGGTGCCCTCGTTCTCCGGCAAGGAGAAGGACGTCATCCAGGTCATCAAGAAGGAGATGGAGGCCGTCGGCTTCGACGAGGTCCGCATCGACGGGCTGGGCAGCATCATCGGCCGGATCGGTCACGGCCCCCGGGTCATCGCCTTCGACGCCCACATCGACACGGTCTATCCCGGGGACATGAGCCTCTGGAAGTTCGACCCGTTCACCCCCAAGATCGAGGACGGCCAGGTCTGGGGCCGGGGCACCTCCGACCAGGAAGCCGGCATGGCCTGCATGGTCAGCGCGGGCAAGATGATCAAGGAGCTGGGCCTCAACGAGGAATTCACCATCTACTTCACCGGCACGGTCATGGAAGAGGACTGCGACGGCCTGTGCTGGAAGTACATCATCAACGAGGAAAAGATCCGCCCCGAGCTGGTGGTGATCACCGAGCCCACCAGCCTCAACATCTACCGCGGCCA
Organism: Holophaga sp.; assembly: GCA_031292735.1. The sequence goes on from JARLGP010000265.1 coordinate 6,676, forward strand.
CCGGGGCCGCATGGAAATGCAGATCAAGGTCGGCGGCCTGAGCTGCCACGGCAGCGCCCCCGAGCGGGGCGACAACGCCATCTACAAGATCAGCCGCATCGCCCTCGAGATCGAGCAGCTGCACACCCGCCTGATGAGCGACCCGTTCCTGGGCAAGGGCAGCGTGTGCGTGAGCCAGGTGTTCTTCACCGGACCCAGCCAGTGCGCGGTTCCGGACGGCGCCTGGGTGAACCTGGACCGCCGCCTCACCTGGGGCGAGACCAAGGAATCCGCCGTGGCCGAGGTGAAGGACGCCTGCAAGCGCGCCGGCTACCCCGATGCGGAAGTGACCGTGCTGGAGTATGCCGAGCCCGCCTACACCGGCCTGGTCTACCCCATGGAGAAGTACTACCCCACCTGGGTCACCCCCGCCGACAGCCCCTGGGTCAAGAGCGCGGTGGACGCCTTCGAAGGCACCCAGGGCCGGATGCCGCTGGTGGACAAGTGGACCTTCAGCACCAACGGCGTCTCCATCGCCGGCATGGAGAAGATCCCCTGCGTGGGCCTCGGCCCCGGCCACGAGAACCAGGCGCACGCCCCCAACGAGCACTGCCCGGTGGAGCACCTTTCGGCCGCTTCCGCCTTCTACGCCGGCTTCGTGGCGCGCCTCAACGGCAAGGTTTGATGTAGTCTTATCCGGGCCGGAAGGTCTACCTTCCGGTCCGGAATTTTCTCTGGATATTTAACATGGCCTCTTTCGAATATCGCTGCACCGACTGCGGACGCACCTACTCCCGGGATGAAGTGCGTTACCTTTGCCCCGCCTGCGGTTCCGCCTACCGGCCAGGCATTCCCCTGCTGGGGGTGCTGGAGGCGGTATTCGATTACGAGGGCATCGCCAAGGCCTTCGACCGCCAGCGGCCGGACTGGAGCCTGTTCTGCGCGGTGGAGCCGCGCTTCCATCCGCCCCTGCCGGTGGGCAACACGCCCCTGGCCCGGGTGGACCGGCTGGGCGGCGGGCTCGGGCTGGAGCAGGTCTGGGTGAAGAACGACGGGCTCAACCCCTCGGGCAGCCTCAAGGACCGGGCCTCGTTCCTGGTGGCGGCCGAGGCCAGGCGGCTCGGCATCGACCTGATCGTGGCGGCCTCCACCGGCAACGCGGCCTCCGCCCTGGCCGCCGTGTGCGCCTCCAGCGGCCAGCAGGCCCTGATCTTCGTGCCGCAGACCGCGCCCAAGGCCAAGCTGGTGCAGATGGTGCTCTACGGGGCCAAGGTGGTGCCGGTGAAGGGCACCTACGACGACGCCTTCCGGCTCTCCCTGGAGTACACCGCCAAGCGCGGCGGGCTCAACCGCAACACCGCCTACCACCCGCTCACCATCGAAGGCAAGAAGACCGCCGCCCTGGAGATCTGGGCCCAGCTGGGCTACCAGGCGCCGGACGCGGTGGTGGTCTCGGTGGGCGACGGGGTGATCCTGGGCGGCCTGCACAAGGGCTTCGTGGACCTGAAGCGGGCCGGGCTCATCGAGCGCCTGCCCCGGCTGATCGGGGTGCAGGCGGAAAGCTCCGACGCCATCCACCGCTACGTGCAGACCGGCACCTATTCCGACGCGGTCAACCCGGTCACCCGGGCCGATTCCATCTCGGTCACCTGCCCCAGCAACGCCCACGGAGCCCGCCGGGCGATCCTGGAAAGCGCGGGGCTCACCCTCACCGTCACCGACGAGCAGATCCTTTCGGCCCAGGCCCAGCTGGCGGCCCGCACCGGCATCTTCACCGAGCCGGCCGGCGCCACCGCCCTGGCCGGGCTGGCCAAGCTGCAGGAAGGCCCGCAGCGGCTGCCCGCCGCCGCCCGGGTGGTCATCCTGGCCACCGGCCACGGGCTGAAGGACGTGGAAGCGCCCCTCTCCCGCATCAGCATCCCCCCCGCCATCGAACCCGTCCTGGAGGCCGTGCCCGCATGAGAATCCTGATCCGCAACGGCCGCGCCGCCCTCGCCGACCGCGTCCAGGACGCCGACGTCCTGGTGGAAAACGGGCGCATCGCCGCGATCGGGTCGCCGGCCCAGCTGGGCCCGGTGACCGCCGACCGGATCATCGACGCCGCGGGCTGCTACGTGCTGCCCGGGTTCATGGACTTCCACACCCACGTGGACGACCGGATCGGCCGCTTCTACCTGGCCGACAGCTACGAAACCGCCTCCCGGGTGGCCCTGCAGAACGGCATCACCACCCTGTGCACCTTCGTCACCCAGGGCCCGGACCAGTCCCTGGTGCAGGCCATGGCCACCGCCCGCGACAAGGCCCAGGGCCGCAGCCACTGCGACGTGCTCTGGCACCTCACCCCCACCAGCTTCGAGCCCGCCGACCTGCGCGCCCTGGAGACGCTGCTGGCGGCCGGCTACCGGACCCTGAAGCTGTACACCACCTACAAGGCCGCCGGGATCTTCGCCAGCTACGGCCGGATCGAGGACCTGTTCCGCCGGCTGGGGCCCCTGGGCGCCCAGTTCATGGTGCACTGCGAGGACGACGCGGTGATCGCCGCGGTGGATCCCAACCTGCTGGACCTGGGCCAGGCCCACAGCCACACCCGGCTCCGGCCGGCCAAGGCGGAGATCGTGGCCATCCAGCGGGTGGTGGACCTGGCGCTCACCTACCGGGCCGCCCTGCACGTGGTGCACGTGTCCACCGCCGAAGGCGCCCGGATCCTCATCCGCAACCGCGCGAAGGGCAAGCTCAGCTTCGAGACCTGCCCCCAGTACCTGGTGCTGGACGACAGCTGGCTGCAGCGCCCGGACGGCCACCGCTGGCTGTGCTCGCCGCCGCTGCGCGCCGGCCGGGCCGAGCTGCTGGACCTGGTGCGGTCCGGCGCGGCCGACGTGATCGCCACCGACCACTGCGCCTTCCGCCCCGAGGACAAGGACAGCTGGGACGGCACCGACCTGCGCGCGGTGCCCAACGGCCTGCCCGGCATCGGCGCCCTGGCCCACGTCACCTGGAAGATCTGGGAGGACGATCCGGACCGCGCGGCGCTGGGCCTTTCCACCCACCTGGCCCTGAACCCGGCCCGCAGGGCCGGCGTCCAGGACCGCAAGGGCGCCCTCGCCCCGGGCATGGACGCCGACATCGTGGTGCTCGACCCCGCGGGGCCCGAGCAGCCCCTGCGCTCCACCCTGGTCCCGGCCTTCGAGGCGTTCCCCGGCTTCACTTCCAAGTTGATGTTCCGGCACGTGCTGCTCCGGGGTGATCCCCGGGTCGAGAATGGCCGATTGCTGGAACCCGACCAGCCTCGCGGCCTTCTCCTGCAACCCTCTCCCGCAACCCTTTCCCTCCACTGAACCCCCGTCACCCCGGAGCATCCATGTCGTCAACCATTTCCTACAACCTGCGGGCCTTCCAGACCCTGAAGACCGACCTGTTCCAGAAGGATTTCCTGCTCACCTGGGAGCATCCCGAAGAAGAGCTGAGGGCCATCCTCACCCTGGCCGACACCTTCAAGCTCATGCACCAGCAGGGCCTCTCCTACAAGAGCTTCGACACCGGCCTGGCCATTTCGGTGTTCCGCGACAACTCCACCCGCACCCGGTTCAGCTTCGCCTCCGCCGCCAACGCGCTGGGCCTGGGCCTGGCCGACCTGGACGAGCAGAAGAGCCAGATCGCCCACGGCGAGACCGTGCGCGAGACCGCCAACATGATCAGCTTCCTCACCGAGGTGATCGGCATCCGCGACGACATGTTCCTGGGCGCGGGGCACACCTACATGCAGGAAGTGGGCGCGGCCCTCACCGACGGCGCCGCCCACGGGGTGCTGCATCGCCGGCCCAGCATCGTCAACCTGCAGTGCGACATCGACCACCCCACCCAGGCCCTGGCCGACCTGTGCTGGCTGCGTGAGCACTTCGGCAGCGTGAAGAACCTCAAGGGCAAGAAGATCGCCATGACCTGGGCCTACTCGCCCAGCTACGGCAAGCCGCTGTCCGTGCCCCAGGGCATCATCGGCCTCATGACCCGGTTCGGCATGGACGTGCGCCTGGCCCACCCCAAGGGCTACGACCTGATCCCCGACGTGGTCACCCTGGCCGGCAAGCAGGCCGCTGAGAATGGCGGCAAGTTCACCGTCAGCAACAGCATGGACGAAGCCTTCGCCGACGCCGACATCGTCTACCCCAAGTCATGGGCCCCCTACAGCGTCATGGAACGGCGCACCGAGCTGCTCAAGGTCTCCGACCAGGAAGGGCTCAAGAAGCTGGAGCAGGAATGCCTGGCCAACAACGCCAAGCACTCCGACTGGGAATGCACCCGGACCAAGATGAACCTCACCGCCGGCCAGAAGGCGCTCTACATGCACTGCCTGCCCGCCGACATCACCGACATCAGCTGCAAGGCCGGGGAGGTCTCCGCCGAGGTGTTCGAGCAGTACCGCATCCCCACCTACCAGCAGGCCAGCTACAAGCCCTTCGTCATCAGCGCGCTCATCTTCCTGGCCCGCATGAAGGACCCCGGCGCCAAGCTGGAAAGCCTCGTCACCCGCGCCCAGAACCTCTACCTGTAACGAATCGAGAAGCCAACATGTCCAGAATCGTCAAGAGTTTCAACGCCGAAGTGGTGAAACGCACGGCCAAGCGGTGCAAGGAGCGGGGCATCATCATCCCGACCTTCGCCCAGATGCGCCATCCCGAAACCGCTCCGGAAAGCATCAAGGCCCGCCTGAAGAACGTGGGCCTGTGGGACGTGGATCCCGCCAACCTGTTCCGCATCACCTGGAAGAACGATCCCAAGACCGGGCTGTTCGCCGGTCCCAACTACCTGGAGATCCCCAGCGTCATCACCGGGGTCAAGGCCCGCATCGTCGGCATGGTCGGCAAGTACTTCCCCACCGGGGCACACAAGGTGGGGGCGGCCTTCGCCTGCCTGGTGCCGCGGCTGGTGAGCGGCGAATTCGACCCCGACCACCACAAGGCGGTCTGGCCCTCCACCGGCAACTACTGCCGGGGCGGCGCCTTCGACTCGGCCGTGCTGGGCTGCACCGCCATCGCCATCCTGCCCGAGAACATGAGCAAGGAGCGCTTCACCTGGCTGGCCGAGATCGGCTCGGAAGTGATCGCCACCCCCGGCTGCGAAAGCAACGTCAAGGAGATCTATGACAAGTGCTGGGAGCTGAAGGCCGATCCGCAGTACATGATCTTCAACCAGTTCGAGGAGTTCGGGAACCCGGTGTGGCACTACAACGTCACCGGCCCGGCCATCGAGGACGCGTTCAACGCCATCAAGACCCCCGGTTCCCGCCTGGCCGCCTACGCCAGCGCCACCGGCAGCGCCGGCACCATCGCCGCCGGCGACTACCTCAAGACCCTGCACCCCGGCTGCAAAACCATCGCCACCGAGGCGATCCAGTGCCCGACCCTGCTCATGAACGGGTTCGGCGACCACCGGATCGAAGGCATCGGCGACAAGCACGTGCCCTGGGTGCACAACGTGCGCAACACCGACGCGGTGGCGGCGATCGACGACGAGGATTGCATGCGCATCCTCCGGCTGTTCAACGAGCCCGCCGGCAAGGCCTACCTGGCCGAGCAGGGCGTGCCCAAGGCCACCATCGAGCAGCTGGGCCTGCTGGGCATCAGCGGCGTGTGCAACATGCTGGCCGCCATCAAGGCCGCCAAGTACTGGGAACTGAACGAGAACGACGTGATCTTCACCATCTTCACCGACAGCGTCGAGATGTACCTTTCCCGGCTGGAAGAGCAGACCGCGGAGAATGGCGCCTTCACCAGCGTCTCCGCCGCCAAGGCCCAGGTGGGCAGCCTGGAGCGCCAGGGCGTGGACAACTTCAAGGAGCTGACCTTCCCCGAAAAGAAGGCCATCCACAACCTGAAGTACTACACCTGGGTCGAGCAGCAGGGCAAGACCTTCGAAGAGATCAACGCCCAGTGGCAGCCCGAGTACTGGACCCAGCTGTTCACCGAGGAAGCCCAGGCGTTCGACAAGCTCATCGAAGGGTTCAACGCGGAAGTGGCCCGGTCCTGACGGGAAGCGCCAGGAAGGATCTCCAGGCTTCGCCCCACGGGCGGAGTCTGGAGGCCCCTCTTTATTATCCTTTCTTCATCCCCGTTGATCCCCGTTCATCCCCGGCGAACACCAGCCGCGGGTGGTGCCGTACCGAAAATACCGTTCGCATGGCAGCATGCTGCGTTTGTTTGGCCGGGGATCAACGGGGATCAACGGGGATAAAAAAGGGATAAAAAATTGTGATGCCGGATTGGGCGATCAACTCCGGCCCCCAGACTAGACTTTGATCCAGGTGGCTCCATGACGACGCGCATCCTCATCCAGAACGGCACCATCCTCACCTTCGGTTCCCCGTGCAAGGTGCTGGAGAACCAGGCCCTCCTCATCGAGGGCGGGCGCATCGCCCGGATCGGGCCCAGGGAGACCATCCCCGGCCCGTTCGACCAGGTGCTGGACGCCGCCGGCCAGGTGGTGATGCCCGGCCTGGTGAACGCCCACATGCACTTCTACTCCACCCTGGTGCGCGGCCTGGGCAAGGCCGAGCCCAGCGCCAGCTTCCAGGAGGTGCTGGACCACCTCTGGTGGCGGCTGGACCGCAAGCTCACCCTGGACGACGTGGAGATGAGCGCCGAGATCATGCTGCTGGAGGCCATCCGCAAGGGCACCACCACCCTGGTGGACCACCACGCCAGCCCCCACGCCATCACCGGCTCCCTGGACCGCATCGCCCGGGCGGTGCAGCGCTCCGGGCTGCGCGCCTGCCTGTGCTACGAGGTGTCGGACCGGGACGGCGAAGCGATCATCACCGAAGGGCTGGAGGAGAACGCCGCCTTCGCCCGCCGCTGCCAGGCCGAGGGCAGCGGGCAGCTGCGCGCCCTGTTCGGCCTCCACGCCGCCTTCACCCTTTCCGACCGGACCCTGGAACGGGCCGGGGAGCTGGGCCGGGGGCTGGGCATCGGCTTCCACATGCATGCCGCCGAGGCGGATTCCGACCTGGTGGCCAACCTGAAGGAGCACGGGCTCACCCCGGTGGGCCGGATGGGCCGGTTCGGCCTCCTGGGCCCGGGCAGCATCGCCGCCCACGCGGTGCACGTCACCTCCGCCGACATGGACCTGCTGGCCGAAACCCGCACCTTCGTGGCCCACAACCCCCAGTCCAACCTGAACAACGCGGTGGGCATCGCCGACGTGTGCGCCATGGTGGACCGCGGGGTGCGGGTGGGCCTGGGCACCGACGCCATGACCGTCAACATGCTGGAGGAGATCCGGGTCGGCCTGTGGGCCCAGCACCTGCGCCAGCAGCACCCCACCTGCGGCTTCATGGAGCTGGCCCAGACCCTGGTGGCGCGCAATCCGGAACTGGCCTCGGAGCTGTTCGGCTTCCCCCTGGGCACCCTGGAGGAGGGCGCCGCCGCCGACCTCATCCTGGTGGACTACCATCCGCCCACGCCGTTCAACGACGGCACCGCCCTGGGCCACCTCATCTTCGGGCTCAGCCAGGCCCCGGTGGACACCACCATCTGCCAAGGACGGGTGCTAATGGCAGGCAAACGACTCATGATTGAGGTGGACGAGGCGGCCCTGGCCGCCAGGAGCAGGGAACTCGCCACCCGCCTGTGGGAGCGTTTCTAGGAGCACCAGTCATGAAGGGTTTCCAGGAGATCGCCGCCGCCGTCGAAGCCCTCACCGAACCCTCGGCCTTGGCCACCCTGGTGCGGGTCAAGGGCAGTTCGTACCGGCTGCCCGGGGCGCGGATGGTGTTCGGCACCCAGGGCATCCACACCGGCGTCATCAGCGCCGGATGCATGGAAACCGACATCCTGGCCCGGATCCAGGCGGTGCTGGCCGACCACCGGCCGCAACTGGCGGCCTACGACATGGGCAGCGACCTGGACCTCATCTGGGGCACCGGCATGGGCTGCCAGGGCCGGGCCGACGTGCTGCTGGAGCGGGTGGGCCCGGGCGGAACCCCGGACTGGATGCGGCTGGCCCGCACCCTGCTGGACCGGCGGCGCGCCGGCGCCCTGGCCACGGTCTACGCCGCCCGGGGCGAGTCCGGCGGCCCCGAGGAGGGCGACCACTTCCTGTACGAAGAAGACGGCCCCGGGCTGCCGCCCGGACCGGGCCCGTTCGCCGACGCCATCCACGCCGCCCTGCGCCAGGCCCTGGCCGCCGGCACCGTGCAGACCCCCACCCTCCGTTCCGGGGCGGCCGAACTGGACCTCCTGGTGGAACCGATCCTGCCCCCGTTCGCCCTGTGGATCTTCGGCGCCGGCGAGCATGCCCGGCCCCTGGCCAAGCTGGCCGGTGCGCTGGGCTGGTTCGTGGGCATCATCGACCACCGCCCCGCCCTGGCCACCCCGGAGCGGTTCCCCGAAGCCCAGCGGATCGTGCTGGGCCATCCGCCGGAGTCGTTCCAGGGCCTGCCCCTGGACCGCCGGAGCGCCGCGCTGGTGGTGAGCCACATCTACGACAAGGACCTGATGGCCCTGGGCAGCCTGCTGCGAAGCCCCATCGCCTACCTGGGCCTGCAGGGCAACCGGGCCCGCAGCCAGCGGCTGCTGAAGGACCTGGCCGAATCCGGCTTCAGCCTTTCCGAAGCCCAGCGGCAGATCCTGCATTTCCCGGCCGGGCTGGACATCGGCGCGGAATCGCCGGAAGCCATCGCCCTGTCCATGCTGGCCGAGGTCCAGGCCGCCCTGGCGGGGAAGTCCGGCGGGCCGTTGCGGGAGTGGAGCGGACCGATCCACCATTGATCTTCAAGCTGGTCTTGCGGCGCTGAAGCATCATTGCCGGCAGCGCCTCGAATGCTTAGAATGGCGCAGGAAGGCAGGTGACATGAACCCCCTGTACGCTCGTATCACCCTGGAGCCCGGCAAACGCGGTGGCCGGCCATGCATCCGCGGGCTTCGGATCACGGTGTATGACATCCTTTCCTACCTTGCCGCGGGCATGTCCGAAGAGCAGATCCTGGCCGATTTTCCTGCTCTCGAACGGGACGATATCAGGGCGTGCCTGACCTTCGCCGCAGACCGGGAGCGGGCCCAGTTCCACCTCAGCGCATGAGGCTTCTGCTGGACAACAATCTCTCACCCAGGCTGATCCAGCAGCTTGCGGACGTATTTCCGGGCATCACCCACGTGGAGCCCGTCGGATTGGCGGAAAGCTCCGACCAGGATGTCTGGACTTATGCGATGGCCAACAGGTGTCTGATCGTGACCAAGGACAGCGATTTTGCTGAAATCCAAGTCTTGCGCGGCTTCCCGCCCAAGGTTGTCTGGATCCGGCTTGGAAACTGCACCACGGCCCAACTGGAAGCCCTGTTCCGCAGTCATGCCGAAGACCTCGAACGTTTTGATGCCGACCCTGATTCCGGGATGCTCCTGCTCGGCTGAACGGTGGTGATGCTTGGTATGGCGCCAGATCATTCCTTGGCGAAGAAGAACGACGCCTCCAGGTGCTCCGCCTCCAGCACCTTCACCAGGGTCGCCAGGGCTTCATTCAGGCTCTCCACCTTTTCCAGCTCCATGGCTTCCAGGCCGGCCAGCAGGTGGCCCTGGGCCGGGTGCGGGGCCGCGGCCAGGATCTGCCCGGCCTTGGCGGTGATCGCCAGGGAGATCCGCCGGCGGTCCTGGGGATCGGGATTGCGCACCACCAGCCCCTTCACCACCAGCCGGTCCACCACCCCCACCACCGTGCTGGAATCCAGCTTCATCCGCACCGCCAGGTCCTTCAGCGCGCAGGGACCGCTGCGGCCCAGTTCCCACAGGGCCCACAATTGCGGACCGGTGAGCTCGAACCGCTTTTCCACCATCCGCGAGTAGTTCTCCAGCGCCTTGACGATCCGACGCAGGTTCTGCATGCACACCTGGATGAGCTCCTGCTGCGGCAGGTGGGGGAGTTCGGCCTTCATAAGAAGTAATTTGGATTGCAAATCAAATCTTGTCAACCTACCTTATTAGTTGGACTTCAAAACATTCATGCCAACCAACCCCAGTGCAGCACCCCCTTCGCCCCCAGCCGTCCGGCGCTTTTTCCCCACCCGGACCAGTCGGCTGCGGATGCTCGCTCATACCCGGCACATCGTGCTGGTCACCCTGCCCCTGGGCGCCGGCACCGGCTTCCTGGTGGCGCTGGCCCTGCGCGGGCTGGGCTCGTTCGAGCCGATGGTGCTCCGGGTCGGCGGCCGCACCGGGTTGACCATCCTGCTCCCGGCCATCGGCCTGTTCCTCACCACCGCCTGGCTCAGCCTCACCCGGATCGGCGAATCCTCCCTGTTCAAGGACATCGACCTGGCCCGGAGGAACCCGTACCGGGTGTTCCCGTTCCGGGTCTCCCTGGGCAAGGTGGTGGCCTGCGCCTTCACCATCGGCTTCGGCGGCAGCGCCGGGGTGGAGGGGCCCGGAAAATGGTTCGGGGCCGCCCTGGGACTGCAGTACCACCGGCTGCTGCGCGCGGCCTCCACCCGGGTGGCCTATTTCCGGCACCTGGCGCAGCCGGCCCTGGTGATGGTGCGCAGCGGCGCCGCGGCCGCCCTGGCCTCGGTGTTCCGGGCCCCCATCTCGGGGGCGCTCATGGCCGCCGAGCACGACGGGAGGCTGGCGGCGGAATCCCTGGTGCCCTGCCTGGTGGCCTCGGCCTCGGGCTACGTCTGCTTCTCCCTGGTCATGGGCCATGCCCCGCTGCTGCCCCTGTCCAATCTCTACTCCTACACCCTGGGGCCCCGGGAGATTTCCTGGGCCCTGGTGCTGGGCCTGGCCTGCGGCGTGGCGGCCTCCTTCTTCCTGTGGGTCAAGGCCCGGCTCGCCCAGGTCCTGCTGCCGGTGCCGTTCCTCTGGCGGGGCCTGGCCGCCGGGGCGGGGCTGAGCCTGCTGGCCCTGCCCAGCCACTTCCTGTGGCACGATCTGGCGGTCACCCAGGGCGGCGGGCTGGAACTCATCCAGCGCCTGCTCCAGGGCGGCATCATGCCCCGGGAGGCGGTGCTGTTCCTGGCCCTGAAGCTGGCGGCCACGGCCCTGACCTTCGCCGGGGGCGGGCTGGGCGGCTTGTGGCTGCCCTCCCTGGCCATGGGCGCCGCGGTGGGAGCCACCCTGGACGGCCTGCTGGGAAGCGGCCAGACGGGCTACCTGGCTTTGGTGGGAGCCGCCGCCTTGGCGGGCGCCACCCACGAAACCCTTCTGGTGCCCGTGGTGTTCCTGGCGGAAACCACCGGCCAGGCGGCATTGGTGGTGCCGGCCCTGATCGCCACCACCGTGTCCTACCTGCTGGTCCGGGAAGCGTCATGACCCGGTACCCGGCCCCCCGTTCGCTGTTCCTTCCCATGCGGACCAGTTCCCCGCTCGTCTCGGTCCTGCCCCGCCCCTTTAGGAGATGCTGCCATGTCAGCCCTAGGTAAAACCACCCCTTTCCTCGCCGCGGCCCTTCTGGTCGTGGGCGGCCTGGCCTGCCACAAGCCGGCCCCGGTTCCGGCCCCCGAAGCGCCCAAGGCCGCCCCGGCCCCGGCCGCCTCCACCGCCGACGCCGTCCAGCAGCCCGACCTCTCCAAGCAGAAGGCGGATGAGGCCGCCGAGGCCGCCCGCAAGGCCGAGGCCGCCTACCAGGCCGCTGCCAGCGCCGCCCTCAAGGATGTCCATTTCAATTTCGACAAGTCGGACGTTCGGGAAAGCGACAAGCCCGTACTCACCGCCATCGCCGGTTTCATGAAGCAGTACCCCCAGGCCAAGGTGTTCATCGACGGCAACTGCGATGAGCGCGGCACCGTGGAATACAACCTGGCCCTGGGCGAGCGGCGCGCCAGCGCGGCCATGGCCTACCTGGTGGGCCTGGGCGTGCCGAGCGCCCGCCTGAGCAGCACCTCGTACGGCAAGGAGAAGCCGGTGTGCACGGAATCCGTGGAGTCCTGCTGGGGCCGGAACCGCCGCGCCCATTTCTCCCTGAAGTAGTTCCAGTCCTGGAGCCGCCCGCCACCCGCTTCCGGCGGGCGGCCCAGGCATGAGTTCCATAGATCCCTTGTGACGCATGCGCCACAAGGGTCGTCGTAGCGGAATAGGGTTCGATGGGAAAGGTCATCCCGTAACGGCCCCTTAAACCTGCACGATGTTCCATCGGTCCAAGAGCAATATGAGAATTCATGGTGGATGCCTGACCCGGCAGAGCTTCCTGGTATGGGCCCTGGTGGGCGGAATGCTGCCGCTGTCGGCCGCTCCAACCCCGCCGGTCGCTTCGACCCCGCCGGCCAAGGCCGGCTCTCCCGAAGCCCAGGCCCTGCCCCTGGTGGAGGCCTTCCAGAAAGGCCCCATCTCCATCACCGCCAAGGTGACCCGGGCCCTAAGTCCAACCGAACATTCGGTTGTCCCCCTGTTCCAGGTGCCGGTGCTGAAGTTCAAGGACCGCCTGGAACTGTCCTTTTCCGGCGAGGCTTTCGACCAGCGGGTGACCAGCGCGGACTGGTCGCTCATCGTGGTGTTCCTGCCCCACACCATCGCCCCCACCGACCAGGGGGTGGTGGACTACACCCTGAAGCGCAAGGACGACCGGATGGTCATCCCGGCCATCTCGGTGCCGTACGACTCCATCCCGATGATCTTCCTCATCCCGGACCGGAACGCCAAGCGGAAGGTGCTGAAGGACCTGAACGACCATCTGGAGGCGTTCCGCACCCTGTGCGCCAAGATCGCCGACATTTCCACCCAGCGGGCGGCGGCGGACAAGTTCCTCCAGGATCTGGACGCCATCGACAAGAGCCTGTCCCCGGCCCAGTACGACAACGCCCTGCAGAGGTTCCTGCACGCCTACGGGGACGAGATCTCCACCGACCTGCAGACCTTCACGGCCTCCTCCAGCTCCAACCTGGACAAGTGCAACCTGATCACCCAGGAGTTCCGCAACACCAACGTGCTGGTGCCCGGTTCGGCCCCGGCCCAGGCGGTGGTGGCGTCGCCGGTGGCGGTGACCGCCGGCGAGCGGCCGGCCTCGGCCTACGTGTCGATCATCTTCGACCTGGCGGCGATCATCAATAACCTCTGGCCTGGCCATCAGTTCCAGTACCTCCCGGCGGTGGCCCGGGATTTCCACGACTTCAGCGCGGACCTCTACTACAGCTCCTGGATCCGCACCACCGGCGATCTGCGCGGCGCGCTCATGTGCTGCCCCGGCAGTTGGGAGGAGCAGACGCCGCCCACCTTCGATTTCGAGCTGCCCACCGGGGAATCGCTGCTCACCAAGCAGTTCCTGCTGCGCACCCGGCCCAAGGAGAACAGCCGGGGCCCCTTCGCCCTGTTCGGCCACGACTGGAAGCTGCTGCTCACCGGGCCCAAGGGCGAAAGCCTGCCGCCGCTGCCCCTGGCCGTGAGCCCCAACAAGCAGTCGTTCGTGGCCGCCCCGGGCCCGGCCCTGGACACCCTGCGCAAGCTCAACGCCACCCAGGTGAAGGCCCGCATCGTGGGCTGCTGGGGGTTCACCAGCATCGCCATGGCCCCCCAGACCTTCCCCACCGGGATCGATCTGGTGTGGGCCCCCAGCCCGGCCGAACTGGAAGCCTTCCAGATCGGCAAGCCCTGCGCCTTCAAATTGCCGGCCGCCTGGGCCGGCACGGTGGAACGGGTCACCTTCCGGCCCGCCGCGGCCGGCGCCGAGCCCCTGGTAGCCACCCTCAAGGCCGCCAAGGACGGTTCCAAGGAGGCCCGCTTCGAGCCCAAGCCCGAGGACGCGGGCCCGGGCACCCTGGAGATCCACACCTTCGGGCTCGGCCATGCCGCCCTCGCCCGGCCCATGACCCTGGCCGAGGCGCCGCCGGAAGCCACCGGCCTGGAAGCCCGGCTGGACGACACCACGGTGGTGCTGCACGGCCGCCATCTGCGCGGGGTCACCGGCCTGCTGCTGGGGGAGCGCCGCTTCCTCCCGGTGGGCAAGGACAAGAGCGACGGCCCCACCCGGTCCTACCAGGCGGAGGACGGCAAGCCGCTGGACGGCTCGGTGGGAGCGCCCCTGGGGGTGACCCTGGTGACCGCCAAGGGCAAGCGCCCGGCCAAGGGCCTCGCCCTCCTGCTGCCCGCCCGGCCCCGGCTCCGGCTGGTGCAGGTCACCCCGGCCGATGCCAGGAAATCCAGCCTGGCGATCAGCTCCAGCATCCCCATCGCCCCCGCCAACGATGCCAGCCTGGTGAGCCTGCTCACGGCCAAGGGCTACCGGTTCCCCTCCGACCCGAGCTTCCGGGTGGCCATCCGCAACCCGGAGGACCCCTCGGAAATCCGCACCATCCTGCCCTCCAAGATCCGGGTCATGGGCCGCGACCAGAAGGCCACCTTCATCCTCAACCCGGCCGAACTGCTGGGCGGCAGGGCCTCCGGCAAGCTGGAGGTCCAGGTGGAGGACGACCGCGCCGGCGCCAGCGACTGGATTCCCCTGCCGGACACCTTCCTGGAGCTGCCGAACATCGGCGCGATCCAGACCGAGGCCACCGGGTTCCAGCTCACCGGCCAGTCCCTGGACCAGATCGAGGCGGTGGCCCCGGCCAAGGACGGCCCCTGGGAGAACACCGCCGTCACCATCGAGGAGGGCCGCGAAGTGGCCCGGCTGAACACCCCCCTCAACGGCAACACATGCTACATCAAGCTGTTCGGCTGGTCCGACCTGGTGCTTTCGGTGAAGCTGCCGCCGCCCGCGCCGCCCACCCCCAAGCCTCTGCCGACCGAGCCCAAGCCGGCCCTTCCGGCCCCCGCCGCGTCCAGGCCGGCGGAACCCGCGCCCAAGGAGCCGGTTCCCGCAACGCCTGCTCCGCCCCAGAAAGGTTGAAAAGCGGGCAGAAGGCCTGGGGATTCACTTTCTTGCGGAACCTGATGCATTGTCGAGTATTTTATTATCTGAATTATAGCAATCTATAGATCCATCCTTGATGATAACGTAAGCATAATCTGTTATATTGTCGGTAGTAATTTCAAGATCTGGATATTTACTTGTGCCTTTGGAAAATCTTACAATTAGTTTTTTAGGCTTTTCATTTTTAGAAATTTTAAAATAACCAATTGTTTTTCCTGGAAAAGTAAGAACCGACTCTCCACTTCTAACTTTGGTTCTTAATTCGACCTGCATTTGAGGATCGTTGCACATCCCGCAAATGGTGAATCCAGACGCATTAGCCATGGATGCAAAGGCCAACGCGGCGATGCTTGACAGGGATAATCTGGTGCTGGGCTTGAACATGTTTCTCTCCCTTCTGTCAGGTCAGGGAATTATGATCTATTAATTTTGGGTGTCAAGAACGACCCAAGGCGAAGCCACCGTGACACTCAGCCCTCCTTGAGCAGGGCCAGCGGGGTCTGGGCATCCAAGGTCGGGGCCATGGCGCTCTCGCTTTGGAGTAAGAGGGTGTGCAAAAATAACTTGAATATTTTGGTATAGCCCCGGCATAAGGGCCCGCAGCAAAATAACCTGAAATGCACAGGTCATTTCACAACGGCTCCCACGAGCCAGGACTACCGCTTGGACATCCGGTTGAAGCTGAAGGCTCCCGGATGCATGGGCAGCCAGTGGTCCACCAGCAGCGGCTGGGCCACCTTGTCGGCCGCCTTGAGCCGCTTGAGGGTGCCGGCGTGGTCCTCGGAGGCCACCACGATGGCGAAGGCGTGGGCCAGGGCGGCGAAGGTGGTGATGCTGAAGCTGAACAGCAGGTCTTCGCTGGGCACCGGTATGAGGAGGTCGGCGCAGGCCTTGAGCGGGGAATCGGCCCGGTCGGCGAAGGCCAGCACCGGGATCCCGCATTCCTTGGCGAAGATGGCGGCATCCACCGACTCCCGGCTGTAGGGGAAGAAGCTGAGCACCACCAGCAGGTCCTGGGGTTCCAGGTTGGCCACCTGGGTGGAGAAGTCCGAAGGGATGGCGGCGATGCAGGGCAGCCCGGCCTGGGTGAGGTAGAAGCCCAGCACCAGACTCATCACGTGGGACACGCCGCGCCCCAGGATGACCCGGTGGTGGGCCTCGGTGAGCATCTGGGTGGCGGCAGTGAGCGTGGCCTGGTCCACCACCTGGATCAGCCGCTGGAGGTTCTCGCCGTCGCGCCGGGTCACCTCGGCCAGGGTGCCGAACACGTCGGCGGAGGGTTCCTGCATGAGTTCCAGCTCGGCGTCGCCGCTGCGGGCATGGCAGGCCTCCCGCAGCGCGTCGCGGAATTCGCTGAAGCCCTTGTAGCCCAACCGCTTGGCGAAGCGGACCACGGTGCCGACGCTCACTTCCGCCCGCTCGGACATGACTTCGATGCCCCAGAGCGCGCCCAGCAGCGGATCGGACATCAGGGCATCGGCGATGCGCCGCATGGCCTCGGGCAACTCCCGGTAGGCTTCGGCGATGCGGATCTGGACGGGCTGGGCAGGGATGTCAGTAACCATGGGTGGATAAAATCATACCATCGACGAGAATTATTTGTTCAACCCCCCTGGAGGATGCTCCACAGCAGCATCAGGTTCAGGACGATGACCGCCGCCGCCACCGCCCACAGCATGGTCTTGCCCAGGGCCCGGTTGGCGTAGTCGCCCATCACCTTGCGGGAACTGGTGAGATGGATCTGCAGGACGATGGTCACCGGCAGCTGGATGCTCAGCAGCACCTGGGACAGGATCAGGGCCTGGAAGGTGTCGCGCACGAAGAAGACCGCCAGCAGGGCCGGCAGCAGGGACAGCAGCACCCCGGCCCTGGAACCGGTCTCCCGGATGCTGTAGCTGCGGCCCAGGGCGCCGGTGAAGATGCTGCCCCCGGCCATGCCGGCGGTGACCGTGGAGGCCAGGCCGGAAGCGAGCAGGGCCACGGCGAACACCACCCCGGCCACCGGGCCCAGGATCGGCCGGAGCATGGCTTCGGCCTGCTCCAGGGAATCCACGGCCAGGTGCCGCTGGTAGAAGGTGGCCGCGGCCAGCAGGATCATCGCGCTGTTGATGGCCCAGCCCACCCCCATGGACAGCAGGGTGTCCACGAACTCGAAGCGCAGGTGGGCCTGGATGGCCTCGGGCCCCTGGCGGTGGAGTTGCCGGCTCTGGATGAACTCCGAATGGAGAAACAGGTTGTGGGGCATGACCACCGCCCCCAGCACGCTCATGATCACCGTCATGGAGCCCGCCGGGAAGGCCGGCTTCACCCAGCCGGCGGCGGCCTGGCCCCAGTGCAGGCGAACCAGCGCCAGCTCGAACAGGAAGCCCAGGCCGATCATGGCCACGAAGCCCACGATGATCTTCTCGATGGCCGGGTAGGTGTTCTTCAGGACCAGCCAGATGGCCACCCCGGCGGTGAGGCAGGCGCCCAGTTTCAGCGGCAGGTGGAACAGCATCCCCAGCCCGATGGCGCCGCCCAGGATCTCGGCGAAGGCCGTGGCCACCGTGGCCAGGACGGCCGAGCCCAGCGCCGGCCGGGCCTGCCAGGCCGGCAGGTGCCGGGTGGCGGCTTCGGCCAGGCAGTCGCCGGTGACGATGCCCAGGTGGGCCGCGTTGTGCTGCAGGAAGATCAGCATCACCGTGGACAGGGTGACCATCCACAGCAGGCGGTAGCCGAACCCGGCCCCCGCCGCCACATTGGAGGCCCAGTTGCCGGGATCGATGAAGCCCACCGCCACCAGCAGCCCCGGTCCCAGGTAGCGCAGGGGGTTCAGCAGGTCGGGATCCTGCCGAATGAGCTTCAGGTGCGCCCGCAGTTGCTGAAGTCGGTTCATCGGGATTCTTTCGTTGCCTCCAGATACCATAGCCGAGGCCTGATCCGGGCTGGGAAAATTACGTCAAGTTAAATCAAAGCTCGACAAAGCCGTTACCCGGGGGGAAAATCGCACCGGTTAACCCCTAGACCAGCATCTTTTCATACCTTTGGTCGATCCGGCCGCCTTTCCGGCGGGCCGGGGCATTTCGTTCAAAGTTGCCCGTATCAAGGATTCTCAGATCCGGCCCTGCCCACAGGAGCACATGCCATGACGGAGAAGGCGTTCATTGAGGAGCTGCGGGCGATCGTCGGCAAGTCGAACGTGCTCGACGGCACCGTCGATCTCCAGCTTTATCAATACGATGGTTTTCTGGTGGAACATCAGCCCGACGCGGTGGTGTTCGTCCGCTCCACCGAGGACGTGGCCAAGGTGGTCAAGGCCTGCAACCGGTTCGGGGTTCCCTTCCTGCCCCGGGGCGGCGGCACGAACCTCACCGGCGGCACCATCCCCTGCAAGGGCGGGGTGGTGATCGAGATGATCCGGATGAACCGGATCCTGGAGGTGGACTGCGCCAGTCTGTGGGCGCGGGTGCAGCCGGGCCTGTTCAACCTGGAGCTGGGCAACGCCCTGGCGCCCCTGGGCTACCAGTTCCTGCCCGATCCGGCCAGCCAGAAGGCCTCCAGCCTGGGCGGCAACGTGGCGGAGAACGCCGGCGGCCCGCACTGCTTCAAGTACGGGGTCACCACCAACCACATCCTGGGGCTGACCGTGGTGCTGCCGGACGGGCAGGTGGCCCAGGTGGGCGGCCGGGCCCCGGACCCGGTGGGCTACGACCTGACCGGGATGTTCGTGGGCAGCGAGGGCACCTTCGGCATCTGCACGGAAGTGGTGGCCAAGATCGCCCGGCTGCCGGAGAGCGTCAAGACCCTCCTGGCGGTCTACGACAGCATCGAGGACGGCAGCCGGACGGTTTCCGCCATCGTCGCCGCGGGCATGATCCCCGCCACCCTGGAGATGATGGACCAGCTGGTGATCCAGGCGGTGGAGGCCTCCCTCCACTGCGGCCTGCCGCTGGACTGCGCCACCGTGCTGCTGATCGAGGTGGACGGGCTCAAGGACGACCTGGAGCTCCAGGCCCAGGCCATCACCGACCTGTGCATGGCGCACGGCGCCCGGGAGGTCCGCTGCGCCAAGGACGAGGCGGAGCGGTCCCTGCTCTGGGCCGGCCGGCGCGGCGCGTTCGGCGCGGTGGCCCGGCTCGCCCCCAGCTTCCTGGTGTGCGACGGCACCGTGCCGCGCACCGCCCTGCCGGAGGTGCTGCGCAAGGTGGCCGAGGTGGCCCTGAAGTACGACCTGCGCATCCCCAACGTGTTCCACGCCGGCGACGGCAACCTGCATCCATTGATCCTGTTCGATTGGCGGGACGCGGACCAGAAGGCCCGGGTGCTCCAGGCCGGCATGGAGATCCTGGGGCTGTGCGCGGCCCTGGGCGGCACCATCAGCGGCGAGCACGGGGTGGGGCTGGAGAAGATGAAGGCGATGCGGCTGGTCATGAGCGAAGCCGACATCCAGGCCCAGCGGCGGGTCAAGCGCACCTTCGACCCGGCCAACCTGGCCAACCCCGGGAAGATGTTCCCGGCTCCCGAGGAGGTGGCCTGTGCCCAGTGATTTGAGCAGCCTGGCGGAGCAGCTGGAAACCATCGTCGGCCGCGACCAGGTGCTGGCCGGGCCGTCCTGCACCGCGCCGTTCGCCGTGGACGGGGTCTCCCCGGAACTGGTGGTGCGGCCCGACACGGAAGAGGAGGTGTCCCAGGTGGTGGCCGCCTGCTCGCGCACCGGAGCGGCCATTATCCCCTGGGGCGAGGGCACCGCCATGGGCCTGGGCAATCCCCCGGCCCGCACCCAGGTGGTGCTCCAGCTGGGCCGGATGAACCGCATGGTGGCCTGGGACCCGGCCAACCTCACGGTCACCGCCGAGGCCGGCATGCGCCTGGCCACGCTGCAGGAGACCGTGGCCCGGGACCGGGCCATCCTGCCCCTGGACCCGCCCGCCGACCACCTCGTCACCCTGGGCGGCCTGGTGGCGGCCAACCAGAACGGCCCCAGCCGGCTGCGCTACGGCACCGTGCGGGACTGGCTGCTGGGCATGCGGGTGGTGCTCCCGGACGGGGAGCGGATCCATTGCGGCGGCCGGGTGATCAAGAACGTTTCCGGCTACGACATGAACAAGATGTTCATCCGCAGCCTGGGCACCCTGGGCATCATCACCGAAGTGACCTTCAAGCTGCTGCCCATGCCCGCCCAGTGGGCCGGGGTGATCGGGCTGTTCCCGCACCTGGCCGGCGCCCGCTCGGCGGTGACCCAGGCCATGGCCTCCTTCCTGCTTCCGGAATCCATCGACCTGCTGAATCCGGAGGCGGTGGAGCTGCTGGCCCCGACCCTGGAGCTGGCGCCGCCCGCCCGCACCTGGGGCCTGGCCGTGGCCCTGGCCGGCAGCCCGGAGACCGTGGCCCGCCAGGCGCACGAGTTCTCCGCCCTGGTCGAGGCCAACGGCGGCTCCCTGGTGCCGGTCCCGGCCACCAAGGTCGGCCCCACCTGGCACGCGGTGCGCAACCTGCTGGAGGCCGCCCAGCCCGCCAACCCGGCCCGGATCCTTTGCAAGATCACCGTGCCCATCGCCCGCACCTGCGACCTGGTGGCCGCCGCCGGCGAGCAGGGGCGCATCGGCGGCCTGCGCTCCGCGATCATGGCCTATGCCGGCAGCGGGGTGATCTGGTTGCTCTACCTGCCGGACGCGGGCACCCAGCCCCAGGCCCCGGTGTCCGCCGCCCTGGAGGCGCTGCGCGCCCAGGCCGTGGCGGCCGGCGGCGGCCTGGTGCTGCACCACGCCCCCCCGCCGCTGAAACGACTGCTGGACGTGTGGGGCCCGGCGGGCAGCGGGCTGGAGCTCATGCGCCGGCTCAAGGCGGAATTCGACCCCCGGGGCATCTGCAACCCGGGGCGGTTCGTGGCCGGGATCTGAGGCAAACCATGGCAACCAATGAACTGCTTCCCCTGTATGACACCATCGCCCAGTGCAACCGCTGCGGTTTCTGCCAAGCGGGCTGCCCGGTATTCCGCACCACCGGCTCGGAGCACTCCCTGGGCCGGGGCCGCCAGTCCGTGGCCCGGGCCCTGATCCTGGGCCAGATGGAACTGACCGCCGAGGTGTTCCACGCCGTGGAGGACTGCCTGCTGTGCCGCGGCTGCACCGCCCACTGCTTCCCGGCCATCCGCACCGACGAGACCGTGCTGGCCATCCGCTCCGCCTACCTCCGGCGCCACGGCCAGCCCAAGTGGCAGCGCTTCCTGTTCCGGGAGATCCTGGCCCACAGCAAGCGGCTGGAAACCGCCGGGCGCATGGCGCTCTGGGCCAAGCGCCACGGCCTCACCAAGCTGGCCGAGAAGTCCGGCATGCTGCGGCTGGTGGACCCGCGCTTCCAGTCGGTGGACAAGGTGCTGCCGAGCATGGGCGCCCGGGCCTTCCTGCGCGGCGACCAGGACCGGGTTCCGGCGCCCCGGGAGGTGAAGCACCGGATCGGCTATTTCGCCTCCTGCGGCATGAGCTTCCAGTTCCCGGAAGCGGTGGCCGCCACCCTGCGCGTGCTGGCCCGCAACGGCTGCGCCACCACCATCATGGACAACACCTGCTGCGGCCGCCCGGCCCATTCGTACGGCGACCTGGACACCGCCCGGGACATCGCCCGGAAGAACATCGACCGCATGGCCCGGGAGGCCGAGGGCCTGGAGGCCATCATCTCCGACTGCGGCAGCTGCAGCACCCACCTCAAGGAGTACGGCAACCTGCTCAAGGACGACCCCGAGTACCGGGACCAGGCCGCCGCCCTTTCCCGGAAGATCCGGAGCTTCAGCGAGTACCTGGCCGCCATCGGCATCGAGCAGCCGGGTGCCCTGCCCGGCACGGTCACCTACCACGACCCCTGCCACCTCTCCAACCGCTTCGCCAAGATCACCGCCCAGCCGCGCCAGCTGCTGAAATCGGTGCCGGGCCTGGCCTACCGGGAGCTGCCGGAATCCGACTGGTGCTGCGGGGCGGCCGGCAGCTACACCTTCCTGCACCACGAAGAGGCCTCGGGGGTGCTGGAGCGGAAGATGAACAACGTGGCCAAGACCGGCTCCGAGACCCTGGTGACCGAGTGCCCGGCCTGCATGATGCACCTGGGCTACGGGGCGCGGAAGCATGGACTCGACGTGAAAGTGAAGCACATGAGCCAGGTGCTCGACGAGGCCTACCAGGGAGTCAATTGAGTTATGCTGGGGCGGTGAACTACGCCGCCCTCGCCTCAGGTTCCAAAGGCAACTGCCATGCCTTCTCCGATGGCCAGCGCGTGCTGCTGGTGGACGCGGGCATCTCCCTCAAGCAGATCCGCTTGCGCATGGAGGCGATCGGCTGGGATTTCGCCCAGGTGGGCGCGGTGGCCCTGTCCCACGAGCATTCCGACCACATCCGCGCCGTGCCCATCCTGCTCCGGCACACCGGGTGCGTCTTCCTGGTGACCCGGGAGACCCTGGCGGCGGTGCAGGCCATCCACGGCATCGAGATCCCCCCGGAGCGGCTGATCCCCCTGCGCGCCGGCCACGCGGCCGACTGGAACGGGGTGCGGGTGCTGCCCTTCACCACCCCCCACGACGCGGCCGATCCGGTGGCCTTCCGGGTGGAGTGGGACGGGTTCCAGGCGGCGGTGGTCACCGACCTGGGCCATCCCACCGCCCTGGTGGCCGATCACTGCGCCGGGCTCGACCTGCTGGCGCTGGAAGCCAACCACGACATCCAGATGCTCCGGGAGGGCACCTACCCGCCCGCCCTGAAGGCCCGCATCCTCAGCCGGGTGGGCCACCTCAGCAACGAAAGCATGGGCGAGCTGCTCACCGGGATCCTCACCCCCCGGCTCAAGACCCTGGTCCTGGCCCATCTGAGCGAACACAACAACGATCCGGCCCTGGCCCGCCTGGCCGCGGCCGAGGTCCTGCGCCATTCCAGCACTGTCCTGCACCTGGCCCGCCAGGACGAGCCATTGCAGGTTGCGGCTCCGAACCAATAGCCTCAGGATATTCCCATGACACCCAAACCCCTGTTCGCCCGGATCGTTCTCATCGCGTCCGCCGTATGCGCGCCCGCCTGGGCCCAGTCGCCCATGTTCACCGACGGCCCCGCCTTCGGGGGCTCCAAGGTCTTTTCCGAGGGGATGAACCCGCTGGGCAACCCGGCCCGCTACAGCGAGGCCCCCAACGGCTACTACTTCACCTACCTGGAGGGCGACCAGCAGTCCAAGGACACCGAAACCACCCTGAACAACATGGGCGCCTCGGACCCGGCCTCCATGGCCAAGCTCGGCAACGCCCCCTGGGCCCTGCGCACCCAGGCCTACGGCTTCGCCGCCACCAAGGGCGGCGGCAGCCTCGGCCTGACCCGGGAGGAGTTCAACGGGCTGCTCGCCTATCCGGACCTGACCCCCGGCAACTTCGGCTCCGGCCTGGCCGGCAACCTGTCCTACCTGGACGGGCGCCGGGCCACCGTGGACCGGCTGAGCATCGGCGGCGGCGGGCCGCTGCAGAAGAATTCCACCACCACCCTGGGCGTCAGCCTGCGGGTGGAACGCTGGGCCATGGGCGACACGGTGCTGAACTACGTCCCGCTGAATCCCTATCCGGGCGCGGTGTCCAGCCTGCTGGACAGCACCTCCACCCAGGTCCGCAGCTGGAACATGGCGCTGGACGCGGGGATCGTGCTGGAACTGGTCCAGGGCGTGCGGGTGGGGCTCAGCGCCGACCAGATCAATTCCAAGCACCTCTGGGACGTCTACCTGAAGCCCCAGTTCCGGGCCGGGCTCCAGCTGGACCTGGGCCAGATCGCCAAGGTCTCCCTGGAAAGCGACATCAATTCCGTGGAGCGCATGCCGTTCCCGGTGAAGCAGCAGTCCTCCAGCGCCTCCCTGCGCTTCACCATCAGCTCGGCCGCGGCCTTCCTGGTGGGCGCCGAGCGCCGGAAGATCGACTCGGTGGACGTGACCAACATCGGCGCGACCCTGCAGATCCGCACCACCTCCGTGCTGCTGGGGATCGGCTTCCAGGCCGGCCAGGACCGTCCCATGAAGGGCGCCACGTTCATGGTGAACTGATGGGAGGACCCGTCCGCTTCCGGCCCGTCGTTCGGCTCCTGGGGTGCCTGATGCTCGCCGCCATGACCCTCCGCGCCCAGTCGCCGCTGGACGTGCAGCAGGCGGCCGAGCGTTTCGACGCCGCCCAGGCCCGGGTGAACACCCTCCAGGCGCCCTTCACCCTCACCATCCGCCGGGTGCTGCTCAAGACCCCCACGGTGACCAAGGGCACGGTCTTCCTGCAGGGCTCCGACTTCGTCCATTTCAATTTCGCCGCCCCGGAAGACCTGATCCTCCACCTGACCCCCAAGGCCCTGCTCTCCTACAGCCCGGCCGCCGGCGTCGGCGAGCGGCTCAAGATCGGCTTCATCAAGAACGCCAACCGCCAGTTCCTGGGGCTGGGCCAGAAGCTGTCCTACCTTTCCGACTACTTCAAGGTGTCCCTGGAGGACGGCCGGGAGGTGAAGGGCTCGTACCAGTTCATCCTCCGCCCGCGCAGCCTGGCGGTGAAGAAGCGGCTGGACCTGCTCACCATCTGGGTGGACAAGGACACCTTCCTGCCGCGCCAGGTGACCTGGGTGGAACGGGGGGGCGACTCCTGGCTGCTGGAACTGGGCCCGCTGGTGATCAACCAGGCGCTCCCGGCCGCGGTGACCGGCTTCAAGATCCCGCCCGGGGTGCCGCTCAAAGAGGAGTTCAGCTTTTTTGCCACGAGAAAGTAGACTGGAACCAGGCTTTTCCCGGGGGGAGAAATGATCATTGTCTGCCCTTCCTGCTCGGCGCGGTTCCAGTATGCGGATTCCCGCTTCCAGGGAGCGATATCCAAACGGTTCCAGTGCCCGAAATGCGCCACCATGTTCGAGGTGATGAACCCGTTGACCAGCGAGGCCACGCCGCCGCCCATGGAGGCGCCCACCCCCCTGCCCCCGGCCCCCAAGCCCACCGAGACCACCTCGCGCCGGCTGCGCGACGCCATGCTCGCCTCGTCGGGGGAAACCGCCATGCCGCCGGGCATCCGCTACAGCCTGGCCTTCCTCACCGGGCCCCAGGCCTCCACCGTCCGGGCCCTCACCGCCCCGGTGACCACCCTGGGCCGGGAGGAAGGCGACGTGATCATCAACGATCCCGAGACCTCCCGCAAGCACGCCCGGCTCGAGATCCACGCCGACGGCACCGCCTGGCTCACCGACCTGGGCTCCACCAACGGCACCGTCACCGGCGGCAAGGCCATTGACGGCCCCACCCAACTACTGGACCGTCAGGAGTTCTCCTGCGGGAGAAGCACCTTCATGCTGCTGATCCGGGCCCTCGATTCCAGTTCCACCGACTGAGCCGCACCCATGCCCCAAGACCCCTACCAGGCCCACCTGAACCACGCCACCGCCCTGTTCGAGGCGGGCGACGTGGTGCAGGCCGGGCAGATCTGGCAGGCCATCCTCAAGCGGGAGCCCGGCCACCAGGCGGCGCGGGAAGGGCTGTTCCGGGTCAAGCAGTTCCTCGACCAGAAAAGCGGGGCCTGGGACAACGAGCGGCTGCTGCAGGAGGGCTGCACCCTGTTCGACATGGGCCAGCTGACCGACGCCCTGGAAAAATGGGAGCGGATCCTGGTCACCGACCCCAGGCACAAGCTGGCCATCGCCTATGCCAACGACGCCCGCCGGGAGATGGGGCTCGAGCCGCTTGCCGCCGCCCCGTCCGCCCAGGACGCCCAGGCCGCGGAACCCGCGCCGCCGCCGGCCGGCGCCGACCAGCTGGTGCGGGAAGGGGCCCAGCTCTATGAGATGGGCATGGCCGAGGAAGCCATCGCCAAGTGGCGGCGGGCGCTGGAGCAGCAGCCGGAGCACCAGGACGCCCTGGATTACCTGAAGATGGCCCGCCGGGAACAGGCCCAGGCCGCGGCCCCCAGCCCCGCGCCGGCCCCCAAGGCCGCCCCCGACCCGAGGGAAACCCAGATCTGGCACGCCGGCCAGCTGCTGCGCGACCGGCGGCTGGAGGAGGCCTCCCGGGCCTTCCAGCAGCTGCTGGACCAGGGCTCCCAGGATCCCCGGGTGATCCAGGGCTACCACCAGGTGAGGACGCTGCTGGCCGTCCAGGAGACCCAGCGCAGCGCCCCCATCCCCATCCAGGTCGACCCCGCCCCCGCCAAGGCCGCTCCCCCCGCGCCTCCGGTGGGCCCGCCCAGGGCCCTCACCGTGCGCCCGCCCCAGCGGGACGGCTTCCGGCTGCCCGGGGTGCTGGGCCGGGCGCGCCTGCCCCGGCGGCTCCACCGCCCCCGGAACCTGGTCCTGGCCGGCAGCCTGGCCTTCCTGGCGCTCCTCGGCCTGGGCATCTACGGGATGCGCCTGCGCGAGGCGGCCCTGCGGGAAGCGGTCGCCGCCGCCAAGCGCAACGCCCTGAGGCCGGTGTCGCGGATGGTGGACATCCCGTCGCTGGCCGAGCCGCTGGATTCGGTGCGCAGCGAAGGCGAGGGGGCCCTGGCCGAGGATCCCCTGCTGGCCTATTTCCGGGCCGAGGAATGGGCGCGCCGGGATCCGGACAACCCGGCCGCCACCCTGCTGGTGCAGAAGGCCAAGGACAAGCTGACCTACCTCCCGGTGACGGTCACCGTCGACGAGTACGACCGGGCCCTGCAGACGGGCGACCTGGAGGGGGCCCGCCGGTGCATCCTCGCGCTGCTGCGCCACGATCCCGACGATCTCGACCTGCGCGGCCGGGCCCGCAAGGTGCTGCTGGCGCTGGCGCCCCTTTATGCCGCCGAGGACCACCTGGGCAAGACCAAGGATGTCCTCCTCCTGGGCCGGGCCATGTATCCCCAGGACCCGGCCTGGCCAGCCAGGCTCAAGCTGCTTGAATCCATCCAGGACCTGGCCAAGGCCGACCGGGCCCCCTGGATCCAGCTGCTGGGTTGACCTTGAACCCGCGAACCCATTGTCCCAGCTGCCACCAGCGGATCACCCCGCTGGTGCTGGAGTGCCCGCAATGCGGCCTGAGCCTGGCCCGGCAGCCCCTGCCCCGTCCGCTCCTGTTCCAGGCCTCGGCCCTGAAGACCGCCGGCCCCGCCCGGGAGGAGCACCAGACCCTTTCCACCCCCGCCCTGGGCCGGGTGGAGCCGCTGACCATCCTGGAGCCGGTGCCCGCCGAGGAGGATCCCTCCCGGGAGTTCCAGGATCTCGGCCTGCGCATGGAACTGCCCCAGCCCCATCCCGAGCTGGAGCTCACCGACTCGTTCTGGCCGGTGGTCAAGATGGAGGCCCTGGAGTGCCTGGTGCTGGTGTCGCTCAACGCCGGGCTGGGGCTGGTGGCCTGCTGGATGGCCGGGGCCCCGCCCGCCGTGGTCTATGCGAACCTCTGGCCCTACCTGCTGCCGGTGCACGCCTCGGTGTCCTGGACCTACCTCATGGTGCCGCTGGTGCTGGTGGGCCAGTCGCCCATGATGGGCATGGAGCACCTGCTGCTCGACAGCGACCTGCCCGAGCGCCGCATGTCCTTCTCCCTGCTTCACCTGGTCTCGGCCCTGAGCTTCCCGGTGTCGTTCCTGTGCATGGTGCTCACCCCCAACCACCGCACCCTGGCCGAGCTGCTTTCGGGCCTGGAGATCCTGCAGCTGCCGCACCGGGCGCGGTAGGCTCAGTCCGGCAGGTGCATGCGCACCGAGGTGACGATCACCCCCGGCTTGGTCATGAGCATGGCCTTGATCCGGAACGCCATCTGGTTGTGCAGGATGCGCTGCCACCACTTGGGCGTGACGAACTCCGGGAGGATCACGGTCAGGCAGACTTCGGGCTCGGCCAGGCGGAACCGTTCCACTTCCTCCAGGATCGGCTCGACAATCCGCCGGTACGGGCTGGGCACGCTGCGCAGGGGCACCCCCATGCCGTAGTAGGCCCAGTCGGCGCGCAGCTTCTGGATGGCGGGGCTTTCGTGGAAGCCGTCGGAGCCGAGGTCCACGGTGAGCGCTTCCACCCGGTTGCCGGAGATGAGCCGGGCGTAGGCCAGGGCCTGGACCACGCCGGCGTGCAGGCTGGACACCAGCACGATGGCGTGGTGCTTGCTGGGCAGGAAGGCGTCGGTGCGGCTGGCGGCCAGGGTGGACTTCACCCGGATGTAGTGGCGGTGGATGTTGAAGAAGGTGACCACCAGCACCGGCACCAGGGCGATGACGATCCAGGCGCCGCCGGCGAACTTGGTGATGGCGATGTCCAGCATCACGACGGCCGAGGCGCAGCCGCCCAGCCCGTTCACCACCGCCTTGGCGTGCCAGTGGCGGCCGCGCTTGCGGAACCAGTGCACCACCATGCCGGCCTGGCTGATGGTGAAGCCCAGGAACACGCCCAGGGCGTACAGGGGCAGCAGGATGTCGGTGTTGGCGTGGAACAGGAAGACCAGGCAGCCGGCGAACACGGACAGGATCATGATGCCGTTGGAGAACACCAGCCGGTCGCCCATGCTGGTGAACTGCTGGGGCAGGAACCCGTCCTTGGCGTGCAGCGCGGCCAGCCGCGGGAAATCGGCGTAGGCGGTGTTGGCCGCCACCACGAGGATGGCGAAGGTGAAGCCCTGGATGATGTAGTAGTAGACCTTGGCGGGCAGCCCCATGACGCCGTGGGTGCCCAGGATCTGCCGGGTGAGCTTGGAAAGCAGGGTCTCCTGCACCACCGTGGGATCCAGGCTGTGGTGGTAGGTCACCCCGAAGTGGCGGCTGAGCAGGGTGATGCCCAGGAACATGACGCCCAGCAGGAAGACCATCCAGACCATGGTCTTGGCGGCGTTCTTGCTCGTGGGCTCCTTGAACGCGGTGACCCCGTTGGAGATCGCCTCCACGCCGGTGAGGGCGGTGCAGCCCGCGGAGTAGGCCCGCATGAACACCCAGACGAACACCAGCCCGCTCAGCTGGGAGGCGTGGCCCACCGCGTGCTGGATCTGGTCGGGGCTGGGGTCCGGCACGAACGGGGCGCCGAACGCCCAGCGGCCGAAGCCGATGACCAGCAGGATCATCATGCAGCTGATGAAGCCGTACGTGGGAATGGCGAACAGCCGCCCGCTCTCCTTCACCCCGCGCAGGTTGGCGGTGGCGATGAAGGCGATGGCCAGCAGCGACAGAAGGACATTGTAGCCCTGCAGGAACGGCGCGGCGGCGGTGATGGCCGCGATGCCGGAGGAAACCGACACGGCCACGGTGAGGATGTAGTCGATGAGCAGCGAGGCGCCGGCGGTCTGGGCCGCCATCTCGCCCAGGTTCTCCTTGGCCACCACGTAGGCGCCGCCGCCGCCCGGGTACTCCATGATGGTCTGCCGGTAGCTGAACGCCAGCATGGTCAGGAGGGTGACGATGCCGAAGGCGACCGGCACCACCAGCCCGAACACGGCCGAGGCGGCCACTCCCGCGGCGATGCCGATGCCGCCGTGGCCCAGGGCCATGGACAGGGACGCGGTGATTTCCTGGGTGGCATAGGCCACCGATGAAAGAGCGTCTGAGGAAAAAACAGCTAGTCCAACGGGGTTGCTGATCTTGGTGTGCTGAGTCTCGTCGCTGGCCAGTCGGCGACCGAGGAGAAGACGTCGAAAATCAGCCATATGACCCCATGCAAAACCCTAGTCTGGATTATGACTCAAGAATGTCGAAGATGTTGGGATCTGCATCGCTTCGACAATATGTGTCTGCCCGGGCGCCACCGGCCAGAGCCAGCGCTGGTGGCGGGCCAGGATCCGGCCCTGGACTTCGCTCACCACATCGACGCCGCACAAGGGATCGGAAACTTCCAATGGGCTGCCTGACCGCAACTGGGCGATCCAGTCCGCCGCCATGGGGCCCAGGGTCACCGGGGTGTCGCCGAACACCACGCCGCGGTCGTGGATCAGCCACAGGCTGGCCCCGCTGTCCAGCAGCGCCGCCATCCAGGCCCGCACGGCCCGGGCGGTCCAGCCCTGGAGGGCGTCGAACAGCGGATCCGGCAGGTCGGGGTCCTCGGCCCAGGGCAGGCGGCCCTGGAAGGCCCGTTCCACGATCCGCTGGGCCACCACCCCGAACTGGCCCATGACGTTGGCCGCCAGGATGGTGCCCGGGCGGTGCTCGCGGATCCAGGCGCGCAGCGGCTCCGGGCTGGGCTCCAGGGAGCCGATCAGCCCGGCCAGGCGGCGGGCGGCGGTGCCGGTGGCGCGGACCCGGCCCGACCAGGGCTGGCGCGCGGTGCGCCAGGCCAGGGCGGCCAGCGCATCCAGCCCGCCGGTGAGATCCTGGAACACCCAGGGCGGGAAGCGGCGGTGCCGGAGCAGAGTGCGGACCCGGCTCCAGGGGTCGGCGTCCCAGCCCACCGTCGAGGCGGGCGCCAGGCGCCAGGGCACCTCCAGCCCGGAGCCGGCCCCCAGGACCAGCACCGGCGCCGCCGGATCCGCCGCCCCCAGGCCCTGGCCCAGGAAGTCCCGGGCCCGGGCCAGGTGGTCGGCCCAGAGCGCCCGGTTCCGGCCCAGGAAGGCCCGCTGCTCCGCGGCCAGGTCCTTGGCCAGCGGAGTCGCCATCAGCGGTGGCTCCAGATATCGAACGGCTGGGTGCCGATCAGCGCGGTGAAGGTGCCCGAGGCCCGGCTCCAGCCCTGGCCCTGGCTGGTGCGCAGGCCGCCGTAGGACACCTCCACGTAGAACCGGGACAGGATGGTGCGCAGCACAAGGCCGGCCCCTTCGCCCCGCAGGGCGCTGAACAGGCTGCCGGCGTCGCCGGCCATCAGCCCGTAGTCGAACCGGGGAATCGCCTGGAAGGACAGGCCGTACGGCCCGGGAATGCCCACCGGGAAGCCCAGCCGCCCCACCAGGAAATTGGGCGCCAGGTAGCCCATGGACCTGGAACCCATCAGGAACGACGTTCCGCCCAGGGTCCACCAGCGGTCCACCGGGAGGTGGTTGCCGTAGCCCCACTCCAGGTCCAGGTCCAGGCCCGGGCTGGCCGGGGTGCGGTTGGAGCCGAACGAGGTGAGCCCCCGGGCCCGCAGGTAGCCGAAGCGGAACGGGGTCCCCGGGGTCTCGGCGGTGGCCATCGACTCGCCGAACCCGTAGCGGCCGCGCACCAGCAGGCCGTCATGGGGGAAGGTGTGGCGGTCGAAGTTGTCCCATTCGGTGGACAGTTCCGCGGTGCGCTGATGGCTCACCTGCCGCTGGCCGCCCCAGGTGGCGGCGGCCTCGCGCCAACCGGCGTCCAGCCCGGTCTTGCCCTGGCCCAGGTTGCCGAACCGGAAGAACCAGCCCAGGCCCAGGTCGCGCCGCTCGATCCTGCCGTCGTCCACCCCGGCCGGGATGGTGGTGCTGGGGAAGAACAGCGGCCCGTCCAGGCGCTGGCGCCAGGAGGAGGCGGTCGCGGCCAGCCCGTTGCCCGGGAAGTCGCGGGCCACCGGCCCGCGCAGGGCCATCCACACCTGGTCTTCCAGCCGGTTCTTGATCCCGCCGATCTCCCCTTCCACCCCCGCCGCGCCGAAGTTGACGGTGCGGTAGGTGAAGCCGGATTCGGCGCCCAGGTTGGATTCGTAGCCCAGGCTCAGGTCCAGCACCTGGCTCTTGTGGTGCACCGGCACCAGGGCCAGCTCCGCCCCGTTGTCGGCGCCCGGGGCCGGCCGCAGCTGGAACCGCAGCTCCAGGAGCTGCAGCCGGCGTTCCACCAGGTCCACCTGGTTGCGCAGGCGGGCGGTGCGCAGGGGCTGCCCGACCAGGCCGGCCATGGCGCCCTTCAGGTACCTGGACTCGGACTCCCGGCCGCCGCCCAGCACCGTGACCTTGCGGATCCGCGGCTCGCGCACCACCAGCCGGAGGGTGCCGGAGGCGTCCTGGAAGCCGGACCCGCGCACATCCACCAGCGGGGTGCCGTCCATGACGATGCGGTGCACCCAGTCGCCCACGAAGGCCCCGAAGTCCTCGGGATTGAAGCGCTCGCCCAGCGGGAAGCGCGTGCGCAGGCCGGCCTCGATCTCGCGGCGCCAGCCCTCGGGCGCATCCACCTCCCACTGCCGGATCCGGGCGAAGGGGGTGAACCGGAAGACCAGCACCGTTTTACCGTCCTGGTCCACGCAGGCGGCCGTGGCCTCCCGGGCCCAGCCGTGCAGCAGCATCTGCTGGAGCACCACCAGCACGCCCTGGCGGCGGATCGGCTGGCCTTCGGGCAGCACCCGGCCCAGCATGGCCCTGGCCTCCGGCGGCAGCGGGGCGGGGGTCTGGATCACCATCTTGCGGGTGGGCAGCAGCTCCTCGCCGCCCAGCGGGTTCATCAGCGCCGCCCGGAGCGCCGGCACCCCGGCGTCGAACGCCTTGCGCCCCGCCGCCACCATGGCCGGCAACTGGCCGCCGTAGTCCATGAAATTCACCGGGCCCAGCTCGGGACGGATCAGCACGCTGGCCTCGGCCCGGCTTTCCCACTGGCGGCGTTCCACCACCAGGTCGAGGCTGCGCGCGGCCAGGGAGAAGAAGTTGGTGGCGGTGCGGTTGTCCAGCGGCGAGCTCACGTCCACCGCCAGGGTCAGGTCCGGGTGGAAGGCGTCCATGGCGATGAACACCGGGAGGTTCTCCACCAGAGCCCCGTCCACGTAATGCTGCCCGCCGATGAGCACCGGGCTGAAGGCGCCGGGCACGGCCATGGAGGCGCGCAGCACCTCCACCAGGTCGCCGTCCTGGAAGACCCGGCCCTTGCCCGTTTCCAGGGTGGTGGCCACCACCCGCAGCGGGAAGCGCAGGGCGTCGAAGTTGCCGCCGGAGAAGTAGGCGCCCCGGGCCAGCAGGCCTTCCAGGGTGCGCTGGATCTCCACCCCGTCGCGCAAGGCCAGGGCGAACGAGGGCCGCCCGCCCTCCATCTGGATGGAGAGGATGGTCCCGTTCTCCGCCTCGTCCTCCTGCAGGGTGCGCCCGGGGCTGCGCACCAGCGGATCCAGGAAGGCCCGGTTGAAATCCACCCGGGTGAACAGCTCCTGGATCTCCTGGCCGGAGAAGCCGCTGGCCATGAGCGCGCCCATGAGCGCGCCGGCGCTGGTGCCGGTGATGCTGTCCACCGGCACCCCCGCCTCCTCCAGCCGCTGGATCACCCCGATGGCGGCCACCGCGCGGGCGCCGCCGCCGCTGAGCACCAGGGCCACCGAGGGCCGCCCGGGCAGCTCCACCCGGGGCGCGAAGTGGAACACGAAGTCCGGGGGCACCACCTTCACCGCGAACGGCGCCACCCGGGGCGCGGGCTCGGCCGCCATCAGCAGGCAGGATGCCGCCGCGGCCAGCAGTGCCCGCAAGATCATGCCAGACCTGGCGACCGGGCTCTGCCCGGGCACCAGGTGGGGGAGCACGAGGGGGGACGGAGAGGGAGCGTAGCGACCGCGCGGTCCCCCCTCGTTCATGAAAGTGCGGCGAGCTGGGCCGCCATCATCGCCGCGCACCCTTCCAGCCCCAGGTCCATCAAAGCCATGGCCTCGGCCCGGCTGAAACTGCGCCCCTCCCCGGTGGACTGGAACTCCACCAGCTCCAGCCCGCCCGCGGCCGGCACCCGGGCGGCCGCCACCAGGTTGCAATCCACCGCGGCCCGGTGGTCCTCCTCGTACTCCAGGTCGAGGATCAGCCCCCGGCGCAGCTCAGCCCCGGCTTCCAGGATGCCCACGCTCACCGCCGCCACCTGGCGGCGCAGCGCCGCGCCCAGGTCCCGGCCCTTCAGGGCGATGGCCAGCGCCACCCAGGCGCCGGTGATGGCCGCGCAGCGGGTGCCGCCGTCGGCGTTGAGCACATCACAATCCAGGGTGATCTGGCGCTCGCCCAGGGCCTCCAGGTCCACCGCCTGGCGCAGGCTGCGGCCGATCAGCCGCTGGATCTCCACCGTGCGGCCCTGCTGCTTGCCCTTGGCCGCTTCCCGGTCTGTCCGGGTATGGGTACTGCGCGGCAACATGCCGTATTCGGACGTGATCCAGCCCCGGCCCTGGCCCTTCATCCAGCCCGGCACCCGATCTTCCAGGCTGGCGGAACAGAGCACGTGGGTGTCGCCCAGGCGGATCAGGCAGGATCCGTCGGCATGCACCTGGACCCCGGTCTCCAGCCGCAGATTCCTCAATTCATTGGGAGTTCTCATCATTTTTCAGGATCCAGTTCGATTTTTTTCACTCGATTTTGGTGGCGACCGCCGAGAAAGGGGGTTTCCAGGAAGGTTTTCAGGTAATATTCAGCTTGGAGCGGATCCGTCAGCCGCTGGCCGAAAGCGATGGCGTTTGCGTCGTTGTGCTGTCTAGCCAGTCTGGCGTGCTCGGGGGAAGTCACCAGGGCACAACGGACGTTGGCATGGCGGTTGGCCGCCATGCTGATCCCGATCCCTGAGCCGCACACCAGTACTAGGCGTTCCCACTTGTCCTTCCCAGCCGCTGCCCGGTGCGCAAAATCCGGATAATCCACAGAGGCAGGACCATCGGTTCCGAAGTCGACCGCCTCGTGTCCAGCAGCAAGGGCCCACGCCTTCAGGCGTTCCTTGAGGTCATACCCCGCATGATCGCTAGCAAAACCCAGTTTCATATGTGTCGCTCCCAGGAAAAGGGTAACTGAATGACCCGGCCCATACTTCAGTATCGTCCCCTGGACCGCGGCTTTCTGCTTTGTCTTCAGGGCGAAGCCGCGGTTGCCGACTGGCAGCGCATCCTGCGCACCCTGCCGGGCAACCTTCACGGCCGCGACCGGCTCACCCCGGCCCGGGCCCGGGTGTTCCTGGCCGACGGCAGCCTGGTGGAGACCCACACGGTGCCCCTGCGCTGGCAGCGGGCCCTGCCCTGGCTGGCCTCCATGGCCGCCGACCCGGGGCGGGTGGGCGGCAGCCTGGCCTTCTGGGGCGTGGCCCTGCGCCTTCTGCAGTCCATGGTGCTGCGCGGCGCCCTGCTGCCCCAGCTGGACACCCGCGGCAACCCATGGCGCGCCACCTGGGGCATCAGCCTCACCAGCCCCGTGGACCGCGAGGCCCTGGACCAGCTGCTGAAGTCCATGCCCCCCTCGGCCCTGGCGTTCCCCGAGGACGACGGCTGGACCTTTACCAAGGGTCTGGCCCTGGGCACCTTCGAGACCGAGGAACTGGACGACGACCTGGCCATGCCGCCTTCAGGCCAGATGGTGCTGCGCGCCTTCCTGGAGGACGGCGCCGATTTCCTGGTGCGCTTCGTGGCCGGATCGCTGCGCCAGGGGGAGGATCCCCGGCTGGGCCTGATCCACCGCCTGCGCGGGCACAAGCGCGACCGGCTGCCCTGGGACGAGCGGCTGATGGTGGCCCTCAGCCACCCCATGAACGAGTTCCCCACCATCGGCATCACCGAGCGGACCCTGGGCGAACAGCTGGAGCAGTGGAGCGAAGGCGCCCGGGTCCAGTGGATCCGCCCCAGCCTCACCCTGGAGGCGCCGCCGGTGCCGCCGGGCAAGGACGCCATCCAGGAGGCCGACCGCCTGTCCGAAGGCGGCTGGATCCTGCGGGTGGGCCTGGAGACCCAGGAAGGCGACGTGATCCCGGTGAACCGCCTCTGGGAGGCCTCCATCGAGCCCGAGGTGCTGGAGGCGCGCAAGGTGCTGCTGCGCGGCCTGGCCCGGGCGGTGCCGTTCTTCCCGGCCCTGGAGGGCACCCTTTCCGGAAAGCAGCCCGAAGACCTCATCCTCACCCCGCCGGAAGCCTGGGAGTTCCTCACCCGGGGCGCCTCCCAGCTCAAGGAGTCCGGCTTCCTGGTGCACATCCCCGAGGCCCTGGCCGAATTCGGCGGCGCCCGCCGGCTGCGGGCCAAGGTCAAGCTCGGCGCCCGCCAGCTGCTGGAGGGCAGCGCCGAAGCCGCCCAGGAAGGGCTGGACGGCGCGGTTTCCGCCGACTGGTCGCTGATGCTGGGCAGCGACAACCTGGACCTCCAGGATTTCGCCCAGATGGCCAGCCTCAAGCATCCGCTGGTGGCCTGGAAGGGCAAGTGGGTGGCCCTGGATCCGGCCACGCTCAAGCAGATCACCCAGGTGATCCAGGCCAGCCGCGGCGCCGGGTTCGAAAGCATGAGCCGGGGCGAGGCCCTGGCCGCGGCCCTCACCGGCACCGCGCACATCCCCGGGGTGACCGAGGCCATCGAAGTGGAGGCCGCCGGCGATTTCGGCGCCGCGCTTGACGAGCTGAAGATCCTCCCCGATCAGCCCATCACCCAGCCGGCCGGCTTCATCGGCGAGCTGCGGCCCTACCAGCTGCGCGGCCTGGCCTGGCTGGACGGCCTGGACCGGCTCGGCCTGGGCGGCATCCTGGCCGACGACATGGGCCTGGGCAAGACCATCGAGGTGCTGGCGCTGCTGCTGCACCGGCAGCAGAAGAACCCCCAGGTGGGCCCGCCCACCCTGCTGATCTGCCCCACGTCCCTGCTGGGCAACTGGGAGCGGGAGATCACCAAGTTCGCGCCCACCATCCCGTTCTTCGTGCACCACGGCAACAACCGGGACGACCTGCCGAAGGTGTTCCGGCCGCACACCATCGTGCTCACCACCTACGGCGTGATCCGCCGCGAGGAGGAGATCTTCAGCGCCCGCCACTGGGGCATGGCGGTGGTGGACGAGGCCCAGGCCATCAAGAACGCCGGCTCCTTCCAGGCCAAGGCGGTGCGCCGGCTCAAGGCCCCGTTCAAGCTGGCGCTCACCGGCACCCCCATCGAGAACCGGCTGCTGGAGCTGTGGTCGATCCTGGCCTTCGCCCTGCCGGGCTACCTGGGCGGGGAATCCTCCTTCAAGGAGCAGTTCGCCTCGCCCATCGAGAAGTACCGCGATCCGGACGCCGCCCTGGAGCTGCGCCAGCGGGTGGGCCCGTTCATCCTGCGCCGGCTCAAGACCGACCGCAGCATCATCCAGGACCTGCCCGAGAAGCTGGAGATGAAGGTCTACACCCAGCTCAGCAAGGAGCAGGCCGCGCTCTACAAGGCCCGGGTGGAGCAGATGGACCTGGACCTGGCCGCCGCCAACGGCATCGAGCGCCGGGGCCGGATCCTCGCCCTGCTCACCCACCTCAAGCAGATCTGCAACCATCCCAGCCAGTTCCTCAAGACCGCCGGCCCCTACAAGGGCCGCAGCGGCAAGCTGGAGCGGCTCACCGAGATGCTGGAGGAAGTGCTGGAAACCGGAGAAAAGGCCCTGGTGTTCACCCAGTTCAAGGAGATGGGCGACCGCCTGCAGATCCACCTGAACGATGTGCTGGGCTTCGAGCCGCCCTTCCTGCACGGCGGATCGTCCCGGGAGCAGCGCGACGAGATGGTGCGCAGCTTCCAGGAGGACGAGGACGGCGCCAAGGTGCTGCTGCTCAGCCTCAAGGCCGGCGGCGTCGGCCTCAACCTCACCGCCGCCACCCACGTGTTCCACTTCGACCGCTGGTGGAACCCGGCGGTGGAGGACCAGGCCACGGACCGCACCTACCGCATCGGCCAGACCAAGAACGTCCAGGTGCACAAGCTCATCACCATGGGCACCCTGGAAGAGAAGATCGACGCCATGCTGGAATCCAAGCGCGACCTGGCCGACCGGGTGGTGGGCACCGGCGAAGGCTGGCTCACCGAACTGGACGACGAGGCCCTGCGCCGGCTGGTGCTGCTGGAGCCGGACGCCGACATCATGGGCGAGGACGAGCTGAACGGCAACGGCCACGGCAATGGCCACGGCTCCGCCAACGGCCGGGTCCATCCGCCGCTGCCGCCTGAACCGGAACCGGAACCCGAACCGGAGTCGGAGTCGGCAGCGGAGCCGGCGCCCGCGGCCGAGGCCCATCCGGACGAGGCCGAGCTGGTCATGGCCAGCGTCGCCGCCGAGCCGCCGGTCCCGGCCAAACCCACCCGCGGCCGGCCGCCCAGCCTCAAGGGCACCGTCAAGAGGAAACCCAAGGTGACCTTGCGCAAAGGGGTGATTTCGTGAGCACGATGAGCGAGCGCTTCGGCACCACCTGGTGGGGCCGCCTCTGGATCACGGCCCTGGAGCAGCTGGGTGACGATTTCGAGAACCGCCTGCCCCGGGGCAAGAAGTACGCGGAGGAAGGGGCCGTGAGCCACTTCACCGTCAGCCCCGGCGAGATCCAGGCCAAGGTGCACGGCCGCAAGACCTACAACGTCACCCTGGGCCTGCCGGCGCTCACCGCCGCGCAGTGGGAGAAGGCGCTGGAGCGGATCCACCTGGAAAGCCGGTTCGTGGCCTCGCTGCTGGCCGGGGAGATGCCCCAGGGCCTGGACGAGACCTTCCGGGAATCCGGCGCCAGCCTCTACCCGCGGGTGCCCAAGGAGCTGCAGACCCACTGCGACTGCCCGGACTGGGCCAACCCGTGCAAGCACGTGGCGGCGGTATGCTACATCATGGCAGAGGCCCTGGACCGGGACCCCTGGCTGCTGTTCGATCTGCGCGGGCGCACCCGGGAAGAGGTGCTGGAGGCCCTGCAGGCGCGCATGGAAGTGCCGGTGGTGGAGGCCCCCCGGAAGCGCGGGCGGCCCAAGAAGGTGGTTTCCGTGGTGGACCTGCTGCCCCGGCGCCGGGAGATGGCCGAGCCCTGGTTCCGCATGGCCGAGGAGGACTACGACCAGCCCCCGGTGCCGCTGCCGGACATCGCCCTGCCGCGCACCATCCCGGCCGACCCGTCGGTTTTCATCCAGCTGGGCCCGCTGCCCCACGCCAGGATCGAAGCCAGCCTGTGCCTGGCCGCGCTCATGCACCGCACCGCCCAGGTGGTCCAGCTGCAGATCGAGGAAGGGGTGGAGAACATGGAAGATCCCGAACCCGCCGATGTCCCGGAGCCCTCGCCTTTCGAAACCCCCATCCCCGCCGCACCCGTCGCGAAACCATGGCGCCACAACAAGAAGCGCCGATGGAGCAAGAACTGACCGAAAAGGAGACTTCATGAAAACCATCAGCACCCGCAAAGCTCCCGCCGCCATCGGCCCCTATTCCCAGGCCACGGTGCTGGGCAACCTGCTGTTCACCGCGGGCCAGATCCCGCTGGTGCCGGCGACCATGGAGATGGTCACCGGTTCCATCGAGGCCCAGACCGAGCAGGTCATCCAGAACCTCACCGCCATCCTGGCGGAGGCCGGCACCGACTGGGCCCGGGTGCTCAAGACCACCGTCTTCCTCACCAACCTGGCCGATTTCGGCGCCTTCAACGCCGTCTACGAGCGGCTGCTGGGCTCGGCGAAACCGGCCCGCAGCACGGTCCAGGTGGGCGGGCTGCCCAAGGGCGCCAAGGTCGAGATCGAGCTCATCGCCGCGATCTGAATTCATTCACGGAACGAGGGCTATTCATGCATGACAAGCGCTGCTACGACAGCATCCTGGAGGTCATCGGGAACACTCCCATGGTCCGCCTCAACCGGATCACTGCGGACCTTCCCTGCCGGGTGTTCGCCAAGCTCGAGTTCCTGAACCCCATGGGCAGCAGCAAGGACCGCATCGCCAAGCACCTCATCGAGTGTGCCGAGCGGGACGGACGGATCCAGCCGGGGGACCTCATCCTGGAGAATTCCTCCGGCAACACCGCCATGGGCCTCGCCCTCACCGCCATCCAGAAGGGCTACCGGATTAAGGCCGTGGTGCGCGACCACACCAGCAAGGAGAAACTCGACCTGCTGAGCGCCCTGGGGGTGGACGTGGTGAAGGCCGACACCAGCCTTCCCCCCGAGGATCCGGACAGCTACAACAACATCACCCCGCGCCTGGCCCGGGACACCCCGCACTGCTACTTTCCCGACCAGCACAACAACCGGGAGAACAACGAGGCCCACTACCGGTCCACCGGTCCCGAGGTGTGGGAGCAGATGGACGGCCGGATCGACGTCTTCATCGCCGGCATGGGCACCGGCGGCACCATCGGCGGCGTGGGCCGCTACCTCAAGGAGCAGAACCCCAAGGTACGGATCGTGGCGGTGGACGTGGAGGGCTCGGTGTTCACCCAGTTCTTCCGCAGCGGCCAGGCCGGCGCTTCCCGGCCCTACCTGCTGGAGGGCCTGGGCGACGAGTTCATCATCGGCTGCGCCGAGTTCGAGGTGATCGACGAGATGGTCCAGGTGTCCGACCGGGAGGCCTTCCTGGGTGCCCGGGAGCTGGCCCGGCGCGAAGGCATCCTGGTGGGCGGTTCCAGCGGCGCGGTGCTCGCGGCCCTGCGCCGGATCGCCCCGACCCTGGCACCGGACGCCCGGGTGGCCGTGCTGTTCCCGGACAGCGCTTCCCGCTACCTGAGCACCATCTTCAACGATGACTGGATGCGGGAGAAGGGGATGCTGGAGCCCTAGCGTTCCATGGCAGGATGTGCATAATCAGGGCCTAGCTTGTGCTATAAACGAGCACAAGGAGTGCCCAGGATGTCCATGCACCTCCAGACAGCGGAATCGGAGTTCTCGAAGTTCCTCGCCTCGGTCAGCTCGACCCATGCGCCTTTGCTGTCTCCTTCCCGGTTTTCCAAGCGGCTGAATTGGCCCATGCGATTGATCGCCGAGCGGGCCCATGTGCATCGGAACACCGTCGCCCGAACGCCCGGGTCTCCGGCGGTCCAGGCTTACCTGCGCAACGTTCTGAGGGTTCTTCGCGTCACCCTGGAATTCACCGACGGCGACATCAACCGCTCCCTCATCTGGTTCCAGAATTGCCCCATTGCCGAGTTTGGCTACCAGACCGCCGATGAACTGGTGACGGCGGGAGAGACCGAGGCGGTGGTGAATTACCTCGAATCCATTGCTTCAGGTTCCACGGGATGATCCTTGCCGCGCTTCCGGCCACCACCCTGTTCCGGATGCTGGCTCCGAAATGGGCCTTCCAGCCTTTGAGCGGCGCCGGTTCGGCCAAACAGGGCGGGAGATTCAACCGCCCTGGGCATCATGCCTTGTACTTGTCCTTTTCAACCCGGACCGCAATCGCCGAGTACCAGCAGTACCTGGATCTGCTCCCCCCGGGCACTCTGGCTGCTTACCGGGCTCAAGTCAGTGCCGTGGCTGATTTCCGCGAAGGTTTTAGCGCCGGGTCCTGGGACCCTCTTTGGCGGGAATGGGGCTGCAACTGGCGCGACCTGGCATTCCGGAAAAAAGTGGACCCCCCCTCCTGGATCCTGGGCGATCAGGTGAGGAAGGCCGCGGGCAAGGGCCTGGTCTTCCCGTCCATTGCCGACCCTGGGGGCTTCAATCTCGTCCTCTACCTGGATCGTCTGGATGCCGCCGATGGATTGGAGGTCCATGATCCGGAAGGCGCCTTGCCGCGGAATCAGGCCTCCTGGAGCTAGCGGCATGCTGGAACCCTAGCGTCCCGGCTCCCGGTCCGGCGGCAGTCCCAGGAATTCCAGGAACCGCCCCCCGGTCTCCCGCACACAGGTCTGGTAGGCGCCCTCCAGGCTCCCGGTGCGTTCCAGGGAGGCCGCGAACAGGCTGGCCGCCACGTCCAGCAGCGGATCCACCGGCCGCGGCTTGACCTGGTTCTGGCCCAGGGCGGCCCGCATGCGGCCCAGGTCCACCGGCAGGCCGCGGCACCACAGTTCCGCGGCCACCTTGACCGAACGGTGCAGGGCGTTCTCGCCCTGGATGTCCATGGCCAGGAACACCCCCTCCTTCCGGGGCAGCACCCGCATCAGGGCCGAGGTGAGCAGGTTCCGCGGCCCGTGCTCGATGAACACGCGCACCCCGCTGTCCCAGGCCCGCCAGGCCGAGGTGGGGAAGTCCAGGGAATCCAGGATCTGGCCGGTAAGGGCCTCGGCCACCCGATCGGCGTTCAACGGGTAGGGAGCGCCGAAATGGTGGGAATAGAAGGCCACCCCCGGCACCGGCCGGGTGGCCCGGTGATGCTGGCGGTACCAGGCGGCCCGCACCGCGCCCATGACCGGCGTGTGCTCGGCCTGGGCCACGGTGGGAAATGCGGTGAGGCCCGGGCAACCCGCCAGGACCCGGCGGCAGGCCTCGGCCTCCCCGACCAACTGGCAATGCACGGGGGAGAACACGATGCTGACGTAGGCCCGCGGCTCATGGGCGACCCGCTCCAGGACCTTGCCCACCGGCCCGAACACCGACCAGGAGCGCCACCGGACCTCGGTGCCTTCCGGCAGGCCCCAGTGGATCCTGGCCGCCTCCGGGGTGCTGGCCAGCATTCGGGCATAAAGCCCCCCGGGCTTCAGCAGATCCAGCTCGCCCGGTTCGCCGCCCCAGGCCCCGTAGGCGATCAGGGCGTTCATTTCCCCCTGGGACAGGCCCAGGGCCAGATCCGGCCGGAGCCCCAGCAGGTCGCGGGTGAAGGCGGCGTGGAGCTGGCTCAGCACCATGGTGGCCGCGCATTCGTAGGCCGGGTCGCCGCTGCGCCCCCGGTGGCCGCCGTAGGCCCAGTCGGCCGCGGCCAGGTCCAACAGGCCGTGCACCAGGGTGGGCAGAATCGGCAGCCCCAGGAGCAGATCCCGGCCCATGCCCGGGTAGCTGGCCCCCCCAGCGGTGAACAGACAGGCGACCTTGCCCCGCACCGGGGCCGGGCTGAAGCAGACCCGCGCTTCCAGCCAGCCGTCCTCGCCGCGCTGGAGCATCTGGGGGATCTGGCTGAGCAGGTCCATGCGTTCCGCCTCGCCCTTGACCAGCAGCGCCAGGCGCACCGGTCCCTGGCCGCCCGGCTCGTCCAGGAGCACCTTCTGGACCAGGTCATCCACGCTGTCGCCGGCATAGGCGACGATCTCCGGCGCGGCGAGCAGCGGCAGGGGCGCCGGCCCGGACTGGAAGGGCCGCCAGAGATCCGCCCGGACCCGCTCGCCCCCCGGGGTCTCCACCTCCAGGGCGAAGCCGACCCCGTCGGTGCGGTCCAGGAACGGTTCCCAGCGGTCTTCCTCCTGGTTGTACCAGACATTCTGGGCGGCCATGGCGCACCCCGCCGCCACCTGCAGCAGCCCGGACACCGTCTGCCCCGGACCCGGGAGCAGGCGGCCGGGGTCGAAGCCGATGCTCTTCCGGCTCCGCTCCGGCCCGGGCCCCAGGACCGCCCAGACCCGGTGGCCGTCCCGTTCCGCGGCCACCCTGCGGCGCACCGCCAGGAACACCGCCAGGCCGGGCTGGCCCGGCCAGGTCTGGACCGCGCCCACCAGGGCCCCGTCCAGGATGCCCGCCTGGATCCGCCGCACGGCGGCGCTGAGCGCCCGGTTGCCGCCCAGCTCGTCGCCCAGGCAGATGCCGCCCCGGCCCAGGAAGCCGAACCGGCGCTGAAGCTTCCGGGACAGCTGGTCCAGACCGCCGCTGGGCGCCTGCTCCAGGCCCAGGAACACCGCCGAGCGGGCCGGCTCCCAGGAGCCGCACCCGGCATGGGCCTCGTCCGCCGCCGCCAGGGCCAGCTGGCCCGGATCCCGGTCCCTGGCCTCCGCGCCTGCCTTGTTGCGGAACAGCAGGTCCATGAAGCCGTCCACCCCCTCCATGCCCAGGCCATGGATGCCGAGGCCCACCACGGCCGCTTCCACCAGACGAACCGGCACGGCCGGCTTCATTGGCCACAGCCTCTCGCCGGAAGGTTCCCTAGCCGCCCACCCCGAACACCGCTCACAAGCCACCGCCCCAGAACCCTAGCCTGGGTAAAATAGGTTATTAGTCATTAATTGTCAATTCGGGTTCGGCTTGTC
Source organism: Holophaga sp. (assembly GCA_031292735.1). The sequence goes on from JARLGP010000265.1 coordinate 50,069, forward strand.
AAGATTCACCTGACCACAACCAACGAGGACATCCCATGATCCAGGGACTGAAAACCGTTCTTCTCAAAGACCTGGCCACGCTCCGGCGGGAAGTGGAGCTGTATCCCGACGAGGCCTCCCTTTGGCGGCCCCTGCCCGGGGTCGCCAACCCCGGCGGCAACCTGGTGCTGCACATGGCCGGCAACCTCCAGTTCTTCTTCGGCGGGCATCTGGCGCATTCCGGCTACGTGCGCGACCGGGACTGGGAGTTCGGCGCCCGGGATCTGCCCAGGAAGCGGATCCTGCAGGAAATCGACGCGGCGGCCAAGGCGGTGGGGGATGGCCTGGCGGCCCTGACGCCGGCCGGCCTGGACCAGGAATTTCCCGAGGCCATGAACGGCGAGCGGATGCCCACCGGCCTGGTGCTGCTCCGGCTATGCAGCCATCTGGCCTATCACCTGGGACAGCTCAACTACCACCGGCGCCTGATCGGCTGACCTGGGCCTCGGCCGGCGTTTCCTTGCGCCGGTTCCTGGATTGGGGGCGGACCACCAGGCGCTGGGATTCCGGCGGATTGACCAGCTCGGTGAGGGCGATGGGCGAGATGTGATAGTCGCCCACCACCTTCCAGGCCCTGGCCTGCTTGGGCAGGCGTTCCGGCTGCATGACCTCCCAGCCCTGGGCGTAGGAGACGAAGGAGGGCATCACCATGGCGAACCCGGTGTAGAGGAAGGCGGGATAGCGGATCCAGCCCTCGGAGCCGTCGGGGCAGGCCATGGGCAGGGCGAACAGCGGGTGCAGCCCGCCGTTGATCCAGAACCCGGTGGGCGGATCGTGCCTGGGATAGACGAAGATCCGCCGGCGGTGCATGAGGGTGTTGTTGCCGATCCGGTAGGAATCCAGCGGCTGGATCCCGGTGTTCTCCAGGGACGGGCCCCAGGCCCGCTCGGGATGGCCCACCACCTGGATCACCTCCCGGCCGTGGCCCTGGAGCTTCAGGAACAGGGCGCGCAGTTCCTCCCCTTCCTCGTCCTCCAGGTGGCCCTGGTTGGGCTTGATGTCGCCCAGCAGCACCACCCGCTTGGGCTTCACATCGTCCAGCAGGCCCAGCAGGCGTTCCCAGATCTCATGGTGCTGGCCGGCGGGCACCGGATCCGGCCGTTTGCGCCGGGCCGCGCCCAGCCCCAGGAAGAGGTCGGCCAGCACCAGGGTCTCCTGGCGGGGCAGCACGATGGCCCGCCGGCTGTCGAGTATCACGTCTTCGGAAAACTTGATCTGCATGGCTTCAGGGTTCCAATCCCTTCCATTGGAACATGAGAGCTGCCCGGCTCCCAGATATCGTCTCGATTCATGGGATATGCCAAGATCAAGGCTGGAGGCCGCATGGTTTCAGCCTGGGTCACGGTGGTGGGAAGTCTCGGGGCGGGGGTCAGCGGTGGTCTGCTTGCCGGACTGTTTGGCGTTGGCGGAGCGGTCATTCTCATCCCCATGCTGGGCCTGGTGCTGGGCCTGAACCAGCACCAGGCCCAGGGCACCGCCCTGGCCGCCATGCTGCTGCCCAACGGGCTGCCCGCCGTGCTCTACATGAAGCGGGTGGGCATCATCATCCACTGGTCCCTGGTGCTGATGATCATCGCCGGGTTCCTGCCGGCGGTGTGGGTGGGCGCGGCCCTGGCCAACATGATCCCGGAGGCGCCGCTGCGCATGGGCTTCGCCAGCCTCCTGGTGGTGCTGGCGGCCCGCAACCTGTTGCAGAAGACCGAGACCCGGGAGGTCCCGCCCAGCGCCGCCCAGGTTCCCTTCGCCCGGGTCTGGCTGCCCGGCCTGGCCATCGGCATCGCCGGCGGCGTGGCCTCCGGGCTGCTGGGCATCGGCGGCGCCATCCTCATGATTCCGCTCATGGTCTGGCTGGTGCGGATTCCCCAGCACGAGGCCCAGGCCACCAGCCTGGTGGTCATGCTGGCGCCCATCGGCCTGCCGGGGGTGTGGGTCTACGCCCGGCACGGCGGCGGGCTGCCCTGGCTCGCCCTGGCCGGCGTGGCGGTGGGCTTCCTGGGCGGGGCCTACCTGGGCGCCCGGGTGGCAGTGCGCACCCGCGGCCGGCGCCTGCGCCAGGGGTTCGCCCTGCTGATGTTGGTTTCGGCCGTCCTGCTGTTCATGAAGGGGACCGGAAGATAGGCTATGCTGGCAATGGAGGTTGCCCGTGCCTTTGGATGCACCCGCCCCGCTTTACCAGGGTGAACGCCTTAGGGATCTCATCCTGTGCTATGCCGGCCCCTGGGCCTTCTTGCCCTACCTGCGCTGCCGGGAGGACGAGGAACTGCTCTGGCATTCCCGCCAGGGGGTCCTGCTCGCCTTCGTGGAGGTGGCCGTGGGGCTGGCCCTGCTGATCATGGGCCTGTTCCCGATGTTCGGCCTGCTCACGGTGCGCTTCCTGCTGCCCATCTGGCTGTTGTGGTGCCTGAGCATGTCGGTGATCTCGGTGCTGCAGGCCGGCAAGGGCAAGCGGCACAAGATTCCGGTGATCAGCCAGCTGATGGATTACCTCTAGCATTGAGGATCAGCATGGCGTCGCCGTAGCTGAAGAACCGGTAGCGCTCGCGGATGGCCTCGGCGTAGGCTTCCTGGGCGAAGTCCAGCCCCATCAGGGCGGAGATCAGCACGAACAGGGTGCTTTCCGGCAGGTGGAAATTGGTCAGCAGCATGTCGGCGGTGCCCAGCCGGTAGCCGGGCTGGATGAACAGCCGGGTGGACCCGCCGCGCTTGAGCACCGTGCCGTCCCAGGCGGCCTCCAGGGTCCTCAGGCTGGTGGTGCCCACCGACAGCAGGGGCCGGGTGCGCCCGCGCAGCACCGGCTCCAGCAGGGCGGCGGTGGCTTCGGGAATCTCGTAGCGCTCCTCGTGCATGACGTGGTCGGCCAGGTCCTCGGCGGTCATGGGCCGGAAGGTGCCCAGGCCCACGTGCAGCCGCACCGGACTCCACAGGCAGCCCCCTTCCCTCAGGCGGGCGATGAGCTCTTCCGTGAAGTGCAGCCCGGCGGTGGGCGCGGCCACCGCCTCGCCCTCCTCGGCCCGGTACACGGTCTGGTAGCGGGCTTCGTCCTCCGCGTCGGCGGGATGGGTGATGTAGGGGGGCAGGGGCATCCGGCCCACCCGGTCCACCGCGTCCCAGTCCAGGTCGCCCTGCGGCCCGGTGACCCGCACCTGGCGCAGGCCTTCCTCCAGCTCCGCCTCCACCCGCAGTTCGGCCAGCACCTGGCCGCTTTCGGGGTCCACCACGTTGGCCCACTTGCCCTGCCTCAGCCGGGCGCCGGGACGGACCAGGGCCTCGAAGCTGCCCCCGGGCAGGGCCCGCAGCAGCATGGCCTCCCCGGCGCCGCCGCCGGCCCGCTGGAGCAGCAGCCGGGCATGGCGGACCTTGACATCGTTGGGCACGCAAAGGGTGCCGGACGGCAGCAGATCAGGCAGATCGCGGATGGTGCGGTGGCGGATGCTGTGGTCCCGGGGGTCCACCACCAGGAGCCGGGCCCCGTCCCGCACCGAGGCCGGGTGCTGGGCGATCAATTCAGGAGGAAGGTCGAAATGGAAGGCAGTACGTTTCATAGGATCACTGACGAAATTGGAGTTGATAGAGGCGCTCGTACTCGCCCTTGGCGGCCAGCAGCTCCCCGTGGGAACCCATCTCGACCACCTCGCCGTGCTTCAGCACGCAGATCCGGGTGGCCCGCTGGATGGTGGAAAGCCGGTGCGCGATCACCAGGGTGGTGCGGTCCAGCATGAGTATTTCCAGGGCTTCCTGCACCGCGCGTTCGCTTTCGGTGTCCAGGGCGCTGGTGGCCTCGTCCAGGATGAGGATGGGCGGGTCCTGGAGCAGGGCCCGGGCGATGGCCAGGCGCTGGCGCTGGCCGCCGGACAAGGTGGACCCGGTCTCGGCCAGGGGCGTGTCGTAGCCCTTGGGCAGGGCCATGATGAAGTCGTGGGCCTGGGCCTTGCGGGCGGCCGCCTCCACGGCCGAACGGTCCGCGGCCTTGCCATAGGCGATGTTGTCATGCACCGAATCCATGAACAGCAGCGTTTCCTGGGTGACGATGCCGATCCGCAGGCGCAGTTCCCGCGCATCGAACTCCCTGAGATCGATCCCATCCAGGGTCAGCCGTCCCACCGTCGGGTCGAAGAACCGGGGCACCAGGTTCACCAGGGTGGTCTTGCCGCCGCCGGAAGCCCCCACCAGGGCCACGGTCTCGCCCATGTGCACTTCCAGGTTGATCCCGCGCAGCACTTCGTTCCGGCCGTTCTTGCCGTCGTAGGCGAAGTGGACGTTCTCGAAGGCCAGCCGCCCGGGCTGGGCCGGCATCGGCACCGGGTGGGCCGCCTGGACCAGCTGCGCCTTCCGGTCCAGCACCGAATAGACCCGGTCGAGGCTGGCCTGGGCCACCTGGACCTCGCTGTTGAGCTTGGTGAGCCGGCGGATGGGATCGTAGAAGGCGTAGACCGCGATGATGTAGGTCAGGATGCCCGGCCCGGTCGTGCGGCCACTGCGGATGCTGATGGAGGCATAGACCAGCAGGGCGGCCAGCAGCAGCCCGCCCACCAGCTCCATGATCGGGTGGGCGATGGACTGGGCCCGGGCCGATTTCATCGTCAGCCGGAACAGCTCGTTGTTCTGCTGGTGGAACCGTTCCTCTTCGAACGGCTCCCGGGCGAAGCCGAGCACCACCCGGATGTTGCTGAACACCTCCTTGAGCCGCTGCAGCAGCCGCGAGGAGGCTTCCATGTTGCGGTGGTTGATCCTGCGGATGCGCTGGCTGAGCCGCTTGATGGGCAGCACCACCAGGGGGCCCGCGATGAACAGGCTCAGGGACAGCCGCCAGTTCATCACCATGATGGTGGCGAACATGGCCAGGGCCATGGTCATCTCCCGCACCGCGTCGGCGAACTGGTTGGAGGCGATCCCCTGCACCGCGCCCACGTCGGAAATGCAGCGCTGCAGCAGCTCGCCCACGGGATGGCGCTGGAAGTAGGCCGGCTCCTGGCGCAGCAGGTGGGCGAACATGCGTTCCCGCAGGGCCAGGGTGGCCTTGATTCCCGAGCGCACCATGAGCAGGGTGCCGCTGTAGGTGAGCACGCCTTTCAGCACGAACACCAGCACCAGGATCACCGGGATCAGGAAGATGTCCTCCCGCAGGTGGGTGGCCCAGGTCAGGTGCGCCAGCAGCCACATCTTGGCCCGCATGGCCACCCCGGAAGGAGCGGCGCCGGTGCCGCCCATGCCCAGGCTGTCGTCCAGGACGAACCGCAGCAGCCCGATCATCAGGCCCTGGCAGGCTCCGGCCAGGGCGAGCAGCAGGCTTCCCCCCATGATGAGGGGCAGGAAGCGTTTGAGGTGTTCGCGAAAGAAACGGGAAAAGGACGACATCCAACCAGCTTAACCTACGACTCCGGTTCTATCGGCAGGGGAACGCAGGCTGGCCCAGTTTGGCCATGGCGGCGTCCACCTGTTCCTGGGACAGCGGGCAGCGCAGGCTGACCCGCCGGCTTTCCTGGAGGATCTCCGGCGGCTGGGAAGGCGTCACGGTCGCCGCGAACCGCTGCAGCCAGGGCAGGGCCTGCTCGATGGCCTCCCCGGGCCCGGCCAGGCACAGTTCGAACCCGATGGGCGAGTCCGGCCCGGCCCCGGGGTTCACCCCCCACACCAGGGCGACGATGCCCTTGGGCAGGTTCCGGGCCAGGTCCTCCGGCAGTTCCGAAGGGCGGAGGAAGCCCTGGATGGCGGCCTTGGCGTTCATCCAGGCCGCCGAAGCCGCGAGGTCGCCGTTGGGGACCGCGGCCGGCGCCAGCCTGGCCAGCGCGGCCGGATCGCCCAGCCAGACGCGGCCTTCGCCGTCGGCCACGGCGCGCACATGGCTGGCGTCCAGGTCCAGGATCACGAACAGCGGGTGCTCGCGGTTGTCCAGGGCCTTGCTGTCCACCGGGAAGACATCGGCGATGGCCACCTGCAGCCCGCCGGGGTCGCGGAACCCGCCCAGCTGGATGAGGAACCCGGCGGCCGGGGCGGGACGGGTCTGGTAGACCGTGAGCCGGCCGGTCTCCTGGTCGAGGTTGATGCGGGTCCGCACCAGGACCAGGTCCAGCGCCCGGCCGGCCATGGGGAAGCGTTCCAGCAGGGCCTGCAGCCGCGGCTGCTGCAGGGCCCAGTCGGCCCGGAACGAGGTGGCCAGGACCGCCCCGGCGGGCGCGCTGCGCACCCAGTCGGGAACCTGGGTCCGCCGCTCACAGCCCAGCAGCACCAGGCAGAGCAGCATCGTTCGCGCAAAGATCATCCGGCCTCCACTTCTGAGTTTAGACGCCGTTGCGGAATAACATTACCCACTTTCGGCATTCCGCAACGGCGCCTCATGCCGGGGTCGCCCGGAATGGGCAGGGTCATTCTTTGACAACGGCTTACCCCGGAGCAGCCGGGCCAGGGGTCATGCCAGATGACGGAGCGGGGCCGGCAGGTGCGGGCTGCGCAGCAGTTGCTGCTGTTCGCTCTCGGACAGCAGGCCCCAGATCCGGCTGGAGGCCTGGCGCGGGGTCTTGGGGTTCAGCAGCAGCTCGGACATGACCGCGGGATGGGCCATGAGCACCGGGTGGACCGCGATGACCTCCAGGATCTCCCGCGGGGTCTGCTTGTTGCGGGCCAGGCGCAGGAGGATGCCCGGATCCACCTGGCGGTCCGCCACCAGCTGGCGCAGGGTCTCCCCGTCGGTGAGGATCTCCTGGGTGATGTGCCGCAGCAGTTCGCCGCCGCTGGCGCGCAGGGCCAGGATCCGCTGGGGGACCGTCATGGCCCGGTAGGCGGCGGTGAGCATCTCCAGGGCCAGCTGCTTCACCTCCAGGTGGGGGATGCGCTGGTCGCGCAGGATGTCCATGAGAATCCTGGGCAGCCTGAGTTCCTGCAGCAGCCTCAAGGAGGTCCTGGGCCCCAGGTGGACGTTGTGCACCAGGGCTTCGCACACCCGGGGCACGGTCTTCCAGAGGCGGTGGTCGGCCACCTTTTCCGCCTGGGCCCCGTTCAGGCCGGGAATGGCGGCGATCAGTTCCGGCGCCTTCAGCCCGGGATTCTCCAGCACGGCGTTGAACACCTTGGGGTCCTCGTCCCGCAGGGCCGCCATCAGCTGCTCGGGCTGGGTGGCCTGGCTGGCCATGTAGACCCGCTCCTTGAGGGAGACCCAGCGGCCCTCGCTCTGGCCGGCCCCGGTTCCGCTGGCCTGGTTGGCCCGCCGGCGCTGCAGCCGGTCGAAGAAGATCTTGATCACCCTGAGCATGTTGGGCGCCCGGCGCTTGGCCCAGAGGGTCAGGTACTGGTACTCGGATTCGTCCAGCTGGGTGAACAGGCAAACGATGCGGTGCAGGAGCCGCCCGTCCAGCGGCGCATGTTCCAGCAGCGCCACCAGGTCGCGGGAATTGGCCACCCGCTTGGCCAACGTGTCTGGGCAGCAGGGCGCGGCGTAGATGGCCTCGCGCAGCGGATCCCGGAAATACCAGCGGGCTTCGGTGTAGATCTCCTCGAACAGTTCCGGCACCGCGCACCAGGGGAAGGCGGCCAGCAGCACCTCCTCCGACAGGGCCGGGTTGCGCAGCGCCGCGGCCCGCACGTCCGGATCCGCCTCCTGCAGGAAGCCCTGCAGGTCCTCCGGGATCGGGGTGGCCTCGGCCCGCCCCAGCCGTTCCTGCTTGGAAGGGCGGAACGGCAGGCCGCTGGGCTCCGGACTTCCCGGCAGGGCGGTGAGCGCCTCCCAGTCCTGCTCCCCGCTGGGCAGGGCCGGCAGCTCCATGGTCTGCCCGGAACCGTTCACCGAACGGGCCAGCAGCTTGGCCTGCTGCTTGACGATCGCCCGGAGGTCCAGGGGCAGCTGCAGGTAGAGCGCCTTGACGGTTTCCGCGCGTTCCTCCTTTTCCTCCGCGGGGGCCCGGTCCAGGTCCCGCATCAGGTCGAACAGGGACACCGCCATTTCCAGGTCCCGGCGCAGCGGTTCCGGGCTGGCCTCGTTCTCGGCCAGGGCCTGGAGCACCGGGCCGTGCACCAGCCAGTGCGGGGTGCGGGCGATGAGGGCGAGCAGCCTGGGCGAGGAGAGCGTCCGGGCCAGGCTTTCCACCAGCAGCAGCTGCCCTTCGGTGGGCACCTGGGGCCGGATCAGCGCCAGATTGCGGAAATGAATCCGATCGGTCTCCGGAAGCAGGGCCATGAATTCAACTTCATCAGCCACCGCCCCCTCCTCAGCTGTGGGCGAGATTCAACGAACCCAAGAGATCCGAATCATCCAGCAGCTGCAGCGCGTCCACCGCGACCCCCTGCATGCCGGGAATCTCCATGGCCAGCTTCAGGTGCGCCGTGGAGCGGATGCTGCCGCCCATGAACAGGGGGATGCGGGAGCTCTGGGCCAGCGTGCGGGCCGTGAGGAAATCGGGTTTGGCCTTGGCGGAGGGGGGGATGTCGATGAACAGGATCCGCTTGAAGCCGTGCTCCCGGATCCGCTGGGCGGCCGCTTCGGCGGTCAGCGGCGCGGCCTCGCGCCAGCCGGAGGACTGGATCTCCCCGCCGCGGGCGTCCACCCCGGCGGTGAGGTGGTCCCGGAACCGTGCCAGCAGCTGGTCCACCACCAGCGGGGAGCGCTGGATGACGGTTCCCACCGTGATCCAGGTGGCCCCGTGGTCGAGGAAGAACTGGGCCTGGTCGGAGGAGCGGATGCCCCCGCCCACCTGGATGCATACCTTGGTGTTGCCCTTGTGGAACCGGCGCATGATGCTGGCGATCAGCTCCCGGTTGTGGCCCTGGCCTTCGGCGGCATCCACGTCCACCAGCACCAGCCGGTTGCAGCCCTGGTCGAACAGGAAGTCCAGCAACGGGCCGGGCGGTTTCGGGCCCTGGTCGCCCCCGAACATGGGGATCGCCAGTCCGTTCTGGAGGTTCAGGGTGGGGAGCAGCTTCAAGGCGGGTACCTTTCCCTCATGGGATTCAGCGATGTTACCCCAATTGGGGCCGGCGGGCCCGTCCATTTCCTGGCGGCCGCCGGAGGGCCGGTACCGTCACGGCCGCCGACGCCCGGCCCGGACCCTCACTGGAGGTTGTGGAGCAGGGCCCGCGCGGCCTCGGTCTGGGCCCGCTTCAGGGTTCCGGCGGTGGCGGTGGCGCTGCGTTCGCCCACGTTCACCTGGACCGTGAAGCTGGGCGCGTGGTCCGGGCCGGACCGCTGCAGCAGCTCGTAGACCGGCGGCGGCAGGGCCATGGCGGCGGCGCGTTCCTGCAGGGTGGTCTTGCTGTCCTTGGTCTCCCAGATCCCCAGGTAGGCCTCGCGCACCTCCTGGGCGAACCGGCGCTCGATGATCGCCTGCACCGTGGCGAAGGCGTTCTCGCCCTGGGCCTGGACATCCAGGAAGATCGCGGCCAGGATCGCCTCCACCGCGTCGGCCAGGGGGTTGCGCAGGTCCACCGCCCCGGGTTTGCGCGGCGAGCGCGGCCCCCGGCCCAGTTCGATGCCCAGGTCCTTGGCCCACTGGTGCAGCGCGTCGGTGCAGACCAGCAGCCCGCGCAGCTTGGACAGGGCCCCCTCGGCCCACTGCGGGTGCTCCCGGTAGACCAGGATGGACACGCAGAGGTGCAGCACCGAATCGCCCAGGAACTCCAGCCGCTGGTTGTCCGAGGGCAGGCCGGCCGAAGGCGGAGTCAGGGCGGCGTGCAGCAGGGCGGGATCCCGGAACCGGTAGCCGAGCCCTTCTTCAAGGTGCGACAGGGGGGCTGGTGGGGCTGGTGGCAAGGCTTCTCCGGATCTCCCGTCCATCATAACGCGTCCCCTCCGACCCATTTCGGCCACAATCAGGGCAACCTATTGGAGGACCCATGGCCGAGCCCATCGCGCCGGACCCGCAGCTGGAGCAGACCCTGCAGACGGCCACCGAGCTGCACCTGGCGGGGCTCCTGGAGCAGGCGGAGGCCGGCTATCGCCAGGTGCTGGCCGGCCACCCGGAGCACCCGGTGGCCCTGCATCGGCTGGGCGTCCTGGCCCTGCAGCGGGGCAGCCTGGAACCCGCCCTGGACCTGCTCGGCCGGGTGGTGGCCCTGGATCCGGCCGCCTGGCGCTCCCACTGCAGCCTGGGCCAGACCTTCACCGCCCTGGGCCGGATGGCCGAGGCCCGGGCCGCCTTCCAGAAGGCCGCCCGGCTGAACCCCGGCTGCCTGGAGGCCTGGATGGGGGCCGGAGCGGCCTGCCAGGCCCTGGGCCTGGGCCAGGAAGCCCTGACCGCCTTCACCCAGGCGGCGGCCCTCAGGCCGGACCACGCCGAGGCCCAGAACAACCTGGGCATCGCCCTGCAGGACCTGGGCCGAACGGCCGAAGCCGTCCAGGCCTTCCAGCGGGCGCTGGCCGCCCAGGAAGACTACCCCATCGCCCACAACAACCTGGGCAACGCCCTGCTCCTGGACCGCCGGCCGGAGCCGGCCATGGAGCAGCTGCGGCGCACCGTGGCGCGCTGGCCGGAGTACGCCGACGCCTGGTACAACCTTGGCAACGCCGCCTTCGCCGGGTGCCGGTTCCAGGAGGCCGCCGAAGCCTACGGGCGCACCCTGGCCCTGGTCCCGGAGCATCTTCCGGCCCGCAACAACCTGGGCAACGTGCTCCAGGCCCAGGGCCGCAACGAGGCGGCCCTGGACAGCTACCTGGAGGCCCTGCGGCTGGACCCCGGCTTCGTGGACGCGTACAACAACGCCAGTTCCGCCGCCCGCGCCCTGGGCCGCATGGACGAGGCCGAGCGGCTGCTGGAGGCCGCCGTGGCGGCGCGCCCGGACTACGCCGTCAGCCACTGCAACCTGGGCAACCTGTTCAAGGACACCGGCCGCATGGACCAGGCAGTGCGCAGCTTCCGCCGGGCCCTGGAGCTGGATCCCTCCGACTCCGTCACCCACAGCAACCTGGCCTACGCGGTGAGCTTCCTGCCCGGGTTCGACGCCCACGCCATCCTGCGCGAGAACCTGGACTGGAACCGCGCCCACGTGCAGCCCGGCCCGGCCCCGCAGCACCCCAACGATCCCGACCCCGAGCGCCGGCTGCGGATCGGCTACGTGTCCCCGGATTTCCGCGAGCACTGCCTCACCCTGTTCACCCTCCGCACCCTGGCCCACCACGACCGCAGCCGGTTCGAGATCTTCTGCTACGCCCGGGTGCCCAAGCCGGACGACTACACCCGCCAGTTCATCAGTCTGGCCGACCACTGGCGCGACACCCGGGCCCAGACCGACCAGGACGTGGCCGAGCTGGTGCGGGCCGACCGGATCGACGTCCTGGTGGACATCACCCAGCACATGTCCAACGGCCGGCCGCTCATGTTCGCCCGCAAGCCCGCGCCGGTGCAGACCACCTGGCTGGCCTATCCCGGCACCACCGGCATCGCCGCCATGGACTACCGGATCACCGACCGCTACCTGGACCCCCCCGGCGAGCACGACGACTGGTATTCAGAAACCTCCATCCGCCTGCCGGACACCTACTGGTGCTACGACCCGCTCACCGCCGAGCCGCAGCCCGGGCCCCTGCCGGCCCTGCGCAACGGCCACGTCACGTTCGGCTCCCTGAACAACTTCTGCAAGGTCCACCCGGCCGTGCTGGACCTGTGGGCCCAGGTGATGATGGCGGTGCCCGGTTCCCGGCTGCTGCTGCTGGCCCAGCCCGGCGCCCATCGGCAGCGGGTGCTGGACCGGCTGGCGGAAGGCGGGGTGGAACCCGGACGGGTGGCCTTCGCGCCGTTCCAGCCCCGACTGGACTACCTGGCCCTGTACCGGCAGATCGACCTGGGCCTGGACACCTTCCCCTACAACGGCCATACCACCAGCCTGGACGCCTACTGGATGGGGGTTCCGGTGGTGACCCGCACGGGCGGGACCGTGGTGGGCCGGGCCGGATGGAGCCAGCTTAGCAACCTCCACCTGCGCGAACTGGCGGGCGCAACCGACGAAGCCTTCATTCAGATCGCCGTCGACCTGGCCCAGGACCTGCCCCGTCTGGCCCAGCTTCGAGCCGGCCTGCGCGCCCGCATGGAGGCCTCGCCGCTCATGGACAGCGAGCGCTTCACCCGGAACCTGGAAACGGCGTACCGGAAGATGTGGCGACACTGGTGTGAAAATCAGGTTATATAATAATGTCATAAATTCTTTCATCCTGTGATACCGGGAGTCCAAGGTGACCCAAGCGGCGCAATCGACCCACCTGCCGGCCATTCTGGCCACCCTGCGACAGCAGGGTTCCGATGGCGAGCTTGTGCTGGAACAGAACGACGGCATGCGCCGGCTGTACTGGCAGGCGGGCGAGCTGGTCTACCTGCAGAGCGACGCCGCCGGAGAGCAGTTCGGCAACTACCTGCTTCGGCAGGGCATCCTCGACTTCGCCGGGCTCAACCAGCTGCTGGCCAGCGAAGACCGGTCCCGGCTGGGCGACAAGGTGGTGCAGTGGGGCATGATGAGCCTCGATGACCGGGACGGCCACCTGCGCCAGCTCCAGGAGCAGGTGATGGTCAATGCCCTGGAGCACCCGATCCTGCAGCTGACCTGGAACCCAAACTCCACCCGGGTGATGCTGAGCGAAGACCTGCACCTGAAGCTGGACCACCGGCACTTCATCTGGAACACCTTCCAGGAGGCGCACAACCTCCAGCCCACCTTCGATCTCCTGCGCACCCACGGCGACTGGAAATGGGAGGGGATCCCGGGCCTGCTGGAAGCCGTGTCCGACCTGCCGCTCAATCCCGCCACCGCCTATGCCCTGTCCTTCCTGGGCTCGGAACCGATCGGCTTCGACACCTTCCTCTCCCTCAGCGGGCTGGACGAGGAGAATGCGGCCAGGATCTTCCTCATCCTTTGGGCGGTGGGCGCACTGACCCTCACCCAGGGCGAGCTGCCCGTCCTGGCCTCCGCCCCCGCGCCGGCCCCGCCGGCCCAGACACCACCCCATGCGGTCCTGCCGCCGGCGGCGGCGCCGCCCGCGGCCGTGCCACCCCCCGCGCATGCCCCATCGATGCTCTCCGCGCCAGCCCCGGCGCCAGTCCCGGTTCCCGCGCCGGCCCCTCCGGTCCCGGCGCCCGCCCCACTGCTCCCGACGCCGCCGGACGTGATCGAGCTGGATCCCGAGCACAGCTTCCTCCAGCCGGAGGCCCCGGAGTTCATCGAACTGGAGCCGGAGCACGAACCGGCTCCCATGGCGGCCGGCGCGCCCATGGCCCAGTCCCCCATGGAACGGGCAGCCAGCCTGCACCGGAAGGCCAAGTCGTTCCACCTGCAGGAGCGCATCGGCGAGGCCATCCACTGCCTGGAGCTGTCGGTGCAGCTGGACCCCGGTTCGGATTCCGCCTACGGGGTGTGGCTGCTCCTGGGCCAGCTGAGGATGTCCAACCCGGCCTGGTCCACCCGGGCCATCAACGCGCTGCAGGCGGCCTCCCGGATCCAGCCCAAGGCCGCCGAACCCTGGGTCACCATGGGCCAGGTGTACTACCGCAAGGGTTTCCGCACCAACGCGGTGGCCTGCTTCCACAAGGCGCTGGAACTGGACCCCTCGGTGCCCATCCCGCCGGAAGTGGACTACCGGGACCTGGAGGCCGAACTGCTGCCCGAGCCGCCCCCGCCCCAGCCCACCTCCCTGTTCAGCCGGTTCAAGTCGATCCTGGGGAACTCGGAAAAAGCCTAGGAGCCTGTCTACGTATTCGAAGGCCCCGCGACGACGTCTGGAGGCCCGATTATCGTGTGCAAGACCCGCAGGAGGATGTTAATGCAACCTTCAAGGGACTTGCACACGAGAAGCGGGCCTCCCGACGTCGCCCTTCGGGTGATGGCAGCGGCCACGGCAATCCCGCGTTACGCTCGGCGAACGATTATCCAAATCGCTCACCTCGCGTGCCTTGTCTTGCCATGGCCG
>JARLGP010000266.1 GCA_031292735.1 Holophaga sp.
ACCAGGGTGATGGCCAGGATGGGCGTGGCCAGCACCTGGATCCAGGAGGTGGCGTAGAGCGCCCAGGGGAACACCGGCATGCGGAACCAGCCCATGCCGGGGGCCCGCATCTGGTGGATGGTGGTGATGAAGTTGATCCCGGTGAGCATGCTGGAGAAGCCCAGGATGAAGGCTCCGAACACCGCCAGGGTCACGTTGGTGCCGGTCTTGAGGCTGAACGGCACGTAGAAGGTCCAGCCGGTGTCCGGCGGCCCGCCGCCGGTGAACAGCGACACCACCACGATGAGCGCCCCAGCGATGAAGAAGTACCAGGAAGCCAGGTTCAGCTTCGGGAAGGCCACGTCCCGGGCGCCGATGAGCAGGGGCAGCATGAAGTTGCCGAACACCGGCGGCAGCCCCGGGATCACGAACAGGAAGATCATCAGCACCCCGTGCACGGTGAACAGGGCGTTGTACCACTGGGGCGTGATCCAGGTGTGGAACCACTGCAGCTGGACCAGACGCATGATGAAGCCGAGCACCACGCCCATGCCGAAGAAGGTCAGGGCGGAGTAGAGGTAGAGGATTCCCACCCGCTTGTGGTCCGTGGAGGTGACCCAGGCCAGGATGCCCTTCCTCGGACCGGCGTCGTCCAGAAAGCTTTCCGGAATTTCCGGTTGTGTTGGTCGCATGGAATCCATCAATCCTCCGGGCGAACGGGAAAGGGAGTTGCGGGGCGGCGCATCAGGCCGGGGGCCCCTGGCGGCGGCGCGCGGGGGGCCGCTTGCGCAGGAACAGGTAGGCCAGGAACAGCGCGGCCAGCAGCAGGGTCAGGATCGCCACCGCCTTGGTCACATCGAACACGTAGCCTTGGCCGCTGGGGCTTTGGCTGAAGCAGAACTGCAGCAGGTGGTTCACCGTGGGCCGGGTCTCGCCCCGGGCCCCTTCCAGCACGGCCATCTGCAGATCGGCGGGCTGGAAGGAGATGCCGTACATGTAGCGGGTCACCTTGCCCTTGGGCGACAGGACCAGGATGGCGCCGGAGTGGATGAACCCGTCGCCCTGGGCCTGGAACTTGAAGCCCACCGCGTCGCACAGGGCCTTGGTGGTGGCGGCCGGGCCGGTGAGGAAGCGCCAGGAGGCGGGCGAAAGGGGCCGGGTGACCTGCTTGAGGTAGCTGGTCTGCTTCATGCGGGCCATTTCCGCAGTGTCGCTGGGGTCGAAGCTGACCGTGATGATCTTGAAGTCCTGGCCCGGCTGGTTCTGGATCTGGTTCACCACGTCCACCACGCCGTTCAGCAGGGGCGTGCAGATGCCGGCGCAGCGGAAATAGTTGAGGGTGAGCACGGTGGGCTTGTCGATGAGCGAGCCCAGCCGCACCGGCTTGCCGTCCTCGTCGGTGAGCATCAGGTCCAGGGGCACCTGGGCCCCCAGTTTCTCGTCCACGCCCACCTGGGCGGCGGGGGCCGCGGGGCCCAGGGGAGCCTGGGGAGCCTGGGGAGCCTGGGCCACGGGGGCCTGGGCCGGGAGCGGCCCGGCGGTCAATCCAGCCAGCATGCCGAGCGCCAGCAGAAGCTTCATCGTCCCTCCTTGGTTACCGCGCGGTTCAAGGCGTCGCGCAAGCTCCGCCACTGGGCGCCCGAATACAGGGCGACTGCGGGGGCGAAGCCGTTGCCCGGCGCGCCGGCGGCGATGCCCTTGGCCAGGGCCGCGTCGCTGCCGGACCAGCCGGGAAGCTCCGCCAGGGTCTGGGCGGCCCGGACCGGGTCGAGGATCGCGGCGCCCAGCGCCGGGTCCTGGACCACCGGGATGCCGGCGGGCGCGCGGGTTTCGGTCTCCAGCTTGACCATGGCCCTGGCCACCGGGATGCGGTTGGGGATCACCTCGCCGGAATGGGCGAACAGGTCGGTGAGCGCGCGCAGGGCCTTGGGATCCTCCGGACCGTGCTCGAACGGGCCCAGGGAGCGCACGTAGTGCACCAGCGCCATGCGGTCGCGCTTGGCCAGCATGGTGTAGGCCACCATGGAACTGCCCTTGATGCCCTGCTCCAGGGTCTTGTAGATGCCGTCGATGCGGCTGCTGTTCACCCAGTCGCCCGGCTGGGTGAAGCGGCGCGGGCTGGGCTTGAGGCCCTTGCCGGCGGGCCCGTCGCCGTCGCCCTTGGGGCCGTGGCAGGACACGCAGTTCTGGGCGTAGAGCACCTGGCCCCGGGCCAGGATCTCCGGGTTGGGGGTCATCACCGTGGCCGGATCGATGGGCGGCACGGTGCGGCCCGCTTCGGGCGGGTAGTCGGTGGGATCCAGCCAGCCGGTGCCGCCGCCCGCCGGGCTCAGCACCATGTCGGTGGCAGGCGCGTTGGCGTTGCGCACCCCGGGCAGCACCAGGAAGGCGAAAACCGCCAGCAGGGCGATGAAGATGATCACCACCAGGAGCGCCGAGATCAGGCGCTTGAGTTCCGCAGGGCTGACGTAGCGCTCGATCATAACCGGAACTCCAACCCTTCCTTGAGGAAGGGATCACCCACCGGCATGTCCTCGCCCTGCTTCATGGCGCCACGCATCCAGAGCAGGGTAGCACCGACGAAAAGGAGGGCGAAGCTTAGTTCGGGCCATGAAAAAACCGGAGCCTTGCCCACCTCCGGGAAGATGAGCCAGTAGAGATCCAGCCAGTGGGCGGCCAGCATGACCAGGGCCACCCAGCGCAGGCGCTTCAGGTCGCCCTTGGCGTCCCGGGGCACCAGGGCGAAGAAGGGCACGAAGAAGTGCAGGAGCGCCAGCAGCAGCGCCACGCCCAGCCAGGGGCCGTCGATGTGCGCCTGGTACCACACCACCTCTTCGGGCAGGTTGGCGTACCACATGAGCATGTATTGGGCGAAGGCGATGTAGGCCCAGAACACGGTGAACGCGAACAGGAAGGCGCCGAGGTTGTAGAGGTGGTCGAAGCGGATCGCCGGCAGCCGGTCCCTGCCCTTCAGGTGGACCACCGCGAGGGTCGTGGCCGCCAGCCCGGAAAGGAAGGCGCCGGCGAACAGGTAGACCCCGATGACGTCGCTGTACCACACGGGATCCAGCCCCGAGATCCAGTCGAAGGCGGCCTGGGTGACCAGCAGGGCGAAGATCGCCATGCAGATCGGCGCGAAGCGGCGGGCCCGGATGGTGAACGCGGGATCCCGGTGCCGGTCCTGCCGGAACGACCCGCGCACCAGCACCGCCAGCGCCACCAGCCCGAGCGCCAGGCACACCACCACCCGGGCGGAGAAGAACGGCACCCCCAGCCAGACCGCCTTGCCGGCCAGCACCGGGTCGCTGGCCGCGGCGGGCCGGGTGCCCCGGTAGAGGGCGGGCAGGGCGCCCAGGGCGAAGATGCCCACCGCGCAGAGCGGCAGCAGCAGGGTGGCCAGGCGTTCCGGAATGCGCCGCAGGGGCACGCTCCAGCGGGCCGCCACCAGGTGTTCCAGCGCCACCAGGAACAGGGCGCCTAGGGCCAGGGTGAACAGGAACAGGAACCACACCACCCAGTTGGCCCAGAACCTTGCGGCCCCGGAAACGAAGTAGGTGGCCGCCGCCCCGGCGCCGCCCAGCGCCGTGACCCCCCAAAGGACCTTGCTGCTTCGCTCGGCGCTCATTTCAAGTCCTCGTCTTTGGCGTTCTGGGCCCGCTGGAGGGCGCGCACGTAGTGGACCACGGCCCAGCGCGCGGCTTCCGGCATGTCGGCGGCGTAGGAGGGCATGGAATTCTTGCCCAGGACGATGGTCCCGTAGAGGACGCCATCGGGGTAGGCGCGGACCGCGGGCGCCAGCAGGTTGGCCGGTTTGGCGCCGTAGGCCGCGGTGAGGGTCGGCACCCCGTCGCCCAGGGCCCCGTGGCAGACCGTGCAGCGGATCTGGTATTCCGCCCGGCCCCGGGCCAGCACGTCGGCGCTGCGCGGCAGGGGGTTCACCAGCCGGGCCCCGTCCTCCGGGCTCGCCAGCCCGGAGGGCAGGAAGCCCCGGGCCACGGTGCCCGCCACCGGCATCTGCATGCCGTGGCCGTCCTTGAAGAAGGCGCTGGGTTTCTGCGGGTCGAGCCTGGGCTGGTCGAGCATGTGCGAGATGGGCGGCAACAGCGGCACCAGCTTCACCACCCCGTACATCAGCAGCCCGGAGGCCAGGCAGGCCACGAAGATGCCGGCCACGGCCCGCTGGATGTAGTCGGCGGGAAACACCGGCTCCCGCCCGGGCGCGGGCAGGATCTCGATCTCCACGGCGCCCGCGGCCTCCAGGGCGGCCTGGGCGGCGGCGGGGTCGAAGTCCGCCTCCGCCTCCACGGCCAGGGCGAAGCGGTCCCGGGTGATGCTCCGGATGGCCCTGGAGCGCAGCACCGGGTGGCCGAAGAAGGGCAGCCGGTTCAGCAGCAGCAGCATGCCGAGGCCGGCGGTGAAGGTGGCGAACAGGACCATGACCTCGAACAGGATGGGCACGAAGGCCTGCCAGGAGGAGGGCGCCTTGCCGCCGGTGATCAGCGGGTAGTCCACGGCGCTCACCCAGTACTGGAACAGCAGCGCGGACACCGCGCCCAGGATGCCCATGATGAACACCATGCCGCCCAGGGGCGAACGGCGCAGCCCCAGGGCCTGGTCCACCCCGTGCACCGGGTAGGGCGTGTACGCTTCCAGCCGCCCCAGGGCCTTGGCCCTGAGCTTCGGGATCGCTTCCAGCATCGCCTCGGCGGTGGGGAAGAGGCCCAGAACGGCGAAGGTCTCATTCATGGGATGCTCCGTGACGAGGTTGGGCTCCGGGCAGGTCGGCCTTCATCTCGGAGGTGGCGATCACCGGCAGGACCCGGGCGAACAGCAGCACCAGGGTGAAGAAGATGCCGAACGACCCCAGCAGGATGCCGTAGTCCACCAGGCTGGGCTTGTAGTTGTGCCACGCCGAAGGCAGGTAGTCCTGGGTCAGGGAGATGACGATGATGACGAAGCGCTCGAACCACATGCCCACGGTGACCGCCATGGCCACCAGGATCATCCACGGGTAGCTCCGTCGGCATTTCCGGAACCACAGCAGCTGCGGCACCAGCACGTTGCAGCCCATGGTGAGCCAGCCGGCCCAGCCGTAGGGCCCGGAGATGTAGTTCATGAAGGTGTGCTGGATGAACGTGTTCATGCTGTACCAGGAGGTGAAGGCCTCCACCACGTAGGAGTAGCCCATCAGGCAGCTCATGCCGAGGATCACCTTGCACATCACCTCCAGGTGGAAGTCGGTGATCAGGTTCTTCAGGTCCATGGTCTCCCGCACCACGATGAGCACCATGAGCACCATGGAGAAGCCGGCGAAGATGGCGCCCACCACGAAGTAGGGCGGGAAGATGGTCATGTGCCAGCCGGGCACGATGGACGTGGCGAAGTCGAACGAGACCACGCTGTGCACCGAAAGCACCAGCCCGGTGGCCAGCCCCGCCAGCAGCAGGTAGGCCTTCTCGAAGTGCTGCCAGTGGCTGGCCGAGCCTCGCCAGCCCAGGCTGAGGATGGTGTAGATCGGCTTGCGGATCCGGCTTTCGGTGCGGTCGCGCAGGGAGGCCAGGTCGGGCAGCAGGCCCAGGTACCAGAACATCAGCGACACTGAGAAGTAGGTGCTCACGGCGAACACGTCCCAGAGCAGGGGGGAGCGGAAGTTGGTCCAGATGCCCCGCTGGTTGGGGTAGGGCGCCAGCCAGAAGGCCAGCCACGGGCGGCCCACGTGGATGAGTGGAAACAACCCGGCGCACATCACCGCGAAGATGGTCATGGCCTCGGCGAAGCGGGCGATGGCGTTGCGCCAGCGCTTGCGGAACAGGAACAGGATGGCCGAGATGAGGGTTCCGGCATGGCCGATGCCCACCCAGAACACGAAGTTGATGATGTCGAAGGCCCAGAACACCGGGCTGTTGTTGCCCCAGGCGCCGATCCCCATGAAGAAGGTGTAGCCCACCAGGCACAGCCCCACGGTCATCACCGACACGGTGCAGGCCAGGGCGAGGTACCACTTCCGCGGCGGCCCCTGGGCGGGGAAGCGCAGCACCTGGTCGTCCAGGCTGCCGGGGGTGACCTTGCCCAGGGTCATGGGCGGCGTGCGCAGCGCCTCGGGCAGGCCGAGCGGGAGCGAGCTGGATTCAGGCTTCATTCCTCTCCCTCCAGAGCGGGGTTCCTCAGATTGGCGAGGTAGGTGATGGCCGGCCGCACCCCCAGCTCCTCCAGCACCTTGTGGCCGCGGTTGCTGGCCGCGAGCCGCGCCGCGCGGCTGGCGGGATCCTTGAGGTCGCCGAACACGATGGCTTCGGACGGGCAGGAGGCGGCGCAGGCGGGAACGATCTCGCCGTCCCGCACCGGGCGGTGGTCGGTCTTGGCCCGGAG
Source organism: Holophaga sp. (assembly GCA_031292735.1). The sequence goes on from JARLGP010000266.1 coordinate 6,349, forward strand.
CCGGCCGTCCTCGATGCGCTGGACGCAGAAGCTGCACTTCTCCATCACGCCCCGGGGCCGCACCGTGACTTCGGGGTTGTAGGCCAGGCTTTCCGGTTCCTTCTTGTCCGCGGTGTACTCCAGGAAATTGAACCGGCGCACCTTGTACGGGCAGTTGTTGGCGCAGTAGCGGGTGCCCACGCAGCGGTTGTAGACCATCTGGTTCAGGCCGTCGGGGCTGTGGTTGGTGGCGTTCACCGGGCACACGTTCTCGCAGGGCGCGTCGTCGCAGTGCTGGCAGAGCATGGGCTGCTGGACCACGGTGGGATTCTCGGGCTCGCCCTGGTAGTAGCGGTCGATGCGGATCCAGTGCATCTCGCGCCCCTTGGCCACCTGCTCGGGGCCCACCACCGGGACGTTGTTCTCCGACTGGCAGGCCAGGACGCAGGCGCTGCAGCCCACGCAGGCGCTCAGATCGATGGCCATCCCCCACTTGTGCTCGGGGAAGGTCTGGTCCGGGTAGAGGCTTTCGGGATTCTTTTCGTGCCGGTGTCTGGCCGCTTCCCGGGCGTACTCCGCCAGGGAGAAGGAATGCACCAGGTCGCGCCCTTCCAGCCGGTGATGGCCCTGGGTGACCGGCAGGTCCCGGTGGCCGCCCGACCTGGCCAGGCGAACCCCCAGGCGGAGGCCGGTCCGGCCGGGGTCCGCGTCGCGCAGCGGGTAGGCGTTGGCGCCCACCCCCCGCGCCACCCCGCCCACCGTGCGGCCGTAGCCCAGGGCCAGCGCCAGCACCCCCGGGGCCTGGCCCGGCTGCACCACCATGGGCGCCTCCAGGCTGATGCCGCCCACGGTGAGCTTCACCAGGTCGCCGTCGGTGAGCCGCAGCCGCCTGGCGTCGGATACCGACACCGAGACCGGGTTGCCCCAGGTGGCCTTGGTGACCGGATCCGGCCATTCCTGGATCCAGGCGTTGTTGCCGTAGCGGCCGTCATGGACCCCCGCCCCCGGGAACAGCACCAGCTCGAAGGCATCGCCCGCGGCGGGCGCTGGGGCCCGCCGGGCGGCTGCGCTCACGGCACCGCCGTTCAGCGCCGGCGGCTGCGGCGTCCGCGCCGGCACCGGGACCACCCCGTCGTGCAGGCCCACCTCGAAATAGCGTTCGAACGGCACCAGGCTCCCCGCCGGATAGATCTCCTTCTGCCAGCGGGCCTTGAGGTAGCCGTGGTAGTCGGCCGGAACCGGCCTGCCCAGGCCGTTCAGCAGGGCCAGCAGCACCTCTTCGCCCTGGCGGGTGTCGTAGAGCGCCCCCACGGCCGGCTGCTGGAGCGTGAGCAGGCCGTCGCCGCCGTCATGGTCGCCCCAGGCTTCCAGCCAGTGGTGCTCGGGCAGCAGGACCTGGCACTGGGCCGCGGTCTCGTCCTCCTGGAGGCCGATCCAGACCCGCAGCGGCACCTTGGCCACGGCCGCAGCCCAGGCCCGGGCATCGGGGTAGGCGTAGGCCGGATTCACCCCCCACAGCAGCACCGCGGCGCACTTGCCGGAGCCCATGGCCTGGACCGCCTGGTCCAGGTCGCGGGAGTTGGCCAGGGCTTCGGCGGGCCGGAGGTCCAGGGTCTCCACCCGGAGCATGGCATTGAGCAGGTGCACGGCCTGGTGGGCTTCCACGGGCATCCCGTCGCCGCACAGCACCAGCGCCCCGCGCCCGGCGCCGGCCAGATCGGCCAGCAGGGCGTTCCATAGCTTCGCGGAGATGCCGAAGGCCTCCGGCGCCACCGCCACCGGGGCCAGGTCCACGCCCTGGGGCAGGGCCACGCCGTGCTTCTCCCGCAGCCCCTTGGCCAGGGCGAAAGCCAGCGCGGCCGCCCGGGACGGCGGCACCGGGAAGCGGTGGTCGGCCTTGCCGCCGGTGAGGGTCATGGCCCCCTCCATGACCCACAGCCGGTTCATGCGGGCGTCGGGGCTCTGGGGCCGCCGCTGATCGGTGAAGGCGCGGATGGCCGCCGGGTCGTCGCCGTTCAGGAAATCGGCGCCTAAGGAAACGATCACCCTGGCCTTGTGCAGCCGCGGCACCAGGGCCAGCGGCATGCCGTAGGAGGCCTTGGCGGCTTCCAGGGCGGCACCGGAGGCCGGCTCCCAGGCCAGGTGCCTGAGCCCGGGCAGGGCCTTGGCCAATTCGCCCACCAGGGCCTTGCGGGTGGGCGATTCCAGCGCGCCGGTGACCAGCAGCACCTGGGCGCCCGAAGCCTTGGCCGCCGCCAGGTCCTTGACGATCCGCTGCTCGGCCTGGGCCCAGGGCACCTCCCGGCCGTCCATGCGGGGCCCCCGGAGCCGGTCGGGATCGTACAGCCGCAGCACGTCGGCCACGGCCCTGGGCGAGGTCTTGCCCTTCAGGACCGGGTGCTCGTCGTTGCCGGTGATGTGGATGGGCCGGCCTTCCCGGGTCTTGACCAGCACGCTGTACGCCCGGGCCCCCTCCTGGAAGGTGGAGGCGTAGTAGTTGGCCACGCCCGGCACCACTTCCGGCGGGCGTCTGGTGTAGGGGACGATCGTCCCGCGGGTGCTGTGGGAGCAGGCGGTGGCCGTGGCCATGGCCGTGGTGGCGCCCACCAGTTCCAGGAAGCGCCGGCGGGTGAGCCCCGAAGGGGGCAGATCGGCGCCGGGGGCGAACTCGGGCCGGGTGGCCTCCAGGCGTTCGGGCGACGTTTCCCGTTCGGCCATGGACCGCCAGGGGCGGAGGCCATCGGCTTCGGCGGAGGATTCCGGGGGGATTCGAGCGTGGTCAGACACGGCGCTTCACCGATCCATGGGGGGGGGTGATTGAGGGGCGTCCCGCGGGACGCGGAGGAGGCGCGGAGCCGCCGGCGCTCCGTTTCAGGATCGGCCCCAGGTCCAGGAAGCCCAGCCCCAGGGCGCCGGCCAGAAGGACCAGACTGCCCAGGAACCCGCCCCGGCTCACGCCCGTCGTCGATGCTTCGGATGTTCGTTCAGTCATGCTGGTTGGCCTCTCCAATGCATTGCTACCGGTGGCATACCCCACATTGCTCGGCGCCCTTCTGGATGGGTGAACCGGCGGGCAGCGCCGCGTGGGGATCCCGATGGCAGCCCAGGCAGTTGCCCATCCGCATGGACATGCGCTGGGAGACCACGTCCATGGTCTGGACCTCGCCGTGACAGGTCTGGCAAGCGATGCCCGCGTTCACGTGCGGCCGGTGGTCGAAGAACACATGATCGGGAAGGTGATGGATCCGTTGCCATGGCACGGGCTTGCCGGCCTGGTACAGGGCGGTGAGCTGGCGGATCGCCGGGCTGTCGACCTTGGTCACCCGATGGCAGTTCATGCACGTTTCCGCCGCCGGAACCCCCGCGATGCGGGACTGGGTCGCACCGGAATGGCAGTAGAGGCAGGGGATCTGCATCGTGCCGGCGTGCAGGCGGTGGGAGAACGGGATGGGCTGGTCGGGTGCATAGCCCCTGGCGAAGCGGTCCGGCTGGACGAACCAGCCCACGATCAGCATGGTGCCCAACACCGCCAAGGCTCCCACGGGAAGCAGAAAGCGGGCGGCTCGATCATACGGATGCATGCATAATCTCCACGAACGTTTCGATCAGGGAAAAAACAGTCTAATGCCCGCAGCTCTCAATTTTCAATAAAACTTAACACGCCCGATGCCTGGAATTGCACAAAATCGATAAATCAATTTACCTGTGTGTTGAAAAACATAACCCGACGCACCCGATAACCCTCCTGTCTTTTCGTGCCTAGTCATCCAGCCCCGGAGAGGGTCATGAATCAGAAAACCAGTTCCGATGGAAACCTCCCTGGCGCGGGGACCGGCAGCCGTTCCCGTTCCGGCAGGACGCCGACCGCCCTGCTGGTCATCTACCTCATCATCCTGGCCTGGGCCGCGTTGGCCTGGATCCGATGCGGCTGATGGCTTTTTGGGACTGTTATTTCCGTTCGATCAGGTTACCGGATCCGGACGGCCTCAGGGCATCCCCAGCCAGGATCCCAGCAGTCCCAGCCGGCTCACCAGTTCACCGAACTGTTCCACCGGAAAGCCCATGACGGTGGCGAAGCTGCCTTCGATCCGCTCGATGAACAGGGCGGCGATGCCCTGGGCCGCGTAGGCGCCGGCCTTGTCCATGGGCTCCCCGGTGCCCGCGTACCAGCGGGCCTGGGCAGGGGTCACCGGCCGGAGGAAGACCTCGGCGGTATCCACCAGGGCATGCACCTGGTCGTCCCGGCGCAGGCAAAGCCCGGTGTGCACCTGGTGGCTGCGGCCCTGGATCATCATCAGCATGCGCGCGGCGTCGGCCGCATCCACCGGCTTGCCCAGGACATGCTGGTCCACGGCCACGGTGGTGTCGGCGGCGATGATCCAGCGGCCCGGGTTGGCCTGGGCCACGGCGTCGGCCTTGGCCCGGGCCAGGCGGGCCACCATCGGCCCGGGCGCTTCGGAGGGCAGGGGCGTCTCGTCCACCTCCGGCGCCCAGACCTCGAAGGGGATCTGCAACGCCTCCATCCACTGGCGCCTCCGCGGGGAGGCGGAGGCCAGGATGGGCGGCGGCAGGTGCATGGTGAGATCTGGAAGCGTGGACATGACTCCATTCTACCGGCCGCTGGCCGGCCCTCCAGGACTTCACGCCCCCGGGAGCCGGCAGCCGTTGCGGAATCTGCTCCGTCGGCTGCCGGTGCCCGGCCCGGGCGGGTCCTAGACCAGCGGGGCCAGCAGGTCCCGGTAGACGGGGATCGGCCAGCGGTCCGCGGCGCAGTCCTTCTCCAGCTGGTCGAGCACATCGCGCAGCAGTTCCTGGGCTTCGCGCACTCCGGTGCCGTAGGCTTCGGTGCGCTTGACCTCGGCGTCCTCGGGCACGTGCTCCGCGGCGGTCATGGCGGTCTTGAGGGCCGTGAGCCGCTCCTGGGCGATGCCGGCCAGGCGGGCCTGGGTTTCCAGCGCCTCCTTCAGGCTGGCCGGCACGGTGATGCCCGCGCCGGTGAGCTTGAGGATGGTGTCGGCGCGGCTGCCCAGATCCTCCAGGATGGCCGGCAGCAGCATGGTCTCGGCCATCTCGCGAAGCACCTGGGCCTCGATGCCGACAACCTTCTGGTACTGCTCGTGGCGGATGTGGATGCGCGCCTCCAGCTCTTCAGGCGCCAGGATCCCCTTGCGGGTGAGCACCTGCCGGCTGGCCGGGGCGTCCCACACGTGCAGGGCGGCCATGGTGTCCTTGGCGTGGGGCAGTCCGCGCTTTTCCGCCTCCTGCCGCCAGGCGGGGGCGTAGTTGTTGCCCTCGAAGCGGATGTCCCGGGTCTCGACGATGGCTTCGCGGATCACCGTCATGGCCGCGGCGCGGGTGGAGTGGCCCGCCTTGATCTCGATCTCCATCCGGGCGTTCATCTCGTCCAGGGCCTCGGCCACGGTGGCGTTGATGACGGTGAGCGGGAAGGCGATGGCCTGGGAGGAGCCCACCGCCCGGAACTCGAACTTGTTGCCGGTGAAGGCGAAGGGGCTGGTGCGGTTGCGGTCGGTGGCGTCCTTCTCCAGGGCCGGCAGGCTGCCCAGGCCCAGGTTCAGGATCTGCTTCTCGCTGGCGTCGGCCACGTCCCCGCGCTCGATGGCCTCGAGGATGAGGGTGAGCTGGGAGCCCAGGAAGGCGGACATGATGGCCGGCGGAGCTTCGTTGGCGCCGAGCCGGTGATCGTTGCCGGCGAAGGCGATGGCGGCGCGGAACAGGCCGCCATGGCGGTGGATGGCCTTCAGGGTCGCGCCCAGGAAGTAGAGGAACTGCAGGTTCTCCTCCGGGGTGTGGCCCGGTTCCAGAAGGTTGTGGCCTTCGTCGGTGGCCATGCTCCAGTTCACGTGCTTGCCGGATCCGTTGACCCCGGCGAACGGCTTCTCGTGCAGCAGCACCGCCAGGCCGCGGCGTTCGCCCACCGCCTTCATGACCTCCATCATCAGCTGGTTGTGGTCGGAGGCGATGTTGGCCGGCTCGAAGATGGGCGCCAGCTCGAACTGGTTGGGGGCCACTTCGTTGTGCCGGGTCTTGGCCGGGATGCCGAGCTTGAACAGCTCCAGTTCCACTTCCTGCATGAAGCCCAGCACCCGCTCCTTGATGCTGCCGAAGTAGTGGTCCTCCAGCTCCTGCCCCTTGGGCGGACGGGCGCCCTGCAGGGTCCGGTTGGCGAACAGCAGGTCCGGCCGCTGGCGGGCCAGGTCCAGGTCCACCAGGAAGTACTCCTGCTCGGGGCCGCACTGGGCCACCACCGAGCTGACGTGGCTGTCGAAGTGGCTGAGGGCCTCCACCGCGGCCCGGCTCACCACCTCCATGGAGCGCAGCAGGGGCACCTTGTTGTCCAGGGCGTCGCCGTGGTAGCCCACGAAGGCGGTGGGGATGCAGAGGGTGATGCCCAGCGGGCCCTCCATGAGGAAGGCCGGGCTGGTGGCGTCCCAGATGGTGTAGCCGCGGGCCTCGAAGGTGGCCCGCAGGCCGCCGGACGGGAACGAGCTGGCGTCGGGCTCGCCCTGGATCAGCTGCCCGCCGGAGAATTTCTCGATGACCACCCCGGGCTCGTCCCAGGAGATGAAGGCGTCGTGCTTCTCGGCGGTGGCGCCGGTCATGGGCAGGAACCAGTGGGTGAAGTGGGTAGCGCCGTGCTCCAGCGCCCACTCCTTCATGGCCGCGGCCACGCCGTGGGCGATGTCCGGAGACAGCGGCTCGCCCCGCTTGAGGCACTGCCGGAACGCCTTGAACACCTCCCGGGGCAGGCGTTCCCGCATGGTGCGTTCGTTGAAGGTGTTGCATCCGAAAAAGCGGCTGATCTTCATCTGGTCCAGCCTGTGGATTTCTGAACCCTTCACTGTCTGCACATTGGACATGGCGCCTCCGGATGGGATGGATTGAACCTTGAGGGATCGGGTCCCATGGTACGGGGACCGGCATTGGTTTCAATCCTTTTTACCACTGGGAGATGGATGTGGCTTGGAAAATGGCTGTAATTTATGGCCAGGACCGCCGCCCTCGGCCCGGCCCGGGAAGGAGGGCGGTAGAATGTCGGTATGAACGCGCTGGCTGCCCCCGCCCCCCCCCTCGAAACCGTCGACGCCTCCCTGGATCTGGTGGCGGAGATCAACCGCCTGCGCATCGAGCGGAAGGCGGTGATCCTGGCCCACTACTACCAGGATCCCGAGCTCCAGGACCTGGCCGACTTCGTGGGCGACAGCCTGCAGCTGAGCCAGGCGGCGGCCAGCACCGACGCCAAGGTGATCGCCTTCTGCGGCGTCCACTTCATGGCCGAGACCGCCAAGATCCTCAATCCGGCCAAGCGGGTGATCCTGCCGGACCTGGACGCCGGCTGCAGCCTGGCCGACCGCTGCCCGGCCGACGCGTTCGGCGCCTGGCTCAAGGACTACCCCGATCACGTGGTGGTGAGCTACATCAACTGCTCCGCCGGGGTGAAGGCGCTGTCGGACATCATCTGCACCAGCTCCAACGCCGAGCGGGTGGTGCGCAGCATCCCCACCGACCGCAAGATCGTGTTCGCCCCGGACCGCCACCTGGGCCGCTGGGTGATGGCCCAGACCGGACGCGACATGGTGCTCTGGCCGGGCTTCTGCATCGTCCACGAGCAGTTCACCGCCCGGCGGGTGGCCCAGCTCAAGGCGGCCCACCCGGACGCCCTGCTGATCGTCCATCCCGAATGCGACGCCAGCGTGAGCCAGATGGCCGATTACGTGGGCTCCACCGCCGGCCTGCTGCACTATGTGGGCAAGAGCCCGGCCAAGGCCTTCATCATCGGCACCGAAGCCGGCGTCATCCATCAGATGCACAAGCTGCGGCCGGAGGCGGAACTGATCCCCATTCCCGTGGACAGCGGCTGCAACTGCTCGCTCTGCCCATACATGAAGCTCAACACCCTGGAGAAGCTCTACCTGGCCCTGCGCGACCTGAGCCCGGAGATCGAGCTGGATGAAGCGGTGCGGCTGCGGGCCCTGGGCCCGGTGGAGCGGATGCTGGCCCTGGGCTGACCCGCACTGCACTGGACCTACTGCACCGTGGCGTGCACCTCGTCCTCGGCCAGGCGCAGGCTCAGGGTCTCGAAGGCCGAGACCAGCCGGATCGCCATCCCCGGGGCTCCCGGCCCCAGCCGCAGGTGGGGCGGAGGCGCCAGCAGCACCTCGGCGGGCCGCAGCGCCGGAAGCACCAGGCCCCGCCAGGCGTCCAGGGGCATGCTCCGGTGTTCGCCGCCCAGATCCAGCTCCAGGGCGCCTTCCCAATCCAGGTCCAGTTCCAGCCAGGCGCCCAGCACCACGCCGTCGGCATGCTCCAGGGCCAGGCAGCAGCCCGCGGGCGGCTCGCCGTACAGGCCCACCAGGGCCAGGGTGGGCGCCGGCAGGCTGGCCAGGGTGGCGGTCGGCCCCTGCACCGCCAGCGGATCCAGGGAGCTTCCGTCCCAGCGGCGCACGGCCAGGGGATTGGGCAGGCAGGCCAGCATCCGCACGGAATCGGCCCAGGGCGCCATGGTTTCGGGCAGGGTGCCCCGCTTGTGCCACTTTTCCGCGTAGGCCAGCACCTTCCGGGCCCGGTGGATGGCCCGGGGGCCCCCCTCCAGGAGCTGGCGCAGACCGCCCGGAACCGTGGCGTCGGCCATGCGCTCGGCCCAGCCCTCGCCCAGTTTGGCCAGGCGCAGGTGCTCCAGGCGGTTGAGGTCCACCACCCGGCCCGGGTCGGAAGGCAGCTCCGCCACCAGGGCCACGTGCCCGGACCCGCCTTCGTTCCAGACCGCCGTCCCCAGTTTCATCGCTGGGTCTCCAGCCAGGCCCGGGTCTCGGGCCCCAGGGCCCGGGGCCGCATGGTGGTGAAATCCAGCATGACCTGGATCGTGCGCGCGTCGGCCATGACCAGCCCGTCCTCCCGGATCACCTGGCAGGCCAGGGTGAAGGAGCTGGTGCCGATGTGGTCGCAATGCATCTCCACCCGCACCTGGTCGCCCAGCAGGATGGGGTTCCGGTAGTCCACCTCCACCCGGGCCATGACGAAGCCCTCCTCCTGGAACGGCCGCGCCCCGAGCCGGGGCCGCCACCACTTGCCCCGGGCGTGCTCCAGGTAGGTCAGGAAGGTGGCGTGGTTCACGTGGCCCAGGGCATCCAGATCGGCAAACCGCACATCGATGGGCTGGACGAAGACCATAAGGGAGGCTCCCGGGAAAGCCCATCCCGGCAACCGAGACTGGCTCTAACAATGTATCATCCTGAACTATGGCGCAGAATCCCACCCAGCCCTGGAACCCTGATCGCAGCTGGGCTGATCCCTTCATAACGATCCTGCTGCTGGGGATCCTGGTGCTGGTCGGGAGCCAGGCCTTGCGGAGGCGCGGGCCGCGCCCGCCCGAGGACCAGGTGTCCCTGGAGGCCCGGATCCAGGACGTGGTCCTGGGCGCGGCCAAAGCCAGCGCCATGGCCCCTCTCCGCGGCCTGAACCTGCCGGGGACCGCGGTGGCCCCGCTGGCCTCGGGCCAGCGCTCCGGCTGGGACCAGGCGCTGCTGGCGGTCCATGCCGCCGAAACCGGCGACCTGGACGCCGGCTCCCGGCAGATCCAGGCGGCCCCCGGCGCCACCGGGGAGGCCTTCCGCCAGGCCTGGACCTGGTGCTACCGGGGCACCGGCGCCCCGCCCTCGGGCCCGGCCTTCCAGGCGGTGCAGAAGGCCCTGGGCGACGGCTACGCGGCGCGGATCCTGGCGGCCCGGCTGCGGACCCGGGCCGGGGCCGACCCCGCCCCGCTGGAAGCCCAGGCCCAGACCTGGGCCACCACCCGCATGGTGGCGTTCGGCGCGCTCAGCTCGGCCGGAATCCTGGCCGCCCTGGCGGGCCTCGGGTTCGCGCTGTACCTGGCCCTGCACCCGGTGCCCCCCTGCCCCCTGCCGCACTACGGCATGTCCGGCCGGGCCCTGCTCATCGTCATCCTGGGCTGGTTCCTGACCCTCATGGTGGCCGGACCCGCCGTGGCGCTGGTGGCCCGGCCCCTGCCCTTCCTGAGGCCGGTCTTCATCCCCCTGGTCTATGCCTGCCACGCGCTGGTGGGCACCGCCTACCTGCTGCGGGCCGAAGGGGTGGACCTGCCCACCCTGTGGCGGCGGGTGGCGCCGGACCGGTTCGGGACCGCCCTGGTCACCGGCCTGGGCTTTTTCACCCTGGCCTTCGCCGCCGTGATGGCCGTGGCCCTGGTGCTCAGCCCGCTGATGCCGGCCGGCGAATCGCCCCAGCGGGAGCTGCTGGAGCTCCTGGCCCACCTGCGGGGCCTCTGGGCCGTGGGCCTGCTGTTCTTCACCGTGGCCGTGCTGGCGCCTTGTTTTGAAGAGCTGATGTTCCGCGGGTTCCTGCTGCCCTGGCTGGGCGAACGGCTGGGCTTCACCCTGGGCGCGCGCCGCGGGCGCCTGGCGGCCCTGGTCGTCACCGGGATCAGCTTCGGGGTCATGCACATGCAGCCCCTGGGGCTGCCCACCCTGGCCACCCTGGGCATCGTGCTGGGCCTGGCCTTCCTGCGCACCGGCAACCTCACCACCGCGATCCTGGTGCACGGGCTCTGGAACGGCGGGGTGTTCATCCTGATGCGGGCCATGGCCTGACGGAGCGGAACCGGTCCCTCCCTACCGGGCGTATTCCACGGCCCGGGTCTCGCGCATGACCGTCACCTTGATCTGCCCGGGGTACTGCATCTCCCCTTCGATGCGCTTGGTGACATCCTTGGCGATCCAGAAGGCCTGGTCGTCGTTCACCTGCCCGGCGTCCACCATGATCCGGATCTCCCGGCCCGCCTGCATGGCGAAGCTCTTCTGCACGCCCTTGTAGCTGTTGGCGATGGCTTCCAGGGCTTCCAGACGCTTGACGTAGGTCTCCAGCATCTCCCGCCGGGCGCCAGGCCGGGCGGCCGACAGGGCATCGGCGGCGGTGATGAGCATGGCCTCCACCGTCTTGGGCTCGAAGTCGCCGTGGTGGCAGCTCATGGCATGGATGACATTGTCCTTCTCGCCGAACCGCTTGAGCAGCTCCATGCCGATCTCGATGTGGGTGCCCTCTACTTCCCGGTCGATGGCCTTGCCGATGTCGTGGAACAGCCCGGCCCGGCGCGCCAGGCGCTGGTCGGCGCCCAGCTC
>JARLGP010000045.1 GCA_031292735.1 Holophaga sp.
GCGGCGCCCGGTAGCGGGCGGCGGCCAGCAGCTGCCGCGCGGCGTTGCCCAGGCTCACCGGGCGGGACCGGCGGTAGGCGGCCCATTGCGCCGGCAGCTGGAGGTGGGCCTGGACCAGGCCGCTGGTGAGGCCGAGGATGCGTCTTTCCCGGGCCTCCGCGCCGCGCTCCAGCAGCAGCCTCAGCAGCTCCGGCCAGGCCCGGGGGCGCAGCCGGTGGTACGCCGGGCTGAAGCGGCCGAAGCTGGTGCTGATCAGCACACACCCGGCGATCTCCCCGGGATGGGCCTGGGCCCAGGCGGTGGCCACCATGGCCCCCATGGACATGGCCAGCAGGAGGTAGGGGGGCCGCAGCCCCAGCCGCAGCGCCTCCTCCCGGCAGAACGCGGCCATGGCCGGCACGCTGACCGGGCTGGCCATGGCGTTGAGCTCGCCGTTGCCCGGCAGCTCCAGCGCGCACACCCGGGCGCCGGGCAGGGCCGCCAGCAGCTGCTGGGGAAAGGGGCCCCAGTGGCGCGTTTCCCGGGTGAGGCCGCGCAGCAGAAGCCAGGTGGTCACGGCCGCGCCTCGGCCAACAGGTCGGGGTACCAGGTGCGCAGGGCCCGTTCCCGGTGCCGTTCCCGTTCGCCTTCCGCGGGCAGCCAGGCCAGGCAACTGCAGGCGGCCCGGACGATGAAGTCCAGCAGGGGCAGGTGCCGGCGCAGGACCCGCTGCTGCCGGTGCTCGATCAGGGGGTTGAAGATGCCCAGCAGGCTGAAGAACTGCCGGGGATTCTTTTTCACCCAGGCCCAGGAGCCCAGCTCCAGGGTCATGGGCAGGAAGATCCGCTCCGGATTCTGCCGGGAACGCTGGTAGAGGTGGTCCCAGAGGTCGCCGTTGGCCAGGTACTGGCTGCTTTGCGGCTCGAAGATGTAGCTGTAGTTGCACAGGGTTTCCTGGAGCAGGTCCTTGAGCGCGTGCATCTCCGCCAGGTGCTCGATGGGAATCCGGGTGTGGGCGTAGGGGAACCAGATCCGGTCGTTCACCCCGAAGCCCGAGTGGCAGTCCACGGTGAGGCTGAACTGCCGGGTGAGGAACTCGCTGGCCACCACCTCGCAGACCGCCTGGTTCTCCGGTTCCATGGGCCGGCCCGGCAGCCCGCGGAACCAGGGCAGGTGCGGGCTCAGCCGCTGGCCGCCCACCAGCCAGGGCACCCGCTCCGTGGAATCCACCGGCCCGTTGCGCATGAGGTCGACGCCGTTGGGGTTGGCCCGGGTGCCGCGCAGCATGCCGCCGGGATTCACCAGCGGCATGAACACCAGCCGCACCAGCTCCAGCTGGCGATGCAGGGTGGCGTCCCAGCGCAGCCGGGTGGCCAGGTTGTGCAGGTAGGCCAGCACCACTTCCGCGCCGATCAGCTCCAGGCCGTGGAAGCCGCCGAAAAAGCCCACCGCGGGAACCCGCGGATCGGGGTTGCCCAGGGTCACCACCTGGAGCGGCAGGCGCTGGCCCTGGCACGCCACCTCGCCGAGGGTGCGGGTCTGGAAGTGGCTTCCGCCGATTTCAAGGATGTCCGCCAGTTCGTCCAGGTGCCGCAGGAGTTTCATGCCCCTGATTATGGGACGGGCAAAGGCTCCCGGGAAAAAGGCCAACCAACGTTACCGGATCGTCACACCCGGGCATGGTCCGGTAACACCGGGGCCCTAGTTTAAGGAGGATAAATCATCACCATTGGTCGGGCATACCCGGGGGCAGACATGCGCAACGCGACGGCACGACCCACATACTTGTTCGGCGCGGCCATGGGCGCCGCGCTGGTCTGGGGAACCCTGGAGCTGGTGGCCCTGCAGTGGTCCCGGATGGTGGAACGGTTCGGCCGCTCCGGCCGGTAGGGCGGATTGGCGCGCCCGGCCGGGGCCCCTCCTGGCTCGATCGGCCCGAAGGGATGGCAACCCGGCTAGTTGAATTTCCCCTTGCCGCCCCTGGGGATAGGAACGATATTGCTGGTTTGAGGTTTACTGATTAATTGTTAATTCAATAGCTCAAGATCATCCGCATTTCGAACACCCGGTGCCATCCGGGAGGATTTTCCCATCCATGTCCCATCCCCGCGCGTTCCGAGCCAGGTGCCTGCTCCTGCTCTTTCTCTGCCTGGGCCTGGCGGCGGCGCCCGTCCAGGATCCCGGGGCCGCCCGCCGACTGCAGGTGTCGGTGCTGCCGGTGAGCCTTTTCTCCGACAACCGGACCGAGGCCAGGAACGCCTGCGCCCTGATCCATGAGCGGCTGCAGGAGGTGTTGTTCCAGGAGGGCGGCTACGGCATCGTGGAGCGTTCCGACCCGGCCATGCTGGGCCTGATCCTGTCGGAGCTAGGGTTCCAGAACGGCGGGCTGGTGGCGCCCCAGGAAGCCAGGCAACTGGGCAAGCTGGCCGGTATCGAAGCGTTCGTGGAGGCGCGGGGCGATCTTACGGTGGGGCTGTTTGGCACCGTGCTTTCCCTGCGGGTCCGCCTGGTCGACGTGCAGACCTCCAAGCTGCTGGGCCTGTTCCAGGTGCGTTCCAAGGGCAGGGCCAGGCTGCATCCCGGGCGGTCCGTGGCGGATGCGGTGGCCTCGGCCATGCAGGCCCTGCTTCTGCAGTTGCGGGATTTCCGGCCCCCCTCCGCTGAATCCATGTAGCCGGAGTCTGGCTTAGAGGGTGTGTGCTAATTAGGAGGCCCCGAGATGCTGGGCCCGCTGCCATCACCCGAAGGGCGGTGCCCGGGTCGCTTCCCAGCGTTGCCTTATCCTCCGACGGGATGGCAATTACGCTACCATCATTACCAAGCCCTGGAAGTCATTTGACCTCCGAGGGTGCCCCCAATTAACCGACCCTAACATTATGGGTGGTATCAATTTCGCGGGCCGGCCAGTCCCTTGGTGGAATTTCTGCAGTTCTGGAGGCCCAATGATCAAGGCTTACCAAATTCCCGTGGCCGCGAGTTTAGTCATCCTGGCGATCCTGTTGCTCATTCTTGGCAAGGCTCCCTGGCTGGCCTGGGCAGCCTTGGTCTGCTGTCTCCTGGCCTGCGGGATGCTACTGCTCCTCCGCGCCTCCGAACGAAGCGTGCCCTCGATCCTGTTCCTCCAGAGCCTGAAGGACGCTCAACGTCGGCTCGACCTCACTCGCCGGGCCAAGTTGACGGGGGATTCCTCCCTGGCTGGGGCACTCAATGGCCTGCTGAACGACATACAGACCAAATTTCTCATCCTGAAAATTCACGATGAGCGGCTTCAGGACCGGATCAAGTCCATCTCGGGTTCAAACCAGGAGACGGACCGGGCAGCGAATGAAGTGGCGCGTGTGTCCACCGAATTGGAAAATGCCTCGGAAGCCGTCGCCAAGCTGATCAAAGAATCCCGTGAACTGGCAATGAATGTGGGAAGAGTTCTGCAGGAAGTGCGAAGCGCCAGCGAGAGACTCCAGGGAGGTCTCCAGGATGGGCTGCAGGCCGGCGAACAGAGCAACGAGGCCATGGAGGTGGTGGGCAAGATCTCCCAGCGCATCGAGGGCGTCCTGGGGGTCATGACAGAGGTCGCCCAGCAGACGAACCTGCTCTCCCTCAACGCTGCCATCGAAGCCGCCAAGGCCGGTCAGTATGGCAAGGGATTCGCGGTGGTGGCGGAGGAAGTGCGCAAATTGGCCGAGCGCAGCGGGGCCGCAGCCAAGGAGGCGGCGAATCTGATTCAGGAGAGCAGGCAGGGGATCGAGGCGGGGCGCAGGACCGTGGGATCCACCCACCAGCAGATGACCACTGCCCGCAAGGAACTTGGGATTACCTTGGAACTTCTGGCCTCGGCGGGAAACTCTGTCGAATCCCTCCTCGGGCGCCAGGGCGGCATCGCGTCTTCGGCCGTTCAGGTTCGGGACATGGCCACGGCCAACGCCGCAGCGAGCCACGAACTGGCCGCGACAGTCGAGGAGACGGAACGGAGCCTCGGCGCCATTCAGGAGTTTGGCCGGGAAACCTCGACCATCCTGAACGATTTGATCCTCTTACCCCCGGGCGTGCCGCCGATGCTGTTGGTGGCCAAATCCGACCACGTGGCCTGGAGGAACAGGATCGAAGCAGCCATGCGCGGCGAAATCACGCTCACCTCCGCCAACCTTACCGATCACAAAGGATGCCGGTTCGGCCGCTGGTACTACGACAAGGCCGAGGGTGGGCACTTCGCCCAGCACGCGGAATTCAGGACGATCGAGACTCCCCACGCCGAACTGCATGCCGCCGGGAAGACCCTGCTGGACCTTTACCAAGCGGGTCGGAAAGCCGAAGCCGAGGCTCTGTTCGTAAAAATCCAATCGTATTCGGAGCAGGTGCTGACTGGACTGGACGCCCTGATTCGCCAGACCACCCGTTCATGAAAGGCCAAACAGCCGGAACCTCACGGACTCAAGGCCCGAACAGCGCATCCTTCACTTCCTCGCCGGCGAACATCCGGCGGGCGGAGTGCCCCACCCTCCCTTCATCCGATCCCCTGGGGGATGTTGAGGGAGACCAGCAGCAGATCCTCCTGGCCGGTGTTCTCGTAGGCGTGCTGCACCCCGGCTTCGATCCGGGCCACCACTCCCGCCCGGGCCTGGCTCCTCTCCCCGGCCACCCACACCAACCCCTCGCCGCCGAAGAAATAGAACAGGTGGCCGTACGGGTCGGTGTGCATGCGGAACTTGCCGCCCGGCACCACCCGGGTGAGCACGGCCTTCAGGTCGCCCTCCCGCAGGGTCTTGCCGAACACCCCGGTGGTGATCTCGGGACGCACCGGCTTCCATTCCAGGTTGGACAGGCTGAAAACTTCATCCATGGTTTCCACCCCCCTTCGGACCCGCCTACTGCGGCGCGGGCGGGTCCACGAACTCCTCGTCCGGGATCCCGCTGTCCGGCGGCAGCTTGTCCAGCTCCGCCTGCACCAGCACCTGGTGCTCGATCTCCTCGTCGCGCAGCTCCTGGAACAGGGCGCGCACGTCGGGATCCTTCAGCGTGGGCAGGGCCGCCTGGAAGAACCGGCGGGCCTTGAGCTCGGATGCCAGCGCGGCCTCCATGGCCCGGCGCGTGCTCATGAAGGCGCGCGCGGCGTCGTAGTCCGGGGCCTCCACGTCGAACAGCATGGCCGGGGTGACCACCCGGGGCGCATCCTGGAACCGCTGGACCCGCCTGGCGGTCAGCTCCCGGCCATGCTTGGCCTCGTTCCCGGCCATGTGCCGGAAGAAGCCGGCCGCCTCGGGGGTCCGGTGCTGCTCCATCTGCGCCGCGAATTCCTCGTAGCGCTCCTGGGCCTCAGCCTCGATCAGGATGGCCAGATCGAGGGCGTCCATCAGGGACAAGGTGGTGAAGTCGATGCCACGGACAGACATGGGGCCTCCGGTTCACTTCTTGATGAAGAGATCCAGGATACGCTCTTTGGGCAAGGCGTCCTTGGAAAGCAGCTCCTGCCGCTCCTTGACCAGGTCGCCGTAGGTGGGCGGCGGCTCGGGGTTGCGGTAGAACACGCCCAGATAGAGCTTCTTGCCGTAGTGCTGGGCCAGGTCCATGGCCGCCAGGCGGTCCGCGGGGTTGTGGCCCATGGCTTCCAGGTTCTCGCTGACCGCCTTGAGCTCCTTGACCTGGTTCTCCGCCTCGCCGTAGGTGACGCAGGGCGACTGGATGTTCACGAAGGCGAAGCCCGGGTAGCGGATGGCCTCCTCGATGGTGGCGGCCATGCCGGCGATGTCGGTGGGCGCGGCCTGGGCCACGAAACCGGCGCCGTAGGCCAGCACGTAGAGCAGCGGGTTCACCGGCTCCTCCAGGCTTCCGTAGTGGGAGGTGCTGGTGATGCAGCCCTTGTGCGAGGTCGGCGAAAGCTGGCCCTTGGTCAAACCGTAGATCTGGTTGTCCATCACGATGTAGGCGATGTCCATGTTGCGCCGGATCATGTGGGCGATGTGCCCGCCGCCGATGGAGAAGCCGTCGCCGTCGCCGCCGGCGGCCAGCACCAGCAGGTCGGGGTTGGCCAGCTTGATGCCCTGGGCGATGGGCAGCGCCCGGCCGTGCACGCTGTTGAAGCCGTACGCGGTGGTGTAGCCGGGGATGCGGCTGGAGCAGCCGATGCCGGAAACGAAGGCGATCTCATGGGGCGGGCGGCCGATGGCCGCCAGGGCGCGGTAGATGGCCTGCACCACGGAATAGTCGCCGCATCCGGGGCACCAGATGGGTTTGAGGTTGCTCTTGTAGTCCTTGGGTTGGTATTCGATCGTGCTCGCGCTCATGGTCGACGTCACTCCTGTGGCTGAAGGTTGCCCTCGTGGCTGCGCTGCAGCTCCGAGAGGAGGTGGTGGAGGGCCACGACGATTTCGCCGGGCAGGAACGGATTGGCCCCGCTGCGGGCAAGGGACCTGACGCCCTTGGGCAGGTCAAGGTGCATGCGCAGCAGCTTATGGAACTGGGCCAGATGGGACTGCTCGATGATGAGGCCCTTCTGTACGGAGGCGAAGAAGTCCAGGTAGGTTCCTTCCGCCACCGGGTAAAGCAGGTAGGGCACCAGCAGCTTGACGTTGATGCCTTCTTCCTTGGCCATGGCCAGGGCTTCCCGGCACACGCCGGCCACCGAACCCCAGGCCACGATGGCGAGGGGCGCGTCGGCATTGCCGATGACCTCGAACAGGTCCTTGCGCTTCTTCAGCGGGTCGAACTTCCTGGTGCGCTTTTCGTTCATGCGCTGGTGCACCGAACCGCTGTTGGTGGGGGCCCCGTTCTCCACGTGCTCGATCCCGGAAGCCAGGTAGGTGCCGCCCAGCAGCCCCGGATAGCTGATGGGGCTGATGTGGTTCTCGGTATGTTTGAAGCGCTTGTAGTCGCGCAGCTCGGTGCCGGTGGGCACCAGCCGGTTGATGATCTTGAACTGGCTCACGTCGATGGGATCCAGGGTCTCCTTGCGGGAGGCGATCTCCTGGTCGGAGAGGATGATCACCGGCGACTGGTAGTACTCGGCGATGTTGAAGGCCTCGATGGTGGTGCGGAAGGTGTCGGCCACCGAGGTGGGCGCCAGCACCGGGCGGATCACGTCGCCGTGGGCGGAGAACACCGCGGCGAACAGGTCGGACTGCTCGGTCTTGGTGGGCAGGCCGGTGGAAGGGCCGCCCCGCTGCACGTCCATGATCACCAGGGGCAGCTCGGCGATGCTGGCCAGGCCCATCATCTCGCACTTGAGGGAGAACCCGGGGCCGCTGGTGGCGGACATGGCCTTCTTGCCGGCGAAGGATGCGCCCACCGCGGCGCCGATGCCGGCGATCTCATCCTCGGCCTGGAGCACGGCGCCGCCGTACTTCCAGACGTGGTCGGTGAAGAACTGCATGATCTCGGTGGAAGGGGTGATGGGGTAGCCGCCGAAGAACTGGCAGCCGGCGAAGATCGCCCCGGCGGCGCACATCTCGTTGCCGTCGGTGATGAGCTTCACCATGCCTTTGCCGGCGGAAGGGGCGATGGCCATGCTGACCTTGAGCGGATGCTCGATGGCGAAGGTGCGGCCGGCGTCGAAGGCGTGCTGATTGGCTTCCACCAGCTCCTCGCCCTTCTTGGCCAGCTTCTTGCGGATGCCCTTCATCACGGCCACGGCGCCGATGCCGAACCAGCCGGCGATGAGCCCGAGCACCACGGTGTTCTTGGCCCGCTCGGTGCCGGCGGTGGCCTTGGCCATGGCGGCGATGGGCACCGCCACCACCTGCAGCGGGGTCACCCCCACCAGCGGGATCTGGTTCTCCGGGATGTTGGTGCCGGCCTCGTAGATCACCACGGTGTTGCCGCTCACCGGCAGCTCGGCGCCGAACTTGAGGAAGTCGTCCCAGTTCAGGGCCACCGCCACGTCCAGGCTTCCGCCGGGATTCAGCAGCGGGTGGGTGCTGATGCGCACCCGGCAGGAGGACTCGCCGCCGCGGATCTGCGAGCCGAAGCTCTTGGTCATGATCCCGTGGTAGCCCTCCGCGGCGGCCGCCTGCAGCAGGGAGTCTCCGGCGGATACGATGCCGTCCCCGCCGGAACCGGCCATGCCGAAGACGAGATCCCTGCGCCCGGGCCCGATCGTTCCCGGCCTGGTGCCGCTGGTAATGCCCTCTTGGTCGATTTCACTCATGGTTCCTGTCCTCCATGCCTGTTGTCCATATCGATTCGGTTTGTGCAAGACGGTTTTGATTTTAGGCTTGATCCGTTTTCGCCTTCAGCAGAAACGGGCTTTCGTCACGAAGCGTCAAGTCGGTAAAAATGGTTCGCCGTTCCAAAGAACAAAGATTTCCGCTCGGCAACCCCCATGGAGGCTGTCAACCGCTTGAACCCGTTCCAGCAGGCGGAATAGGCGTAGGAGCCCTTGTCCACCGGGAAATTGCTTTCGAACATCGCCCTTTCCGGCCCGAACGCCTCGATGCAGGTCTCCATCCAGGGCTTCCAGGCCTCCACCAGCTGCCGGGACGAGGGCGGCTCCGTCCCCTGCTCGAACTGGAAACCGTTGACCCGCATGCCCAGCCCGCCCACCTTGACGAACACGTTGGGCAGCCTGGCCAGCTCCCGGACCGACTTGGACCAGGCGGCGAACACCTCGTCCTGGCGGCCGGCGTAGACACCGATGCGCACCACCCCGCCGCAGTGGTCCAGGCAGATCCGCGTTTCCGGGAAGCACCGGGCCAGGTCGACCAATTCCTGCAGTTGCGGGAAAAACATCCAGGCGTCGTAGGAAAGTCCGAGCGGCGCCAGCTGCTTGAAGCCCTCCCGGTAGGCCGGGTCCATCAGCAGCCCCCGGGGCACCGCCGACAGGGGGTTGGCCAAGGTGGCATCGGCATCCCAGGAGGTGAGGTGGCGGATGCCCTTGAGCCGGCCCTGACCGGCCTCCAGGTGGGCTTCCAGCACCGGGCGCACCCCTGCCCCCAGGCGCAGGTCGGCGTAGCCGACGATGCCCTGGGCGAGCCGGGGAATGCTGTGCTTGCCGGCCTCCGCCATGGCCCCGACGAATTCGGTCTCGCCCACCGGCTTCATGGCATCCGGTCCCTGGCTCCGGTAGTGGGTGAGCGCCTGCATGTAGACCGTGGCGCGGATGTTGTGCCCGGAGGCGGCGGCATCCGCCCGGTATTCCCGGTCCAGGTAGGTGACGCCGGGCCGATCGAAGAAATGATGGTGGGCGTCGATGATGGGCAGGTCCGGTTCCAGCGCCGGCTCCGTGCAGCGGGCCAGCCAGTCCGGGCGGATGGGCAGGTAGTTGCTGGTGGGGTTCATGGCATCTCCGCTACCAGAGCCCGATCAGCTTCCAGTAGAACAGGCCGATGGTCATGTGGATCACGAAGCTGACCAGGGTGAACACCGCGCCGATCTTCCACCAGGTGGCCTGGTCCACGTAGCCCTCGCCGAACAGCACCGGACCCACCGCCCCGCCGTAGTGGGTCAGCACGCAGCCATAGCAGGCCGCGAAGGCGATGAGGAAGAACGCCGGGTAGACCGGCACGTGGGCCACCAGGGCCAGGGTCAGCAGGACCGGCACCATGGTGGTGACGAAGGTGGCCATGGAGGCGAACAGGTAGCGCACCAGCAGGCTGATCAGCACCAGGATGGCCAGGGTGAGGATCGGGTTGAGGCCGTTGAAATTGAAGCTGCTGGAAAGCACCTTGGCCATCCATTCGAAGAACTTGGCCTTGGCCAGGCCGTCGGCCAGGCCCACCACGCCGCCATACCAGATGAGGGTGGACCAGGCGCCCTTGGTCACCGCCAGGTCGTCCCAGGTGATGACCCCCAGCACCAGGCATGCGCCCACGAAGGCGATGGCGACGGCGGTGGCGTCGATCTTGGTGATGCCGCCGGTGGCCCAGCCCAGGATGGCCAGGACGAACAGGACGGAAAGCACCTTTTCGCGCCGGGAGAACGGCCCCAGATCGGCCAGCCCCTTCTTGGACAGCTCACGGCTGTCGAAGCTCTTCAGCTCGGGCGGGTACATCCAGTAGACCAGCAGCGGCACGATCATGAGGCAGATCATCCCGGGCACCACCGCCGCCTTGAACCAGAGCAGCCAGGTGATGTCGATCTTCAGGATCTGCTGGCCGAACTTGGCGCTGAGGAAGTTGGGGGCGATGCCGGTGATGAAGATGTAGCCGGTGGTGAGGCTGATCTGGTAGAGCAGCACGGTCAGGTAGGCGCCCACCCGGCGGCTGGTGGCCCCGGGCCTGGAGCCGAGGCTGTCGGCCAGGCTGCGCACGATGGGGAAGATGATGCCCCCGGACCGGGCGGTGTTGGACGGGGTCACCGGACTCAGCACCAGGTCGGTGAACGCGGTGACGTAGCCCAGGCCCAGGGTGCCCTTGCCCATGCGGCCGATGAGCACGTAGGCGAAGCGCCGGCCCAGGCCGGTCTGGACGATGGCGGTGCCGATCATGAAGGCGCAGAACACCAGCCAGACCGTGGGGCTGGTGTAGCCGGCCAGCATCGTGGGCAGGTTCCTGAAGCAGAGGCTGGCGACGCCGATGACCGCCAGCAGCACGGCCGGTTCCGGCATGGGCCGCAGCAGCAGTCCGAGAATGGCCGCGATATACAGGGCCACCAGTTGCCAGGCCACCGGGGTGAGCCCCTGGGGCACCGGCAGCATCAGGATGCCGATGGGCACCACGATGCACACCGCGAGTTTCCATATCCTGGATTTCATGTCACCACCTTTCAAGATTGGGTCGTTGGTCATGGGTTCGGGTCCACTTGGGATTATTCATTCAAAGCCGTAGAGCTGCGCGGGATTCTGGACCAGGATGCGCTGGCGGGTCGATTCGTCGCCGGCCCATTGGGTGAGCAGGTCGAACAGCAGGGCGTCGTCCGGTTTGTGCGGTTCGGTGAGGTGCGGCCAGTCGCTGCCCCACACCAGCCGTTCCGGCGCCGCCCGCACGAAGGCGCGGGCGATGCGGGTGGCGTCCGCGTAGGCCGGCGGCCCCTGGCGGATGTTCAGGTAGGCGCCGGCCAGCTTCACCCAGGCCCGGCCCTGGTCCAGCAGCCCGGCGATGACCCGGAAGGCGGGATGGTCGGGGCCCTGGTCCGGGGGCAGCCGGCCCATGTGGTCGAACACGATGGGGCACGGCAGCCGGCGCAGCAGCGCGGCGGATTCGGCGATCTGGTCGCCGGACATGTGGATCTGCGCGTGCCAGCCGAGCCCGGCGATGCGCCTGGCCAAGGGCTCGATCATGTCCACCGTGGTGACGGTGTCCACCGGGTTCCATACGCTGAAGCGCAGGCCGCGCACCCCGCCCGCGTCCAGCCGCTTCAGTTCGGCGTCGCTGACGTCGGGCAGCACCACGCCGATGCCGCGCCCGTTGGCGCCGAACCGGCCAAGGGCGTCCAGCAGGCACTCGTGGTCCGTGCGGTCGCGCTTGGACTGCACCACCACCGCGCGCGTGGTGCCGATGCGGCGCTGGTGCAGCAGGTAGTCGTCCAGGGTCATGCCCGGCGGGCAGCCCGGAGCGCGATGCGGGAACCGGGGGTCGAGGATGTGGAAGTGGGCGTCGCAGGCGTTGGCCGGAGCCTTGGCCGCCGGCGGGTTGCTGCCGGAGGAATGGGGCACCCTGCCGGAGGCTTGCGGGCGTGATTCGCTGTCCATGATCACCTTCTCTGGAAAGGGGGGGGTCAGCCGCAGACCACGTGGGCTTCAGCCAGGGCGGCGTAGGCCTCCCCGGTGACGCCCAGCTCGGCCAGCAGTTCACGGTTGTGTTGGCCCAGATCCGGGGCCGGGGTGCGCACCGAACCCGGGGTGGCCAGCAGCCTGGGCACCACGTGGTGCATGGGGAACGGGTTCAGGTCGCGGTCGGGGTAGTCGGCGATCAGCTCCCGGGCGATCACGTGCGGATCCTCCATGAGGTGCGGCGTGTCGTAGATGGGGCCGATGGTCACTTCGGCCTTTTCGAAGAAGGCCACGTTCTCCGCCTGGGTGCGCTGGGCGATGAAGCTGGCGATGATGGCGTCCAGCTCCGCCACGTTCTTCAGGCGGTCGGCGTTGGTGCGGAAGCGCGGGTCTTCCACCAGCTCGGGCCGGCCGATGGAGCGGAACAGCCGTTCCGCCATCTTCTGGGTGGAGCCGGACAGGCTCACGAAGGCGCCGTCCTTGCATACGTAGGCGTTGCGCGGCGCCGAGTTGGTGGAGCGGCTGCCGGTGCGCGGCTTGACCTTGCCGGTGAGCCGGTAGTTGGCCGCCAGCGGGCCGAGGATGGAGAACAGCGGGTCCAGCAGCGGCAGATCCACCACCTGGCCGTGGCCGCCGTTCACCTCCACCTCGCGCAGCGCGATCATCGCCGCGGAGGCGCCGTACAGCCCGGCCACGCCGTCGGCCAGGTACATGGGCGGCAGCACCGGTTCCCGGTCGGCGAAACCGTTGATGGCGGCGAACCCGGACATGCCTTCGATGATGGTGCCGAAGCCCGGCCGCTGGGAGTAGGGGCCGTCCTGGCCCCAGCCGGAAATGCGCATGATCACCAGCCCGGGGTTGAGCTTCAGCAGCTCTTCCGGCGCCAGCCCCATCTTCTCCAGCACCCCCGGCCGGAAGCTCTCGATGAACAGCTTGGCCGAAGGCACCAGCTTGCGGATGATGTCAATGGCGCGGGGGTCGCGCAGGGTCAGGCAGAGGCTCTTCTTGTTGCGGGCGTATATCTTCCAGTGGGTGGCCACCCCCGCGGTCTTCCAGGCGCGCAGGGTGTCGCCTTCGGGCGCCTCTACCTTGATCACCTCGGCGCCGTAGTCGCCGAGCATCTGGGTGAGCACGTTGCCGGCGAACAGGCGGGACAGGTCCAGCACCCGCACTCCGTCCATGGGGCCCTTGTGCCCCGGCTGGTAGTCGCTTGCATGCAGTCCGCTCATGTCAGGCCTCCCCTACCAGGGCCACGATGGCCCGCGCACTCGCCAGGAACGGCTCGTCGATCATCTGGCCATCCACCAGGAAGGCGCCCACCCCCTTGGCCTGGGCCTCGGCGGCGGCGGCCACCACGCGGCGCGCGTGCTCGATCTCCGCCGGCTTGGGCATGAAGGCCTGGTTGGCGATGGCGATCTGGGTGGGGTGGATACAGCTCTTGCCGGCGAAGCCGTGGCGCTTGGCCGCCTCGCATTCGGCCCGGTAGGCGTCCGGGTTCTTCACCACCGCGTAGGCGCCGTCATAGGCCGCCACTCCGGACTCTGCCGCGGCCAACCGCACCGCCATGCGGATGTAGGCCAGCGCGGCCTGGTCGGAACGGTCCACGCCGCAGGGCTCCAGCAGGTCGGCGTAGCCGATCTGCAGCCCGGCCACCCGCGGGTGGGCGCCGGCCAGGGCCGCCGCGTTGCGCAGGCTCTTGGGGGTCTCGATGTTCACCAGCAGGCGGATCCGGCCGGCCGGGTCCAGCCGGTCCAGCAGGGCGGCGGCCTCCAGCACGGTGCCGGGCTCCTCCACCATCGGCAAGTTGATCATGTCCAGCCGGGGACCGGCCACGGCCTCCATGTCCGCCTGGAAATAGGGCGTGCCGACGGCGTTCACCCGCACCACCACGACCTTGCCCAGCCCGGCCGGGAGGTCGCGCAGGAAGGCCGCCAGCAGGCCGCGGGCCTCCACCTTGCGGTCCTTGGCCACCGCGTCCTCCAGGTCGAAGGACAGGCAGTCGGCCGCGGAGGCGGTCGCCTTGGGAAACAGCTCCGGGCGGGAGCCCGGTACGAACAATTTACTGCGCATGAGCATGGGATGGATCTCCTTGACTGACGATGGGCTAGAGCACCCTGAAATGAACCATGGCGATGATCGCCAGCGTCACCGTGATGGCGCCGCCGATGCGGGTGGCCGTCTGGGCGAAGGGCATCAGCTCCATCCGCTCGGCGGCCGTGAGGATCATGACGTCGCCGGTGCCGCCCAGGCCGCTGTGGCAGGCGTTGACGATGGCCACGTCGATGGGATACATCTTGAGCCACCCGCCCACATAGTATCCGGTGCTGATCAGCGCCACCACGGTGGCGACGATGGTGACCAGGTTGGCCGGATGGAACGCGCTCACCAGCTCATGCCAGGGGGTCATGGCGATGGCGGTGGAGAACAGCAGCGGATAGGTGACGGCCACCACGAAGAAGCGGAACACCACCCGGGAGCCTTCTTCCAGCCGGGGCGGCACCACCTTGAGCAGCTTCACCAGCACCACCAGGAACAGCATGGCCACCGGGGCCGGCAGGCCCACCAGGGACTGGATGAGGGTGCCGAACACGTAGATCGCGGCCCCGGTGATGCCGCCGGCGGCCACGGTGGCGATGTCGATCCGGGTGGTGTCGGCGTGGGTCTGGAGCTGCGGCTCGCCGCTCCGGGTGTCGCCGGCCTGCAGCTGGCCGTTGCCGGTGAGGTGCGGCCGGCGCCGGCCGAGGGTGTTGAGCGCGCCGCAGCATACGATGGCCACCAGGTTGCCGAAGAACACCAGGGGCAGGATGTGCCCCAGCATCAGGCCCTTGTCCACCCCCAGCGCCTCGGCGTAGCCCACCGACAGGGGAATGGTGCCTTCGCCCACCCCGCCGGCCATGACCGGCACCACCACGTAGAGGATGGCGTGGCGGAAGCCGATCCCGCAGGCCATGCCCACCAGGCCGCCCACCAGCAGCCCCACCACCGAGCCCGCCACCAGCGGAATGAAGATCTTGATGAAGCCCTGGATCAGCACCCGCCGGTCCATGCTGAGGATCGAGCCCACCACCACCGCGGTGATGAACAGGTAGATGAAGTTGGTGGACTTGGTGAAGACGGTCACCTGCTGGATGATGGTGGCCGGCAGCAGCTGGTGCGCCACCAGGAACGAGGGCAGGAAGATGGTGACCAGCGAGGAGCCGCCCACCTTGTTCAGCAGCGGGATGCGCTTGCCGATCTCGGCGCAGGTGAACCCGCCCGCCACCAGGACGGCGATCATGGTGGTGCATTCGCCGGAGATCTTGCCCCGGTAGGAGAACACCCCGATCAGGACCAGCAGGAGCAGGTACACCGGGAGCGGTATGATCCCCACCCGCCGTTCCATCAACCGCCAACAGAAGGAATCGGCGGGAGAAGTGACGGGTAGATCCGCCACGGGTGGCTCGGAAGCGACGCGCGTGTTCATTCTCTTGTTCCCCGATCGTGCATTTGGGTGCTTTCTGTGAGCCGGATGTCCCGGCCCGGCTGCTTGAGACACTGGATAAATTGAATGGTTGCCCAAGTGGGGTGCTGCGTAAAATGAAATAATCGCAATAATCGATGAAAGAATGTCATGAATCTCCCGATCGATGGAATCCAGGCTTTTGTCCAGATCGCCGAGCTGGGCAGTTTCAACCGGGCGGCGGAAAAATTGTTCATCACCCAGACCGGACTGTCCCGGCGGATCCAGCGGCTGGAGGCGTTCGTCGGGGTGAAGCTGCTGGACCGCACCACCCGGTCCACCACCCTCACCTCGGTGGGCCGGGAGTTCCTGCCCCTGGCCCGGCGCCTGGTGGACGACCTCACCTACTGGCTGGACCGGCTGCGCACCACCTCCCGGTTCGCCCTGGGCGATGTCACCGTGGCCACCCTGCAGTCGGTGGCCTTCCGCCAGCTGCCCATGGCGCTCCGGATCTACGCCGAGGCGCACCCGCACAACCGGGTCCAGATGCTGGAGCGCAGCGGGGCCCTGGTGACCGAGGCGGTGCGCCAGGGCCAAGCGGATTTCGGCATCCACATCCAGCAGGAGGCCCAAAACGACCTGGTGGACGAGCTGCTCACCCGGGATCCCTTCGTGCTCCTGTGCAACCGGTCGCACCCCCTGGCCCAGGCCAGCGAGATCAACTGGTCGGACCTGCACGACGTGGACCTGATCACCCTCGGCGGCACCAGCGGCAACCGGCACATCCTGGAGGCGCAGCTGGCCAAGGCCGGGCTGGAGACCCGGGGCCGGTTCGTGGTGGAAACCACCCCCACCGCGGTGGCCCTGGCCAGCGCAGGGGTGGGCGCCGCCATCCTCCCGGCCACCATGCGGGCCACCACGGTGGCCGGGGATCTGGTGGAGGTGCCGCTGGTGAATCCGGTGGTGCACCGCTCCATCGGCCTGGTGCGGCGGCGCAGCGAGACGCTCTCGCCGGCCGCCGCCGCCCTCTACGCCATCCTCAAGACCGTGCTCTCTTCCGGCAAGGGCCGGGAGTGAGCGCGGTTCACTTGGCGATCGCGAACTTGCCCAGCAGCCCGGCCAGGTCGTCCTGGCGTTCCAGCTGCCACAGGGCGTCCAGCGCCGCCCGGGTCTGCGCTTCCGACCAGGACTTGCCGACGTTGCCGCGGAACTTCCGCTCCACATCGGCCCGCCCCATGGGGCGGCCGACGAAGCCGGGCAGATCGTTCACCTGGCGGGTGATCACCCGGCCGTCGGTCAGCACCGCGGTGATCCGGTTGGGCACCGCCTTGGGCATGAGCGCGGTGAGCGCCGGATCCTCCTTCACGGTGATCTTCTGCATGAGGGCCCGCACCCGCGGCTCGCGCAGCTTTTCCGGCAGGTAGCTGTCGTTGCTGATCTCGCCGTCGAGCATGGCCCGGGCGGTGATGTAGGGCAGGCTGTGGTCCGCGGTCTCCTTGGTCTCCGGGAGCCATTTCTCCGGGTCCAGGCCCGCGGTGAGCAGGCCGCGCCTGGTGGTGGCGATCTCCAGGCTCTTGATCCGGTCCAGGGAACCCGCCTCGTGCGCCACGGCGATGCCGGCCGGGATGGCGGTCATGGAATAGATCTGCGCCGGGTAGGCCTTCATGCCGCAGAAGGTGATGCGGAACGGCACCCCGGGCCGGCCGAAGCGCTCGGGATCGATTCCCGGCAGGCTGGAGACCTGCTTGAAGAAGCCCGCCGTGCCTTCGAAGATCGGCGCCGGGCCGGTGATCCCGGCCCGCGCCAGGCGCGCCGCGAACACCCCGTTGCGGCCGGCCTCGGCGTCGGCGATGCCCTTCCAGTCGGACATCACCTG
Source organism: Holophaga sp. (assembly GCA_031292735.1). The sequence goes on from JARLGP010000045.1 coordinate 16,933, forward strand.
CATCCGGGTCTGCAGCATCGGAATGTGGTCGTTGAGCGACAGGTTCACCGCCTGGGTCAGCCGGTCCGGGCTGAGCCGCATGAGCTTGCCGGTCGCCAGCGCCACCGCCGGCAGGCTGCACACCGGATGGTCCCAGCCGTGCGTGTTCAGGTCCGCAGTGTCCAGCATCTGGCAATCGATCTCGTAGGCCAGCACCACGGCGGTGATCAGGTCCTTCCCGCTGGCCCGCTCGGCCTCGGCCACCGCCAGGCAGGGCGCAATGTTGTCGCTGGGGTGGCCGGCCTCGCCGGAGCGCTTGCCCACATAGACGTCGTTCATGTCGTAGTAGCGCAGCGCGATGCCGTTGATGAAGCCGGCCAGGTCCGGGGCGGTGCGCTGGGCGGTGCCAAGGATGGTGGACGCCCCGCCCGGGACCGCCAGGGTCCGGGTGGTGGCCACGGGGCCTTCGTGGAAGGCCGCGATGGCGCAGCCCAGCGCGTCGATGATCTGGACCTTGGCGGTTTCCACCGTGGCCGGATCCAGGTCGGCATAGCGCAGGCCGGCGGCGTAGGCGGCCATCCGGTCAGCCAGTGGGCGCGGCGCGGGAGCGGGAGCGGCAGCGGCGGCCAGGGGGGCCGGTACCAGCTGGCCGGCCATGGCAAGGGCCCCGAACAGGGCGACACCCCTGAGCATTCCCCGGCCCGCGCGGGCCTGGTTCTGGCGATCAATCATGATTCACTCCTTGAATAATGCCCTTGGACCGCAGGCCTGCGATCCGGGCGGGATCATAGCCTAACTCGGCCAAAAGCGCTTCGGTACTGTCGCCCACCTCGGGCAGGTCCAGCCGCGTGCCGAACCGGCGGCCGTCCATCTCGAACGGTAGCATGGGCACCTTGCCCTTGAGCCCGCCGGGCAGGGTCACTTCAGCGAACCCGCCGGACTGGTTCAGGTGGGGGTCGTCGAACAGGTCCTCGGGCCGCACCAGGGGGGCGAAGGGCAGCCCGGCCCGTTCGCAGCGGTCCATGATCTCCTGCTTGGGCAGGGTCTTGAACAGGGCCCTCAGCTGGGGCATGAAGCGATCCCGCGCGGCCACCCGCTGGTTGTTGCGGGCCAGGCTGGCATCGGCGGCCAGGGCGTCCAGGCCGAAGGCCCGGCAGAACGGCTGCCACTGGGAATCGCTCACCACCCCGATGAAGACCTTCTCGCCGTCGGCCGATTCGAACACATCGTAGACCGCCCAGGCGGAAACCCGGCTGGGCATGGGCGCGGCCGGCCGGCCGGTCACCAGGTATTGCATCATGTGCTGGGCCACCAGGAACACCGAGTTCTCGTAGAGCCCGGACTGCACCAGCTGGCCCTTGCCGGTGGCGTTGCGCTCCAGCAGGGCCGCCAGGATCCCCACCGCGCCGAACACCCCGCCCATCACGTCGTTCACCGAAGCCCCCGCGCGCAGCGGCTGACCCACCGGGCCGGTCATGTAGGACAGCCCGGTCATCATCTGCACCACTTCGTCCAGGGCCGGCCGGTGCTCGTACGGGCCGGGCAGGAAGCCCTTCATGGAGCAGTAGATCACCTTGCCGTTGAGCGCCTGGACCGCCTCGTAGCCCAGGCCCAGCTTGTCCATGGCGCCCGGCCGGAAGTTCTCGGTCACCACGTCCGCCGAGCCGATCAGCTGCTTCACGAAGGCCATCCCTTCCGGAGCCTTCAGGTCCACCGCCACGCTGCGCTTGTTGCGGTTGTAGGTGGCCCAGTAGCCGGCGCCGGAGCCGGCCAGCCGGCGGGTGTTGTCGCCCTCCGGCAGCGGCTCCACCTTGATCACCTCGGCGCCCAGGTCGGCCAGCACCAGGCCGCAGGTGGGCCCCATCACCATATGCACGAACTCGATCACCCGCACCCCGGCCAGGGGCAGTTGCCGTTCCTGATTCATGACATCTCCCGAAAGCCAGCTAGAGCAGGCCGGTCCACTTCCAGTAGCTCAGGGCGCAGATCCCGTAGACGATCACCGCGATGGCGCAGATGATGAACCCCACCTTGGGGAAGTCCTTCACCTCCAGTTCGCCGGTGGCGTAGACCAGGATGTTGGGCAGCGTGTTGTAGAACATCAGCAGCGGGTAGCCGCCGACGATCATCCCGGCCGGCAGCGCGAACAGCGCCGGGTTCACGTTCAGGTGCTGGGCCATGCCGATCACCACCGGCAGCACCGCGGTGGCCATGGCCGTGGTGCCCACGAAGAAGAAGTGCATGTACTGGATGACGAACATGATCACCAGCAGCACGGCCACGGTGGTCATGCCCTCGGCGCCCATCTTGGTGAGGAGGGTGACCGCCAGCCACTTGCCGGCCCCGGTCTTCATCATCATCTCGCCCAGGGAGATGCCGCCGCCGGCCACGAACACCACCTGCCAGGAGACGCCCTTGACCGCGTCGTCCCAGGTGAGGAAGCCCAGCTTGGGGAGGAACAGCAGGCAGCATCCGGCCAGGGCGGAGACGGTGACGTCGATCCTGGTCCAGTCGCCCGACACCCACATGGCGGTCACCACCAGGAACACGAACAGCGCCCGCTTCTCGTTGCCCGACATGGGCCCCAGCTTGTCCAGGGCGTTGCGCACGTAGGTGCTGCCGCCGGGAATGGCCTCCACTTCGGGCTTGAACATGACCCGGCACAGCCACCAGGTGATGATGGTCATGACCAGGGAGGGCGGGAAGCCCCACAGCAGCCACTTGGTGTAGCTGATCACCGGGCCCCCGGCCCGGGTGATGAATTCGGCCGTGACCGGGTTGGGCAGGGTGGCGGTGAGGATGCCGGCGCCGATGGTGGCGTTGGTGAAGGTGAGGGTCAGCAGCAGGCCCTTGGCCAGGTTGGAGCGGGGGCCCACGTTGAAGGTGGTGATCAGGCCGATGCAGACCGGCAGCAGGATGGCGGTGCGGGCGGTGGACGAAGGCACCAGGAAGGCCAGCGCGATGTTCGCCAGGGTGATGCCGATGCTCACCCGCAGCGCGCTGGAGCCCACCAGCCGCAGGATGTGGTAGGTGAGCCGCTCGGCCAGCCGCGACTTCACCATGGCGGTGGCCAGGATGAAGGCGCTCACCAGCAGGTAGGCCGAGGTGGAGCCGAAGCCCTGCAGCGCGTCCTTGGGCGTGGCCACCTTCATCAGCACCGCCAGAGGCACCACCGCCAGGCTGGAGATGGCCAACGGCACCGCCTCGGTGAGGTAGAGCACGAAGATGCCCGAGAACAGCGCCAGGCACCTGAGCCCCACCTGGCTGAGCCCGGACGGCAGCGGCAGGAACCACACCACCAGGGTGATGATGAGCGCCAGGGGCACGCCCAGCCGATGGCGCCAGAGATCCACCTGGCTGTTGCCGGTCATGGCGCTGCTGTTCATGGCTTGTCCTCCCTGGAGGTCTTGAGGGCGCTTCGGATGTCGGAATCCAGCCGTTCGAGGCTCGCGAAGAACACGCTGCCATCTCCGCCCAGGGCGGTGCTGGCCCGGGCCCCGGCCTCCAGCATGGCCTGGCAGGACCGGCGGATGTCCCCCGCGCGGAAGCGTTCGATGGGACCCGACAGCGCCAGGGCGCCCAGCAGGCCCTGCCCGGGCCCGAACACCGGCACCGCCAGGGATGCGGTCTCCGGGTCCCGCTCTCCGAAGGAGATGCACCACAAGCGCGCCCGCACGTCCTCCAGCCCCTTGCGCTCCGGTTGCCCGAAGGCCAGCAGGACCTTGCCGGAAGAACCGAACTCCAGGGGCAGCCGCTCGCCTTCGCGGATGGTGAAACGGATCGAGCGCTCCGGCTCGACCCGGTGCAGCACCACACGCTTGCCGCCGTCGCGCACGTAGAAGTTGGCGGTCTCGCCAGTCTGGGTGCAGAGGTCGGCCAGGATCGGCGGAATCACGTGCTGCACGTGGAAGGAGGACTGGAAGATCTGGGCCAGCCGAAGCGGTTCGGGCCCCACGGAATAGCGCCCGTCCTGGAGCCTGCGGATGAACCCGCCGGACTCCAGGGCGATGAGCAGGCGAAGGATGGTGCTCTTGTAGAGGCCGGTGCGCCGCGACAGCTCGGCCAGGGAAAGGGCATCATCCGCGGCCCGGAATGCGCCCAGGATCGCGAAGGCGCGATCCAGGACGGCGACACCGCTGGTTGCGGGCTCGTCATCTTGCGGAAGGTTCGGAGGCTGGCTGGTCATGAATGGACTCCATCTTAAGCGGACGCGATGGCATCCCGCCGACGAACCTTGGAAAGGAGCCTGCACTGGCCAGGCAAGGGGGTCTAGAGGTTCGATAATCATATGGAAATTAACGATGTTCCGTCAAACGGAATCCGCCTTCGGCGCGGGTCGCCCCGGATTCCAAGGCTGAGAACCGGCCCAAGGATTTTTAAAAAAGGCCCTTGACATGGGACGGTTCGGATTCAGAATTGTTCTATCGGAAGAAACGACATTCTATTAGACAGAACAGCCACGAACACGCCAAGTGGAGCAGCCGGCAGATGCCGCGCCCATCCATGACGCGGGTTTCCCTGGCAGCTCGGGCACGAGTCCCGCTCCTTTGACACGGAGCCTCGGCCCCTGCTGCCAGGTTTCCGCGTCTTTCCCCCTCCCCTATCGTTCCGGCCCCATGGCCGGGCCCCACCCCAGCCCTTTCACAGGAGTGCACTCCATGAGTCAACCTACCCAGCTGCCCGAGGTCATCCGCGATTTCCAGCGGGTCAGCCCCGAGATCGTCGCGCAAGCGGCACAGTACCCGTCATCGATCCTGGCCGACGTGGCGGGCCGCCGCGGCGCCCTGCACGGCCGCATCACCCCGCTGGCCCGGACCATGAAATTCGCCGGCCCGGCCCTGACGGTGGAGGTGCGCCCCGGCGACAACCTGATGATCCATGCCGCCATGGCCATCGCCAAGCCCGGCGACGTGATCCTGGTGGACGGCAAAGGTGACCAGACCAGCGCCCTGATGGGCGAGATCATGTCGCACCAGTGCATGGCCATCGGGGTGGTCGCCGTGGTGCTGGATGGCGCGGCCCGGGATGCCGAAGGCATCTGCGAGATGGGCTTCAACATGTATTCCGTGGGCACCAACCCCAACGGTCCGACCAAGTTCGTCCCTGGCCGGCTGAACCACCCCATCTCCATCGGCGGCGTCACGGTGCACCCCGGCGACCTGGTGGTGGGCGACGGTGACGGCGTGACCGTGATCGAGCGCGAAAAGGCCGCCGCGATGTTGCCGCTGGCCGCCCAGAAGGTGGCTGCCGAGACCAAGCGCATCGCCGAGATCAAGGCGCGCAAGGCGCTCGCGCCCACCTGGCTGAATGCCGCGCTGGTGGCGGCGGGCGTGATCAAGGAAGGAGAGACCCTGTGAGCGCGAAACCGGTCATCCTGGTGACAGGGGCCGATCTGGCGCCGCAGGCGCTGGCCATCCTGGCCGACTACCGGATCGTCTTCGCCGGCAAGACCCCCACCGAGGACGGCATCGTCGCCCTGTGCAGGCAGCACAATCCCGTGGCCATCATCGTGCGCTACAGCAAGATCGGTGCGGCCGCCATGGATGCCGCGCCGGGCCTGAAAGTGATCTCCAAGCACGGCAGCGGCACCGACACCATCGACCAGGAAGCGGCCCGGGCCCGCGGCATCCAGGTGGTCGCCGCCGCCGGCGCCAATGCCGCGGCCGTGGCCGAGCACGCCCTGGCGCTGCTGTTGGCCTGCGCCAAGTCCATCGCGCCCTTGAACGACCGGATGCACTCCGGCTTCTGGGACAAGGCCACCCACAAGAGCGTCGAGCTGGAAGGACGCACCATCGGCCTGATCGGCCTGGGCGCCATCGGCCTGCGCCTGGCGCGGATGGCCGACACCATGGGCATGCGCGTGCTGGGGTTCGACCCCTACGCAAAGAACCTGCCGGGCTTCATCACCCTTGCGGATCTGCCGGCCATCTGGGCCCAGGCCGATGCCATCTCCCTGCACTGCCCCCTGACGGCCGAGACCCGCAACCTGATCGACGCGCAGGTGCTGGCCTCCTGCAAGCGGGGCGTGATCATCGTCAACACGGCGCGCGGCGGATTGATCGACGAACGGGCGCTCCTGGATGCGGTGCGCTCCGGCCAGGTCTTCAGCGCGGGGCTGGACAGCTTCGCCGTGGAGCCCATGACCGCGCCGCACATGTTCCACCATGAGAAACAGATCGTGCTGAGTCCGCACATCGGTGGCGTGACCGCGGATGCCTTCGTCAAGATGGGCGTCGGCGCGGCCCAGAATGCGCTGGCCGTCCTGACGGATGCGGGGAAATAGCCCCGTCCCACCAACCATCCGCTGACGAGGCCAGACATGACTGCAGTTCCCGATCCTGAAGAAAGCATGGAAAAGACCACCATTCGCCGGGTGACCTGGCGATTGATGCCGTTCTTGATGGTTTGCTACTTTTTCGCCCTGCTCGACCGGGTGAACGTCGGTTTTGCCGCATTGCAGATGAACAAGGATATCGGCCTTTCGCCCACCGTGTTCGGGTTCGGCGCCAGCCTGTTCTTCGTCTCGTATTTCCTGGCCGAGGTGCCCAGCAACCTGATGCTCGAGAAGTTCGGCGCGCGGCGCTGGATCGCCCGCATCATGATCACCTGGGGCCTCATCTCCTCGACCATGATCTTCGTGGCCGGGCCGCATTCCTTCTATGCCATGCGTTTTTTGCTGGGCGCAGCCGAGGCCGGCTTCTTCCCCGGCGTGGTCCTGTTCCTGACCTACTGGCTGCCCTCGGTCTATCGGGCGCGGTTCATCGCGATCTTCATGGTATCCATCCCGGTGGCCAGCTTTCTGGGTTCGCCGCTTTCCGCATCCCTGCTCGCGCTCCACGGCCTTCTGGGCCTCAAAGGGTGGCAGATTCTGTTCCTGTTCGAAGGCATACCGGCCACACTGCTGGGTTTCGTGTGCCTGTTCGTCATGAACGACAAGCCGGCAGATGCCACGTGGCTGACCGGCGAACAACGCCGCTGGCTGATCCAGCGCATCGCCGCCGACGGTGGCGGCAAGGCCGCCATCGGCCACCTGTCCATATGGCAACTGCTATGCAATAAACACTTCCTGACAATGGCTGTGGTGTGTGCGGGAGCCTCGGCCACCGGCACCGCCCTGTCCATCTGGCAGCCGCAGATCCTCAAGGGTTTCGGTCTCAGCCTCCTGCAGACGGGCTTCCTCAATTCCGTTCCCTACGGCATCGCGTGCGTGATGATGATCCTGTGGGGGCGCCACTCGGACCGCACTCGCGAGCGGCGCTGGCACACCGCCCTGACCCTGCTGCTGATGGCCGTGGGCCTGGGTTCCCTGAGGCTGGCCGCGGGCCACCTGGCGCCCACCGTGATGCTGCTCAGCTGCGCCCTGGTCGGCGCCTACTCCTTCAAGGGGCCTTTCTGGGCGCTATCGTCCGGGTGGATGTCGCCCAGAACGGCCGCGGCCGGGCTGGCCGGAATCAACGCCATCGCCAACCTGGCCGGGGGTGGCGCCATATCGCTGGTCGGCTTCATCAAGCAGTCCACGGGCAGCTATGCCATCGGCTTGATGCCGCTGGTGCTGCTGACCGCGGGGGGCGCCTTCGGCGTGTTGTGGATGACCCGCGCCCAGCGCCAGGCACCACCGCCAGCCTGAAGCCACGTCCATTTTCGGAAGGAAGGCCGTCGGGAACTGCCGGCCAGGCCGCAAGGCTGCAGATCCATGGTCGTTCCACGTCAACCAACCGCATTTCCTCAGAAAAGGAAGGTCCAGAATTGGAGCAGAACAGCAAGCCCTATCAGATCAAATTGGTTTTCATCCTTTTCACCTGCATGTTCATCATGGGGCTCGACCGGAGCAGCCTGGGGGTGGCGGCGCCGGTGATCATGAAGGACCTGAAGATCGACGCGGGAACCATGGGTCTCGCCCTGTCGGCGTTCTTCCTGACCTACACCCTGCTCAACCTGCCCGCCGGCAGCATCGCGGACAGGTACGGCGCCAAACCCGTGCTGGGCTGGGCCGTGGCCATCTGGTCCCTGGCCTCGGCCTGCACGGGGCTCGCCACCGGCCTGTTGGGCCTGGTCGCCGCGCGCCTGGGGGTCGGCACCGGCGAGGCAGCCCTGTTTCCCGTGTCGTCGAAGATCGCCGTGGACAACATCCCGTCCAAGGACCGGGGCACGGCCATCGGCACCTACCTCTCGGGAGCGCGGCTGGGCTATGCGGCGACCCCCGTCGTCATGGGCTTCCTCATCGCCCACTACACCTGGCGCTTCGCCTTCGTCATCACCGGCATGGGCAGCATGCTGTGGTGCATCCTGTGGTACTTCTGGTACCACGAAAAGCCTTGCGCCACGCCGGCGCATGCGGTGGCCGCCGTCCCCAGGCCCCGGCCGAAGACGCCCTGGTTCCAACTGCTGACCAACCGCTGCTCCCTGGGCATCTTCCTGGCGAAATTCTGCGGGGATTACCTCTACTACATGTTCCTGACCTGGGTGCCCTCGTACCTGGTGCTGGAAAGAGGCTTCTCCATCCTGAAGATGGGTTTCTACGGATCCCTGCCCTTCCTCACCGCATTTCTGGTCCAGCCCCTGGCGGGCTACCTGTCGGATCTCCTGGTCAAACGAGGCACCAGCCTGACCTTGGCGAGGAAAGGGGTGCTCGTGGGCGCGCAACTGTGCGGAGCCACCATCATGATCGTCGGCTTCGTGCATGATCCCATGGTGGCCGTCGCCATCCTGACGCTGAACGTGGCCGCGGTATCCACCGTCGGCGGAATGATGTTCACCCTGGCGACGGAAGTGGCGCCCGAGGGCATGTCGGCCACGGTGACCGGCAGCATGAACACGGTGGGGGCCCTCGCGGGCATCCTCGCGCCCACCATCACCGGATTCATCTTCAAGCTGACCGGCAGCTTCCAGTTGGCGCTCGGCATCAGCGGGCTCCTGCTGGTGCTCGCCGCCCTGACCGTCCTCATCGTCATCCCCGACATCAAGCCGATGACCCTCAAGCCCAGACCCCTCCAGCACCCCTGACACCCAACCACAACCCCAACCGTTCCCAGGAGTCCACAGTGAAAAAGCTGTCCCTGCTTGCCCTGGCCCTCTCGGCCGGCATCCCCATGCTGGCCCAGACGCCCCCCCTGAAGCTCACCAGCCCCAGCGGCGAATCCAGCATCACGGCCTACGGGGTCCTGGACCTCACCCTCGCCCACGTGGCCCACGACGCCACCTTCACCGATGAGTATGCCGCCACGGGGGATCCCCGGCCCACCAAGGCCGCCACCAAGGCCGTCACCGGCATCATGAATGGCGGCCTGTCCGCCGACCGGGTCGGAATCAAGGGCGACACCACCATCGGCGGCAATTGGAAGGCCCTGTTCCAGCTAGAGATGGGCTTTAACCTCATCAGCGGCACCCTGGGCAACGGCGCCCTTTCCGTCGCCCAGAACGTCACGGGCACGCCCTCGAACAACAACGGTTCATTCAGCGCCGACTCCGGCGTCAGCGGCCAGCTCTTCGGCCGTTCCGCCTTCTTTGGTGCGGCGTCGCCCACCGGGGGCACCCTCACCGCCGGCCGCAACACCACTTTCTTCACCGACCTGATCAGCGACTACGAGCCCACCGGCGGGGCAGCCCAGTTCTCGCCCATCGGCTATTCCTCCAGCTGGAGCGGCGGCGGCGGCGCCACTGACAGCGCCCGCCTGGACAGCAGTATCAAGTACGCATTGAAACGCCAGGGGTTCAACATCGGCTATATGCACAAGTTCGGCGGCGTCAGCGGCGCTTCCAGCTCCCGCTCGGCCGACAACCTCATCGCCGGCTACGACAACGGCAACTTCGGTGTGCAGCTTGGCTACATGGCCGTCAAGGACAATACCGTCCTGGCCAACGACATGACCGACGTCCAGTCCGGAACCGGCACCGTCACCAACACCTACACCAACGCCGACCAGCTCAAGGTCACCTTCTACGACACCAGGGCCATCCTGCTGATGGCCAAGTACAAGATCGGCAACCTTTGGATCAAGGGTGGCTGGCAGCACCAGGCGTTCAAGGATCCCAGCAACCCGGCCCAGGACGCCACCATGACCAGCATCTACGGCCAGCTGGTGGGCAAGACCGTCACCAACGCCTTGCTTCTTGGCGGCGCCGAACAGACCAAGAAACTGGACATCTACTGGATCGGCCCCAACTGCGACGTGACCCCCAAGCTCAACATTGCCCTGGGCGGCTACTACATCAAGCAGAACAACTTCGCCAATGGCACCGGGGCCGCCAACCCTGCCGACGTGGCGGGCAACGCCAGGTTCGGATCGATCATCCTCGATTACCATATCGCCAAGGCCTTCGACGTGTATGCCGGATACATGAGCGGCCAGTACCGCGAAGGCATGGCGGCCGGCTACCCCTTGGCCTCCAACCAGATCTTCGGCACCGGCGCGCGCTACGTGTTCTAGCTCCTTATCCCTTCCCGGCCCGTCCGGAACCCGTTTCCTTTCATCCATGGAGGTTGATCATGCACACTAGCGACGTCACACGGCACTGCGGCCTGAGGTGGGCCGGGATCGCCTTGCTGGCTTTGGGAATGATCCCATCCGCCCCGGCGTGGGCGGCGGGCGCACCCTCCGGGCAGGCCGTACCCTGGTCCACGGGGGTGGCCAAACCCAGGATCCAGGTTCCGCCTCTCGCCACGGATTGTCATCACCACATCTACGATGCGAGCTTCCCGCCTGATCCCAATACGACCCTCAGGCCGCCGGACGCGTCCGTGGCGGACTACCGCCTTCTGCAGCGTCGTCTGGGCACCACCCGCCAGGTGATCATCCAGCCCTCCACCTATGGCGTGGACAACAGCGGGCTGCTCAAGGCGCTGGGCGCCTTCGGGCTGGAAACCGCGCGGGGCATCGCGGTGGTCAATCCCGGCGTCACCGATGCCGAGCTGGAGAAGATGGACGCGGCCGGCGTCCGGGGGATCCGCATCAACACCCACATGCCCGGCGGCGCCACCAGCATCGACATGGTGCTGCCGCTGGCGCAGCGCATCGCGAAACGGGGTTGGCACATCGAGATCGTCGCGGCCGAAGAGGACATCGTCAAGAACGCGGACACCTGGAACCGCATGCCCTGCGCCGTGGTGTTCGACCACCTGGGCAACGTCACGGACGTCAAGAACCCGGCCATGGGCATCATCGTCAAGCTCATGCAGCAGAAGAAGGCCTGGGTGAAACTGTCGGGACCCTACATCCTGTCCAAGGTGGGCGCCCCGAGCTACTCCGACCGTACGGAGGTTGCGAAAGCCTTCGTCAAGGCCGCGCCGGGACAAGTGGTCTGGGGCAGCGACTGGCCGCACCCCACCGTCAGCCTCGACGCCAAACCGGACGATGCCGCCCTGATGGATCTGCTGGCCCAGTGGGCGCCCGGCAAGGCGTTGCGGCGCCGGATCCTGGTCGACAATCCGGCCAGGCTCTACGGCTTTCCAACCGCCAGGAATTAGGAGGAGGCCGGGATGGCTATGCAAGTGGATGTACTGATCCGGGGCGGTGAAATCCTGGACCCCGCCCAGGGGGTTTCCGGCAAGGGAGATGTGGCCATACGGGATGGCCGGGTCGTCGCGGTGCCGGAGGGGGAAGCGTGCACAGCCGCCCAGGTGCTGAATGCGGAAGGCTGCCTGGTGCTGCCGGGACTGATCGATTTCCATGCCCATGTCTTCCCGTCGGGAACCAGCATCGGCATCCATCCGGATTCCTCCTGCCTGTGCCAGGGCGTCACGACCGTGGTGGATCAAGGCAGTGCCGGGGTCACGAACTTTGAGAGCTTCATGCAAACGACCATCCGCCCCAGCCAGACCCGGATTTTCGCATACCTGCATGTATCGCCCGCCGGCCTGGCGACCCTGACCCGTTCCCTGGAACCCGTGGATCCCCGGATCTATGACCTGGCCGCAACGCGGCGCCTCATGGAAAAGTACCCCCGGCATCTGCTGGGCTTGAAGATCCGCCAAAGCAGCGAGATCGTCGGGGACCTTGGATTGGCGCCCCTGGCAGCGACGGTGGGCATGGCCGAAGCGCTGGGCTGCGGTGTCGTCGTCCACACCACCCACCCGCCCAGCGGGGTGGACGAACTGGCCGCCCTGCTCCGTCCAGGTGACGTTTATACCCACGTGTACCAGGGCAAGGGCCATACGATCCTCGACGCGTCCGGCAAGGTGCGACCGGGAATCCGGGCGGCGCGGGCCAGGGGGGTGCTTTTCGATACCGCCGACGGCCGGGGCCATTACGCCTTCCAGGTCATCAGGGCGGCCCTCGCCGACGGCTTCGGGCCGGACGTCATCAGCACCGACGTGGTGCACAGCAGTCTGTTCGCGGACACGGTGTTCGGGCTGCCGTTCGTGATGACCAAGTACCTCAACCTGGGCCTACCGCTGTTCCAAGTGGTCGAGGCCTGCACCTCGACCCCGGCGCGCCTGCTGGGAATGCCGGGAGTACTGGGGACCCTGGCGCCGGGCGCCCTGGCGGATGTGGCCATCTTCAGGCGGAAGGCGATGGAATTGCCCATGCAGGATGTCTTCGGGGAACCGCTGGTCTGCACGGAGGCGCTCATTCCCCAGGCAACCGTTCACGATGGGAACCTGGTGTACCGGAGCCTGGAGTTTTAACAAAAGGTTCTTGACTTGAAAGGTTCCGGCCTCAAAATTGTTCTAACAGAAGAAACAAAATTCTATTAGACAGAACAATCTCAAACCTCCCATGGGCCGTCCGGCAGGTGCCGCACCGGTCCATGAGGTGGGCCTCTGCGCTAGTCCCGGTGGGTGGTTCCCGGGATCAGCGCGCAAGCGGCCCAACATCGAAAACGGACAAATACCATCTAGACTGACCGGTCTGAGGAGATTTCGCGGTGAATGCCAAGAAAATTGGACTCATCTTTCTGCTTGCATGTGGGATGTTCATCAATGCTGTCGACCGAGGCGCCTTGGGCGTGGCGGCGCCGCGGATGCTTAAGGATTTGAGAATGGATCCCGGAACGATGGGGATTGCCTTGTCGGCCTTTTATGGCAGCTACATTCTCTTGATGGTTCCAGTGGGTCGGCTCTCTGACAAATTCGGAGCCAAACTCGTGTTCGGGTGGGCAGCGGCGGTCTGGTCTGTGGCCTCGGCGGCGACCGGCTTGGTACATGGTTTTTATGGGTTTATCGGGGTCCGTCTGGGAGTCGGAGCGGGTGAAACCGCGGCCAATCCGCTCAGCGCCAAAGTGATCAGTGAGAATTTCGAATCCGCGGAGCGGGCCAGGGCGACAACCTGGTGTCTGTCCGGCACCAAGCTCGGGATGGCCGCCGTTCCTTTGCTCATGGGCTTCTTGATGACCACCTGGAACTGGCGGATGGCCTTTGTGATCACAGGCATCTGCAGTCTGCTGTGGTGCGTGGCATGGTATTTATTCTTTAATGACCCCACCCGGAATTCCATTGGAAACACCGTCTCAAAAGTAAAATCTCCTATTCCATGGAAGCAGCTCTTGGGCAATAGAACCATTATTGGCTTAATGGTTACGAAGTTCTTCATGGACTACCTCTGGGTGGTGTTCGTGAGCTGGTTGCCAAGTTATCTAATCATGGAACGGGGTTTTTCGATTCTCAAGATGGGACTCTATGCATCCATTCCATGGATCATTGGTTTTGTCGCCCAACCAGCCATGGGACACTTTTCCGATTGGCTCATTAAAAAGGGAGTAAACGTTACCAAATCAAGAAAATATGTCCTTGTTGGCGCACAACTTGTAACCGCATCAGTTATAGCTGTAGGATATATCAATGATCCAATGCTTGCCGTCATTTTGCTTACCATCAATATCGCCGGAGAATCGGCCTCGGCCGGGATCATGTGGACGATACTGGCGGAGGTTTCACCGAAAGGAATGGGGGGGACAGTGGCCAGCGCCATCAATACCGTCAGTTCCATCGCAGGAATCCTGGCACCGACCATAACCGGATTCATTTATAAATTCACCGGGAGTTTCCAGGCGGCGCTGCTGGTTGCCGGGCTGGGCATATTGATTTCTGTTTGCGCTATCTTGTTTGTCGCACAAGACATCAGGCCTTTTGATGCCGAACCGCAGCCACAATGAAAAAGGAGGATGGACCATGCGCGAACGACTGATCGAGCTGTTTCCAGAAATCAACTGGATAAAAGATGAAAAGATCAAGGCTGCCGTGATCGATTGCCATGAATATGTTCTAAAAATCAGCGGCTGGGAATTGGACGACTATGACAGGATGCCGTTCATCAAGTCTTTCCCCGGGTGCCCGGTTTCCTGTTTGCATCACACCAGGATCGTCACCAGAATGGCCAAGATGTTGCTGGAGGAATATAACGCGTCCTATGTGGGCCATGGGGACTATAGGCTGGATCATGACACAGTCATTGCTGGCGCCATTCTTCACGATATTGGAAAATTCCTGGAGTGGAAGAAGGTCGAGGGCGCACCGTCCGTGAAATCCGAACAGGGCAAACTGCTCCGGCACCCGGTTTCGGGCGCGATTGTGGCCGCAATGCATGGTTTGCCGGATGAAATTGTCCATTGCATTTTCGTGCACTCCACGGAAGGCAACACAGCCAAACGCAGTCCAGAAGCGATCCTGGTCTGGAAAGCAGATGAATTGAATTTTGACTGCATTCGATCCGCAATGGGACAGTCGTAACCCAGAGCGGCCAGTCACGTTGCCGGGCCCGGGCAGGATGTTATCCTCAATTTTTAATTTTCCCCGCCCAACCGGAAGCCGCCCCATGCCCCACACCGTTCCCGCCGACATCGACATCGCCCGCGCCGCCACACTGCTGCCCATCGCGCAGATCGCCAGCAAATTGAACATTCCGGAGGAATTCTTCGATCCCTATGGCAAGACCAAGGCCAAGGTTTCCCTGGACTACCTGCGCGAGGTCCAGCACCGCCCGCAGGGCAAGCTGATCCTGGTCACCGCCATCACCCCCACCCCGGCGGGAGAGGGCAAGACCACCACCACCATCGGCCTCACCGACGCCCTCAACGCCCTGGGCCAGCGGGCCGCCCTGTGCGTGCGGGAGCCCTCCCTGGGCCCCTGCTTCGGCATGAAGGGCGGCGCCGCCGGCGGCGGCTACGCCCAGGTGGTGCCCATGGAGGAGATCAACCTGCACTTCACCGGCGACTTCCACGCCATCGGGGTGGCCCACAACCTGCTGGCGGCCTGCATCGACAACCACCTGGCCAGCGGCAACGCCCTGGGCATCGACCCCGCGCGGATCACCTGGAAGCGGGTGGTGGACATGAACGACCGGGCCCTGCGTGAGATCATCATCGGCCTGGGCGGCAACGGCATCCCCCGGGAGACCGGCTACGACATCACCGTGGCCTCCGAGGTGATGGCGGTGTTCTGCCTTTCCGAATCCCTGCAGGAGCTGAAGCAGCGCCTGGGCCGGATGGTGGTGGCCACCAGCTACGCGAAGCAGCCGATCACCGCCGCCCAGTTGAAGGTGCACGGCGCCATGGCCGTGCTGCTCAAGGAGGCCCTCAAGCCCAACCTGGTGCAGACCCTGGAGCACAGCCCGGCCATCGTCCACGGCGGCCCCTTCGCCAACATCGCCCACGGCTGCAACAGCGTCATCGCCACCAAGCTGGCGCTGCGGCTGGCCGACTACGTGGTCACCGAGGCCGGCTTCGGCGCCGACCTGGGGGCCGAGAAGTTCGTGGACATCAAGTGCCGCCAGGCCGGGCTGGCCCCGGACGCGGTGGTGCTGGTGGCCACCATCCGGGCCCTGAAGATGCACGGCGGGGTGGCCAAGGACCGGCTCGCCCTGCCCGACCCCGGGGCGGTGGGCCGGGGCATGGACAACCTGCGCAAGCACCTCGAGAACATCCAGGGCTGGGGCCTGCCGGTGGTGGTGGCGGTCAACCGGTTCAGCCAGGACACCCCCGAAGAGGAGGCGGTGGTGCGCCAGGCCTGCGCCGAGCTGCACGTCCAGGCCATCGGCGCCAGCCACTGGGCCGACGGCGGCGCGGGCGCGCTGGACCTGGCCCGGGAGGTGGTGCGCCTGGCCCATACGGAAAGCACGCTGCAGTTCACCTACCCCGACGAGCTGACCCTGTGGGAGAAGACCCGGGCGGTGGCCCAGCGCATCTACGGTGCCAATGAGATCCAGGCGGACCGCAAGGTCCGCGCCAAATTCGAGGCGCTGGAGGAGGCCGGCTACGGCAGGCTGCCGGTTTGCCTGGCCAAGACCCAGTATTCCTTTTCCACCGATCCGCACAAGCGCGGCCGGCCGCGCAACTTCGACGTGGTGATCCGGGACCTGAGCCTTTCGGCCGGGGCCGGGTTCGTGGTGGTCCTCACCGGGGACATCATGACCATGCCCGGCCTGCCCAAGGTGCCGGCCGCCGAAAGCATCGACATCGACGCCGACGGCAACACGGTCGGGCTGTCCTAGTGTAGGCCGATCGGAATAGCGGAACTGTCTAGGCCGAATGTGATGTCACGGTAGCTTCAACGAAAGAACGCGTACGCCGAGCACGCCGAGACTCCGAGTTACGCAGAGACGGCTTCGCGATCAGACGTATCGACCC
>JARLGP010000267.1 GCA_031292735.1 Holophaga sp.
CCAGCAGGGCGCCGCCGGTGCGCTTGCGGGTGGGGTCGATGGCCAGGATGCCCACCCGCAGCTCAGGGAAGTCCTGCAGCAGGCGGCGCGCCAGCTCGTCGCACAGGGAGCTCTTGCCCGAGCCGCCGGGCCCGGTGACGCCCAGCACCGGCGCCGTGCCGGGGGCCTGCGGCGCGCCCTCCAGCGCCGCGCTCAGCAGCCGGGACAGGCCCAGCCGGTCCTCCCAGC
Source organism: Holophaga sp. (assembly GCA_031292735.1). Next base: position 229 of record JARLGP010000267.1, read on the forward strand.
CGGCGGGGCCGGCGGGCTCCGCCGCCCGCGGGGGGATCCGCTCCAGCAGATCGCGGATCATCCCTTCCACCCCCAGCCGCATGCCGTCTCCCGGGGTGTAGATCTTTTCGATCCCCGCGGCTTCCAGCCGGCCGATCTCCTCCGGCAGGATCACCCCGCCGCCGCCGCCGAACACCTTGATGCGCTCGGCCCCGGCCGCCCGCAGCCGCTCCGCCAGGTAGCTGAAGAACTCCATGTGGCCGCCCTGGTAGGAGGAGACGCACACCGCGTCGGCATCCTCCTCCACGGCCGCCTTGGCGATTTCGGCCACGCTGCGGTCGTGGCCCAGGTGGATCACCTGGGCGCCCTGGGCCACCAGGAGCCGCCGGATCATGTTGATGGCCGCGTCGTGGCCGTCGAACAGGGCGGCGGCGGTGACGATCCTGGCTGGTTGAACGGCGGGCCCACCCATGGATCCTCCTGCGGCGGCCCCATTCTCCACCTGAACCGCCGATCCGGCAATCCAGCCGTTGGCCCGCTGGGAATTAATCCCGCGCGGGGGCGGGGCTCACCCCAGGGAGCCGCTGCTCCGGGCCGAAGGGGAGAACCGGGTGACGATGCCCTCGATGAACCGCTCCGCCCGGGCCATCACCTGGTCCCGGGCCTGGTGGTGCGGGGCATGGGCGCAGCCGGGCAGGAGCAGGCCCTCCACCGGGCCGGAAACCCCCTGGAGGATGGTGCGCACCTGGTCCGGGGTGCCGTACTCGTCCCGCTCGCCCTGGATGGCCAGCACCGGGCAGGTGATGGCCGGCAGCAGGTGCACCATGCTCCAGTCGCGGAACGCCGGCGCCAGCCAGACGCCGCTCCAGCCATGGAACAGGGCGTCCACCTTGGCGCCGTGGTGGCGCATCAGCCGGTCCCGCAGGGGGGTGTTCTCGAAGGCCCGGAGGGTGCGCCAGATGCCCTGGACGGTCTGGTCCTCCACGAAGGGGTGGGCCGCTTCCGCCAGCACCCCCAGGGGCAGGCCCGGAAACCGCGCGGCGCAAAGCAGGGCGATGGTGGCGCCGTCGCTGTGTCCCACCAGGATCGGGGCCTCGATGCCGCAGGCGGCCAGCAGCTGCGGCAGCCGCTCGTACGCCTCGGTCTCCAGGAAGGACGGGCCCGGCGGTTCGGCCCAGGCCTCCGACTTGCCGTAGCCGCAGCGGTCATAGACCAGGGCCGGCAGGCCGGTGGCGGCGGCCAGCGCCAGGGGGAAGGTGCGCCACTGGGTGATGCTGCCCAGCCCCTCGTGCAGGAACACCAGGGTCGGCCGGTTTCCGGTGAGGCTGGTGTCCGGGGGCAGGATGGTCTTGGCCTGCAGTCGCAGGCCCCCCGCCCACAGGCTGAAGCTCAGCTCCTCGCAGGCCGGCGGGCGGGCCGATGATCTTTCCCCGATGGACATGGCGCCTCTTCTCCGGGCTGGAATGAAACTCAATCTTGATCCAACTCCGTAATATATAGGTCTGATCGCCAGTCTATCCAGTTCCGGAAAAATCGAAGCTCAGCGCTGAACCCGGCCCGAACCGTCGCCGTTCATGAGCCTCTCCACCTCTTCCCGGCTCACCAGGTTCAGGTCGCCGGGGATGGTGTGCTTGAGCGCCGAGGCCGCCACCGCGAATTCCAGGGCCCGGGCCTCGTCGCCGAATTCCAGCAGGCCGAAGATCAATCCGGCGGCGAAGGCGTCGCCCCCGCCCACCCGGTCCACGATGTCCTCCAGGGCGTACTTGCGGGACTGCCGGAAGCCGTCCCGGCCGTCCAGCACCGCGGACCAGTGGTTGCGGTCGGCGGACAGGCTCTCGCGGAGGGTTATGGCCACGATCCCCAGGTTGGGATACTGGGCCTTGGTCTTGGCCGCCAGGGCGCGGTAGGCCTCGACCTGCACCCGGTTCCCGGCCGGATCCGCGTCGGCGGTGATGCCGAGCCCCAGCTGGATATCCTCCTCGTTGGCGATCAGCACGTCGGCCAGGGCCACCAGCCGGCCCATGACCTCCGGCGCCTTGGCGCCATAGTTCCACAGCTTCTTGCGGTAGTTGAGGTCGATGGAGACCTTGGCCCCGCAGGCCCGGGCGGCCTCGGCCGCCTCCTGGCAGGCCTCGGCCACGCTGGCCGAAAGCGCCGGGGTGATGCCGCTGAAGTGGAACCAGTGAGCGCCCTGGAAAATCTCGGCCCATGGGAAATCGCCAGGCGCCATGCGCGCGGCGGCGCTGTCGGCCCGGTCGTAGAGCACCAAAGATGGCCGCTGGTCGGCCCCGGTCTCCAGGAAATAGATGCCGGTCCGGTCGCCGGTGAAGCGGATCCGGCTCACGTCCACGCCGTGGCCCCGCAAGGTGCGCACCGCACCTTGGCCCACGGCGTCCCGGGACAGGGCGGAAACGAACACCGCCTGGGCGCCCAGCAGGGCCAGGGAACTGGCCACGTTGGCCTCGCCGCCCCCGAACATGGCTTCCAGGCGGGGACTCTGGAACAAACGCTCATGCTCCGGCGACCGGAGCCGGAGCATGATCTCGCCAAAGGTAACGACTTTCTTCATGGGGTCAACCTCCCGGGGCAGATTTCCAGCCGCAACCGCATCTTTGCGGCCTCCACAGAGGCCGCGAGGTGCAAGTCCGGCGCCAGGGTGCGACCAGTGCGGAACGGAGCCAGTCGCGCTTTTGGAATATGGATCCATTCTAGCAGGGTGAGCCGGGTGTCAATAAAAAAATGGACCGATGATCCGTTTTTCGAATTTCCCGCTAATGTTGATCCATGGAGGCATTGTCATGGACCGTGTGCTTGAGCGCCTGGGAGAAATCGGCATCATTCCCGTCATCCAGTTGGATTCAGCCCAGGCGGCGGTGGGCCTTGGCCACGCCCTGGTGCAGGGGGGCATCCCGGCCGCGGAGGTCACCTTCCGCACCGCCGCCGCCGAAGCCGCCATCGCCGCCATGGCCGCCCAGGTTCCGGACCTCCTGGTGGGGGCCGGCACGGTGCTCACCGTGGACCAGGCGACCCGGGCGGTCCGCGCCGGGGCGCGGTTCCTGGTCAGCCCCTGCTACGTGGATGAGGTGGTGGCCTACGGCCGGAGCCAGGGCATCCCGGTGCTGCCGGCGGTGACCAACCCCGACGGGGTGGCCCGGGGCCTGGCCCAGGGCCTGGAGGTGCTCAAGTTCTTCCCGGCCGGCGCCTCCGGCGGCACCGCCACCCTGGACGCCCTGGCCGGTCCGTTCGGCACGATGGCCTTCGTTCCCACCGGCGGGATCAACGCCGCCAACCTGGCTGATTACGCCCGTCGGCCCAACGTGCTGGCGGTAGGCGGGTCGTGGATGGTGAAGCCGGGCCTGGTGGCCTCCGGGGACTGGGCGACCGTGACCCGGCTGTGCCGGGAGGCGGTGGCGGCCCTGCACGGGTTCGCCTTCGCCCACCTGGGGATCAACACTCCGGCCGAGCAAACCTGCCGGGACCTGGCCGGCACCTTCGCCCGGCTGTTTGCCCTCCCTTGCCGGGAAGGCAGGAACTCCATCTTCGCCGGAGACCGCATCGAGATCACCAAACAGCCCTTCCCGGGCGAGCAGGGGCATATCGCCATCTCCTGCAACCAGGTGCAGCGGGCTGTGGCCTACTTCGCCGCCGCCGGCATCGCCGCCCGGCCTGAGACGGCCAAGCTGGCCAAGGGGCGGTGCAAAGCCATCTACCTGGACTTGGAACTGGGCGGGTTCGCCGTGCACCTGGTCCAGGCCTGAACCGGGCCGGCTGCCGTGCACCTGATCCAGGCCTGAACCGGACCGGCTATGGCCTGTAGCCCAGGAGGGCGGAGATGCGCGCGGCGGACTCCTTGACGCGGTCGATCTTCTCGCTCTCCTCGCCGCAGCGGTAGCGGAAGCCGGGCCACGAAACCGAGATGGCGGCCATGATGGAGCCGGCCTGGTCGAACACCGGCGCGCCGATGCATTGGATGCCCTCTTCATGCTCCTCATCGTCCAGGGCGAAGCCCTGGGTCCGGATGCGGTCCAGTTCCGCGTACAGCGCGGTCCGGGTCGCCAGCGTCTTCTTGGTGAAGGCCAGCAGGCGCACCCCCCGGAGGGCCGCCTCCCGCCCCTCCTCCGTGGCGAAGGCCAGCAGGCACTTGCCGATGGCGGTGCAGTAGAGCGGAATGCGCCGACCCACCCGGGAATACATGCGGATGGTGTAGCGCGATTCGATCTTCATGACGTAGACGGCCGAATCCTCCTCCAGGATTCCCATGTGCACGGTCTCGCCCAGATCCTCGGCCAGATCCTCGGCGACGGGCCGGGCAACCGCAGGCAGGTCCAGGTGGTCCAGGGCGTGGGAGCCGATGTTGAACAGCTTGAAGGTGATGGCCCAGTGCTCGCCGTCGGTGCGGCGCACGTAGCCCAGTTCCTGCAGGGTCAGGAGGAATCGGTAGACGGTGGGCTTGGCCAGCTTGACGGCACGGGTCAGTTCTTCCAGGCCGATGGCGCGCTGATGCGAGAGTTGCTCCAGCACGGCCAGGGCCCGGGCGGCGGCGCTCACCAGAGGCACCGCCGGGGCCTTGGACGTACCCTTCTTCGACAGCTTTCGGTCATCCATTTCATTTTTCCGAGTCATGAGCTACCGTCCGCTGGTTCCTGGACATCATAGCGCCAGTGGAACCTCCCGCCAGTCGTGGGTTTTGCTCGATCTTCCGGCTGCGGGCCGAACCCCTCCCCGGTCCCCGGTCCCCATTCCAGCCCTAAAAAAAATCGGAACATAATTCCAATTTTCTCTTGACACCCCTTTCCGGATGGTAAGATGGAAGTCTGATCCTGTGACAAGCCGAGACTTCCAATCCCAACCCGGGAAGGATCGTAATTTCCCACCTGAACATGCTCACCCCACCCCACGGCGCCCTCGGTCGACACCGGCTCGAATGGGCGGCATGCCCGTTTGCATTCCAAGACATCTTCATCCTCAGCGGCCACCAGCGCTGAACAACCCGGAGGAAGTTATGGCGACACCCCTTTCAAAACTCAGTCTTTCCCTTGCCGGCTCAACCCTGCTGTGTCTGCTGTCCTACAGCAGCCTGGGGGCGGCGGAAAAGGTGCTGAAGATCGGCAACCTTTCGGCCGAGACCGGAACCGAAGCCTACATCGGCCAGACCGCCGAGCCGGCCCTCGCCGACTACGTGGAAAAGCTGAACGCCTCCGGCGGCATCAACGGTTACAAGATCAAGCTGATCAACTACGATGGCCGGCAGGACGTGGCCGAGAACGTGAGCTGCGCCAAGCGGCTCATCTCCCAGGACCAGGCCATCGCCGTGATCGGCCCCACCTTCTCCGCGGCCGGGATTCCCATCGCCAAGATCGCTGACGACGCCAAGGTGCCGTTCGTGAGCAACCTGGCCACCAACTACAACGTGACCGTGGACGAGTCCGGCAGGGTGCACCCGTACATGTTCCGGGTCTGCTTCATCGACCCCTACCAGGGCTACGCGCTGGCGGACTTCGCCTACAAGCGCCTGGGCAAGCGCAAGGTGGCCTTCCTCACGGAGATCTCCTCGCCCTACACGGTCGGCGTGCACAAGTTCTTCGAAGCCCAGTTCAAGAAGCTCGGCGGCCAGATTGTCGCCTCGGAATCCTACAACGGCGGCGACACCGAGTTCCGCGCCCAGTTGACCAACATCAAGACCAGGAATCCGGATGTCCTGGTGATGGCTTCGGCCACCTACAAGGACGCGGGCCTGGCCGCCCAGCAGATGAAGGCCCTGAACCTCAAGGTGCCCATGATGATGGGCGACGGCTGCTTCGTGGATGACCTGCTGCCCATGGCCGGCAGGCAGATGGAAGGGTTCTACCTGAGCGCCCCGACCTTCACCGGCGCGCCGCAGTTCGCCAAGTTCAATGCTGAATTCAAGGCCAAGCACAACCTCAACGCCAGCGAGTACAGCTACTTCACCCTGGACGCGTTCATGCTCATCGAGCACGGCATCCGCGAATCCATGAAGAAGAACGGTGGCGTACCGACCCGGGAAGGCGTCCGCAACGCCATCGACGGCGCGCAGGGGGTCAAGGTCTTCACCAGCGTCCTGAACATGGACCGGACGAACCACAACCCCAAGAACAAGCCCGTCTACATGCTGCAGATCAAAAACAGCAAGTGGACGCTGGACGAGACCTTCGCACCGAAATAGGCGCAAGCTTCGACCTCTGTCGCCGCCGCCGGCATGAACTTCCGGCGGATGCGTCCGGGGTCATTTTGCAGTGCCCCAGGCTTTTCCAGTTTCCCCAAGGACATTTCTCATGGTCTTGTTACTGCAGCAATTGATAAATGGCATCTCCATCGGGGCCATCTATTCGCTTCTGGCGGTGGGCTACGCGCTGGTCTACAGCGTGTACAACTTCACCAACTGGGCCTTCGACGGCTTCATGGCGTTCGGCACCTTCATGGGCGTCACGGCCATCGGCACCCTGGTCCTCCCGTTCTGGGCCGCCATGCTGTTCTCCATGGTCATGACCATCCTCCTTTCGGTGGGGGTCGAGAAGCTGGCATACGCGCCGCTGCGCAACCGCAACGCCCCGCGCTTGTTCATGATGATCTCCGCCATGGGGGTCAACCTGGCCCTGGTGAACACCCTCAACAAGGTGTTCTCCGGAGTCATGCGCCGCTTCCCCATTCCCGAGGACTGGGCCTCGACCTTCGACTTCGGCCCCTTTTTCGTGGGCCGGATGGACCTGGTGGCCGCCGTCATCGCCTTCTTCTGCCTGGCGCTCCTCTGGTATTTCCTGTCCCACAGCCGCTCGGGCCTGGGAGTGCGGATCAGCGCCATCGACATCGACACCGCCTCCCTGATGGGCATCAACAACAACAAGGTCGCCTTCATCGTGTTCGCCGCCACCGGGGTGCTGTCCTCGGTGGCCGGGGTGTTCTTCGGCATCAAGTATGCCGTCTACCCGCTCATGGGCGGGGCCGTGACCATCAAGGCCATGATCGCCAGCGTGGTGGGCGGGCTCGGCAGCCTGCCGGGCGCGATCCTCGGCAGCATGATCCTGGGGATTCTGGAAACCCTGGTTTCCGGCTATGTCAGTTCCTCCTACCGCGACCTGTTCGCGTTCGCCTTCCTCATCATCCTGCTGCTGTTCTTCCCCAACGGTCTGATGGGCAAGGAACGCGGCGAGAAACTGTGAAGAAAGGCCGGTGAACCCGTGAAACGCTTAAACAACCCACAGAAGTTCGGCATATTCCTGGCATCCCTCCTGGTCCTCGGGCTCGTCCTGGCCTGGCTGGTGAAGGTCGCCGGAGTCGGATACTTCCAGAACATCTCCATCCTGGTGGGGATCACCGTCATCGCCACCATGGGCGTGGCGATCCTCACCGGCTATACCGGGCTCTTCACCATCGGTCACGCGGGATTCATGGCCGTGGGCGGCTACCTGGCCGCGATCCTGGCCAAGGAGGCCCACCTTGCGCTGGTGCCCGCCCTCCTGGGCGGGGGCCTGGCCGCGGGCCTGGTCAGCTTCATCATCGGCTACCCGGCCTTCCGCAGCCGGCTCCGGGGCGACTACTTCGCCATCGCCACCCTGGGCTTCGCCGAGGCCATCCGCCTGATCCTGAACAACGTCCGACAGGTGGGACCTATCAACCTGGGCGGCGCCTACGGCTACATGGACCTGCCCACCCTGGACGGGATGATCTGGTCCTGGCTGCCCAAGGACGGCTGGGGCGGGGTGATCGTGGTCCTGGCCATCACCCTGCTGATCTTCATCATGACCCATATGTTCATGCTCTCCCAATGGGGCAAGAACTGCATCGCGGTCGGGCAGGATGAAATCGCCGCCCAGATGATGGGGGTGAACCTCATGTACACCAAGATGATGGCGCTCTTCATCAGTGCCTTCTTCGCCGGCCTGGCCGGCGGGCTCATGGCCTTCTATTACGGTTATCTCACTCCGGGCTTCTTCATGATCACCCGGTCGTCGGACCTGCTGGCGGGGGTGGTGTTCGGCGGCATCCAGTCGGTCATCGGCCCCACCATCACCTCGGCGGTGCTGGTGGCGGTGCCGGAGGTGCTGCGCACCTTCGCCGAGTACCGCCTGATCGTCTACGGGCTGTTCTTCGTGATCGTGATGGTCTTCCGGCCCCAGGGACTGCTCGGCTACTGCAACATGAACTTCGACTTCCTGCGCCATTTCTGGCGGCGCGATACCGCTGGCGCGGACGGAAAGTAGGGCGCAGATGGGAACCCAAGAACCGACCTCCAACAAGCTGCTGGAACTCAGCCACCTGACCGTGAACTTCGGCGGGGTGCGGGCCGTGAACGACCTCTCCCTGGCCATCGCCCCGGGGGAGCTGATCGGCCTGATCGGCCCCAACGGGGCCGGCAAAACGACCGTGTTCAACCTCATCACCAACGCCTACCAGGCCACCTCCGGGGAGATCCTGCTCGAAGGGAAGAACATCCGCGGGCTCAGTCCGGACAAGATCTGCCGGCGGGGCATCAGCCGGACCTTCCAGAACATCCGTCTGTTCCCCCATATGAGCGCCTACGAGAATGTGGAACTGGGCCTGCACAGCAAGCCCCAGTACTCCGTGGCGGAGGCCTTTTTCCGCACTCCCAGGGCCTCCCGGGTGGAACGTGAGACGCGCCAGAAGGCCCACGAACTGCTGGAGCTGGTCAACCTGGAAGGCCACGCCAACGACCAGGCCGGGAGCCTTCCCTACGGCCTGCAGCGGCGCCTGGAGATTGCCCGGGCCCTGGCCTCCAACCCCAAGGTCCTGCTCCTGGACGAGCCCGCGGCCGGCACCAACGAAGAGGAATGCCTGGCCCTGGTCCGGCTCATCCGCCAGGTCCACGAAACCTTCAAATTCAGCATCCTGATCATCGAGCACCATATGACGGTGGTCATGGACCTGTGCCGGGACCACCGCATCTACGTGCTCAATCTGGGCGCGCTGCTGACCTACGGCAGCCCTGCGGAAATCCAGAACGATCCTCAGGTCATCAAGGCTTATTTGGGAGAGAAGAAAGATGGGCGACGGCGCCGACGGGTTTCTTGAGGTCCAGAACATCGACGTCTATTACGGAGGCATCCGCGCCTTGGACGGCGTCAGCCTGCGGGTAGACCAGGGTGAGATCGTCTCGGTGATCGGCGCCAACGGCGCCGGCAAGTCCACCCTCCTGAAGACCATCGCCTCCACCAAGAAGGCGACCTCCGGGACCATCTCCTTCCAGGGCAAGAAGGTCCCCAAGGAGGCCTACAAGGCGGTCCAGACCGGCATCACCCTGGTGCCCGAAGGCCGGCGCATCTTCGCGCCCCTGACGGTCCGGGAGAACCTGATGGCCGGGGCCTTCACCCGCCACGACAAGGCGGAGGTGGAACACTGCCTGGAGGACGCCTTCAACTTGTTCCCCCGGCTGAAGGAACGGCTCGACCAGCGCGCAGGAACCCTGTCCGGCGGCGAGCAGCAGATGCTGGCCGTGGCCCGCGCCATGATGTCCCATCCCAAGCTGCTCATGCTGGACGAGCCTTCCCTGGGGCTGGCGCCGATCGTCTACGATGCCATGTTCGACGTCTTCGTGCGCATGAACGAGGAAATGGGCATGACCATCCTCCTGGTGGAACAGAACGCCATCCTGGCCCTGGAGATGTCCGACCGGGCCTACGTGCTGGCCACCGGCAACATCACCCTGGAGGGCCGCGGCGAGGAACTGCTCGAGGACCCCCGGGTGCAGGCCAGCTACCTGGGCATCACCAAGTGAACCGGACGCCGGCATGGCCGGCCAGGCAAGAAAGGGGCGCCAAGCCATGATCGAGATCGCCAAACCAGCACGGGAAACCGTCGAATCGCCCATCCGCAAGATGTTCAACCTCGCCAATAAGATGAAGGACGTCGTCAGCTTCACTGTGGGCGAGCCGGATTTCCCGACCCCGGCCAACATCATCGACAGCGCGGTCCGGGCGCTCCATTCCGGCCAGACCCACTACACCCCGAACGCCGGAATCCTGCCGCTGCGCCAGGCCATCGCCCAGAGCCTGGAGCACAGCCATGGCCTGACGGCCGATCCGGAAAGCGGCATCATGGTGGCCAACGGCGGCATGCAGGTGCTGATGCTGCTCATGATGACCCTGCTCGACGACGGGGACGAAGTGATCGTGAGCGATCCCTATTGGCCCAACTACGTGAGCCAGATCAAGCTGTGCGGCGGGCGGCCGGTATTCGTGAAGGTCCGGGAGGAGAACGGCTTCGTCTTCGACCCCGACGACGTGCGCAGGGCGGTGGGACCCAGGACCAAGGCCATCATCATCAACTCCCCCGCCAACCCCACCGGGGGTGTCGCGAGCCGGGAAACCCTGGCGGCGCTGGCCGCCCTGGCGGTGGAAAAAGGCCTGGTGGTGGTGTCCGACGAGGTCTACCGGCACTTCCTTTACGGCGGAGCCGAGTTCGTCAGCATTGCCACCTTCCCCGGCATGCAGGAGCGGACCATCATCGTCGACAGCTTCTCCAAGACCTTCGCCATGACCGGCTGGCGAGTCGGTTGGGCGGTCGGCCCCCAGGAGGTCATCCGCACCATGGTGAAGCTGCAGGAGAACGTTTCGGCCTGCGTGAACAGCGCGACCCAATATGCCGCCATCGAGGCCCTCCAGGGCAGCCAGGAGCCCCTCCGGGGCATGATCGCCGAGTACTCCGGGCGGCGGGAACTGCTGCTGGCCGAGATCGACCGCACCGACCGGCTGTCCTGCGTCAAGCCCAGGGGAGCCTTCTATGCCTTTGTGAACATCCGCGGCACCGGATTGAGTTCGGAGGAATTTGCCACCCGGTTGATCACCGAGCGGGGGGTGGCGGTGGTGCCCGGCACCGGGTTCGGCCCCGAGGGCGAGGGCTTCATCCGGCTTTCCTACGCGACCTCCAAGGCCCAGATCCGGGAGGGCCTGGACCGGATCCGCCGGTTCCTGGCCACGCTTTAACCGCGCCATTGCCGTAAGGAGTGAGCCCCATGACCGACCAGCCTTGCAACGTCCCCGGCACCGATTTCCTTCTGGACGACCGGCTGCGGGGCTTTCCGTCCGGGCATGCGCCGGTGGCTGCCGGCCGGATCGCGGGGCTCGGCCTCCGGCCCTACGACGGGGCCATGGCGCTGCCGCTGATCTCCCTGGATCTCGCCGCCTTCGACGCCAACACGACGGCCATGATGGACTATGTCCGCGCCCACGGGGCCGCCATCGCCCCCCATGCCAAGACCCCGATGAGCCCGGCGCTGGCCCGGCGGCTGGTGGCGGCCGGCGCCTGGGGCGCCTCGGTCGCCGACATCCGGCAGACGTCCATCATGCTGAAGGCCGGGCTCGGCCGGCTGATCCTCGCCAACGAGATCGGCGGCCGCGCGGCGGCGAAGCGTCTGGCCGCCGCCGTCGCCGGCCATGCGGAAGCCGAACTCCACGTCTTCGCCGACTCCCCGGCCCTGGTCGAAGCGCTGGCGGATGCCTGGGCCGGGCGCGGTGACCTTCCCCGCCTGGGCATTCTGCCCGAGCTCGGCCTCGGTCGCGGCGGCGCCCGCAGCGTGGCGGCGGCGACGGCGGTGGCCGAAGCCGCTCTCGCCGCCGAAACCCCCCGCTTCCATCTGGCCGGTGTGGCCGCGTACGAGGGTTCCGCCGCCACCGCCGATCCGGTGGAGACCAGCGACCGCATCGACCGGCTCATGGCGATGGTCAAGGCGTTGTTCGCCGTGGTCCGCGGGCGGGTCGGCGCCGCGCGTCCGCTCATCGTGACGGCCGGCGGCTCTTCCTTCTTCGACCTGGTGGTCAACGCGCTCGCCCCGGCGGTGGCCGCCGATGGCCAGGCCCTGCTGGTGCTCCGGAGCGGGGCCATTTTCTTCCACGATCACGGAATCTACCAGCGCAGCATGGCCGCCCTCGACCTCCGGGCCGGCTTCGGGGCCGGTGGAAGCTCCGCCTTGGCGTCCGCGGCCTTCCGCCCGGCGCTCCGGGTGTGGGCGGAGGTCGTGTCCCGGCCGGAACCGGGCCTTGCCATCTGCGGCATGGGCCTGCGCGACGTGGCCATGGACCAGGGCCTGCCGCGCCCGCTGGCCTTCTATCGCGACGGGCGCCGGCTCGCGGAACCGGCGGGCGCCGCCGTGACCGGGCTGAACGACCAGCACGCTTTTCTCGAACTCCCGCCGGGGGCAGGCCTCCAGGCTGGCGATGTCGTCGAGTTCGGAATCTCCCATCCCTGCACCTGCCTCGACCGTCACGGCGTCGTCTTCGGTCTTGATGACCGGGATACCGTCACGACCGTGTTTCCCACCTGTTTCGGCTGACCTCCGCCCGGAAGCAGCAGACCCGGCAGGACCGCAGACCGCATGAAAGGAGAATCGATGACCCAGATCGCCCGTTACCAGAAGGGTCCCCGCATGAGCCAGGCCGTCAGCCACGGGGGGCTCGTGTACTGTTCCGGCCAAGTGGCTGACAACCCGAAAGCCGGCATCGAGGAACAGACCCGCGACGTCCTGCGCAAGGTCGAGGCCCTGCTTGTTGAAGCCGGCACCACCCGGTCGAAGCTGCTTTCGGTCGCCGTCTACCTGCCGGCGATCGGCGATTTCGACGCCATGAACAGCGTCTACGACCGCTGGATCGATCCCGAGCAGCCGCCTGCGCGGGTCTGCACCGAAGCACGGCTCGCCAATCCGGATCTCCGCATCGAGATCACGGCCGTCGCAGCTCTCTAATTATCCATGGACCAGTCCGAGCACCGCGTTGTTGCGGTCGCGGACGGTGCGCAGGAGGTCGAACTCCTTGGTGAGGTCGTGGCCGAAGGAGGGCACCATCTTCTGCAGGCGCTGCTGCCAGACGTCGGTCTGGGACCGTTCGGAGAAGCAGCGCAGGATCAGGTAGACCATGGTGGTGGCCGCGGTGGAGGCGCCGGGGGAGGCCCCCAGCAGCGCCGCCAGGGAACCGTCGCCGGCGGCCACCACCTCGGTGCCGAATTCCAGCTTGCCGCCCAGCTTGGGGTCGCCCTTGATGATCTGCACACGCTGGCCGGCGATCTCCAGCTTCCAGTCCTCCAGCCGGGCCGTGGGCACGAACTTCTGCAGCTCGGCCAGGCGGTCCTCGGGCGACTGCAGCACCTGGCCGATGAGGTAGCGGGTCAGGTCCAGGTTGTGCCAGCCGGCGGCCATCATGGGCCAGATGTTGCCGGGGCCGATGGCCTTGATCATGTCCAGGTAGGAGCCGGTCTTGAGATACTTGGTGGAGAACCCGGCGAAGGGGCCGAACAGGAGGGCCTGCTCGCCGTCGATGATCCGGGTGTCCAGGTGCGGCACCGACATGGGCGGCGCGCCCAGGGACGGCTTGCCGTAGACCTTGGAATGGTGCTGATGGATCACCTCGGGGTTGCTGCACATGAGCCACTGGCCGCTCACCGGGAAGCCGCCGTAGCCGTGGCCCTCCTGGATGCGGGACTTGCGCAGCAGGGTCAGGGCGGCGCCGCCGGCCCCCAGGAACACGAATTTGGCCCGCACCACGCCTAGCTCGCCCGCGGCCAGGTCCATGACGGTGAGCCGCCAGGTGCCGTCCGCCTGGCGCTCCAGGTCGCGCACTTCGTGGCGCAGGTGCAGGTCGAACCCGCCGCGCCGCTCCAGCCCCGCGAACAGGGTGCGGGTGAGCCGGCCGAAATCCACGTCGGTGCCGCGCGGCACGTGGGTGGCCGCCAGCGGGGTGTCCAGCTCGCGGCCCGCCATGGCCAGGGGCATCCATTCGGCCAGCCGCCTGGGATCCTGGGTGAACTGCATGTCCTGGAACATGGGGTGGGCGCTGAGCTGGGCATGGCGGGTGCGCAGGAACTGGGTGTTGGCTTCGCCCCAGACCATGCTCTGGTGAGGCACCGGGGTGAGGAACCCGGCCGGCGTGGGCAGGGTGCCCTTTTCGGTCAGGTACGACCACAGCTGGAGCGAGGTCTCGAAGGCCGAATTGATGGCCAGGGCCTTGCCGATGTCCACGCTGCCGTCCTTCTTCTGGGGCGTGTAGTTCAGTTCGCAGTTGGCGGCATGGCCCGTGCCGGCGTTGTTGGCCGCCTTGCTGCTTTCCAGCGCCACATCCTCCAGCCGTTCGTAGATCCTGAAGCTCATCTCCGGTTGCAGTTCGCCCAGCAGGGTCGCCAGGGTGGCGCTCATGATCCCGGCGCCTACCATTACCACATCAACCAGTTCTTCGTTCACCACGGATGCTCCTGCAATGGACCCAGCCCATAGAACGTAAGCCAGATGCTCGTGGGAGGATCTGGCCCTATTGGTGTGGGACTATTATGCACATCCCGACTCCTGATGGCTCAATTTCAAATTTGTTCCGGCCCGGGGTCCATGCCGGCCAAAAGTTTTCCCTGTCCGCGACCGATAGGAGGTCAGAGGCCGGCACTCCCTCCAGGGCGGACCATGAAGAAATCCCTCGCGAACAAGATCATCGTGCCCATGGCGGTGATCGTCCTCATCTCGGCCTTCCTGGTCTCCTGGGCTTTTTCGGCGCTCCAGGTGCGGGGGCGGGGGATCGACGCCCGGCGCAGCGCCCAGGAGGCCGAGGCGAACCTGCTGGACACCCTGGCCCTGGGCCACGGCCAGCTGGTCTCGCGCCTGGCCTACCAGATGCGGGTGCTGCAGTCCGAAGCCCGCCGGCTCGGCCCCGCCCGGCTCGGCCCCGGGCCGGCGCCGGACCTGCGGTTCGGCCCGGTGTCCCCGGGCCGGTTCCTGGACCAGGCGGAGACCGGGGGCGCCACGGTCTCGATCTTCGGCCGGCGCGGCTCCGCCCTGGTCCGGCTCGCCACCAGCGGCCACCGGCAGGAGGCGGAGCACGCCCCGGACCCGGCCGGCCAGGCCATGGCCCGGGGGGAGGCCTGCTGGGGGATCACGGCCCTGTCCGGCGAACGCCACTACGGCTATTTCGAGCCGATCCGCGATGCCCGGGGCGTTCCCATCGGCGCCTTCGCCGTGGAATACCCCCTGGCCGGGTTCCTCCGGCTCTTCCAGTCGCTGCAGCAGATCAGGATCCTGGAGCACGGGTTCCTGGCCCTGGTGGACCGGGATGGCCGCCCGGTGTTTTCCGCCAGCCCGTTGACCCCCGGGGCGACCCGGGAGCTGTTCCAGACCGGGAAGCTGGCCGGGGCAGCCTGGGCGGTGCGGCGCCGCGCCTTCGAACCCTGGGGGGTTCTGGTGCTGACCGCCTACCCGGTCCGGGAGGTGGAGGAGGTGGCCTGGCCGATCCGGGCCGGCGCCATGGCGGTCGCCCTGGCACTGGTGGGCAGCCTGACCCTGTCCTATTTCTATGTGCTGCGCAAGAACCTGCTGGGTCCGCTGGGCGACGTGCTGGGCGTGCTGGACATGGTCACGTTCTTCAAGCAGTACGAGCTGCGCTTCCGCCAGGACCAGGAGGGCGAGGTCGGCATCCTGACCCGGTCGCTGAACAACATGCTGGAGCAGATCCAGACCCGGGATGCCAGGCTGCTGGACTACCAGGAGCACCTGGAGGACCTGGTGGCCCAGCGCCTGGAACAGCTGCTCCAGACCCAGCAGCTGCTGTCCGCCACCCTGGACGCCCTGCCGGTGGAGATCGCCATCCTGGACGGCGCCGGCGTGGTCCTGCTGACCAACCGGAAGTGGACCCAGGCCGCCGGGGGCGGCAACCCGCTTCTGGCCGCGGCCGGGGTGGGATCCGACTACCCCGCCCTGTGCCGCGCCATGGATCCGGGCCTGGCCGGGCTCCAGGCGGTCGCCCTGCGAGTGGTCGACATCATCCTCGGCCCCCCGGACATGCTCCGGCTGGACTACGACCTGGAGCTGGACCAGCGCTGGCAGGGCTTCACCCTGCTGGCCACCCGGTTCGACACCCAGGGCACCGCCCGCACCGTGCTGGTGAACCGCAACGTGACCGAGCAGAAGCAGCTGGAGACCCAGTTGCGCCAGGCCCAGAAGCTGGAATCCATCGGCCAGCTGGCCGCCGGCATCGCCCACGAGATCAACACCCCCACCCAGTACATCGGGGACAACGCCGTCTTCCTGCGCCAGGCCTTCCAGGATCTCTGGGCCCTGGTGGAGCCGCTGCAGCGGATGCTGGCAGGGATCCGGGACGACCGGTGCCCGCCGGAGCTGGTGCGGGCGGCCCGGGCGGCCATGGACCAGGCGGACCTGGGCTTCTTCGCCGACGAGATCCCCACGGCCATCGACGAATCCCTGGAGGGGATCCGGCGGATCTCCCGCATCGTCGGCGCCATGAAGGACTTCAGCCATCCCGGCGCCAGCAGCAAGACCCTCACCGACCTCAACCGGGCGGTGGAGAGCACCACCCTGGTCTGCCGCAGCGCATGGAAATACGTGGCGGAGCTGGAACTGGACCTGGCGCCCGACCTGCCGCCGGTGCCCTGCTTCCCGGACGAGATCAACCAAGTGATCCTCAACCTGGTGATCAACGCCGCCCAGGCCATCGGCGAAGCCCAGCGCACCCGTCCGGGCGGCAAGGGCCTGATCCGGATCAGCACCCGGCCGGTGGACGGCTTCGCCCAGATCCGCGTGGAGGACTCCGGCTGCGGGATTCCCGAAGCCAACCGGCTGCGGATCTTCGATCCGTTCTTCACCACCAAGCCGGTGGGCCAGGGCACCGGGCAGGGCCTGGCCATCGCCTACGCGGTGGTCACCGAACAGCATGGCGGAAGCATCGCCATGGACAGCGAAGTGGGCAAGGGCACCAGCTTCACCCTCCGCCTGCCCTACGCCGGCCCGCCGGCGGACGGGAAGGGGCGGAATCCCGGTAGCATGGTCCAGGAGGTTCCATGAACAAGCGAATCCTCTTCGTGGATGACGAGCCGATGATCCTCCAGGGCCTGCAGCGGATGCTCCGGGCCATGCGCAACGAATGGGACATGGTGTTCGTGGAGGGCGGCGAAAAGGCGCTGGCGGTCATGGCCGAAAGCCGGTTCGACGTGGTGGTCACCGACATGCGCATGCCGGTCATCAACGGCGCCCAGCTGCTCACCGAGGTGCGCAAGCGGTATCCCCGGACGGTGCGCCTGATCCTGTCCGGGCATGCGGACAACGACCTGGTGGCCCAGTGCCTGGGGGTGGCCCACCAGTACATCTCCAAGCCCTGCGACCCGGAGCAGCTGAAGACCATGATCCGCAACGCCTGCCTGATCGGCGGCGACCGGGTCACCGACCAGGTGAAGGAGATCCTGGGCTCCATCGACCGCCTGCCCACCATGCCGGCGGTGTACCGGGAGCTGGAGCAGGCCCTGGCCGATCCCGACTGCAACGCGCAGAAGCTGGGCGACATCATCGAGCAGGACATGGGGATGACCGCCAAGATCCTGAAGATCGTCAACAGCGCCTTCTTCGGGCTGCGCCGCACCATCTCCAGCGCCCAGGAGAGCGTCACCTACCTGGGCCTGGACACGGTCAAGGCCCTGGTGCTGGTCAACTCCATCTTCGAGCGGGCCGAGCCGCTCCCCACCCGCAACCTGACCCTGGCCGACCTCTGGCGGCACAGCCTGGACACCGCCGCCGTCGCCAAGGCCATCGCCCTGGCCCAGGGGGCCACCCGGGCCCAGGCCGAGGAGGTGTTCGTGGCGGGCATCCTGGAGGACGTGGGCATCCTGGTGCTGGCCACCCATTTCTCCGCGGCCTACGACCGGGCCATCGAGATCCTCCTGGCCGAAGGGGTGCAGCTCACCACCGTGGAGCAGGAGGAGTTCGCCGTGACCCACGCCGAAGTGGGCGCCTACCTTCTGGGCCTGTGGGGCATCCCGGCCCCGGTGCTGAAGATCGTGAGCCTGCACCACAGCCCGCAGCTGATCCAGGGCCCGGGCTTCCCCCCGGAGCTGGCGGTCCACGCGGCCGATATCCTGGTGGGCGAACAAGGGGGCCATCCGGCGTTCCGGACCGGCCGCTTCGACCCGGCCGCCCTGGCCCGGCTCGGCTTCGCGGATCGGCTGGAGGCCTGGCGGGGCCTGATGCTGAACCGGACCCACTGATCTGGAGGAACCGGCCATGGCCAACAAAGTGCTTCTGGTGGACGACGAGGAGAATGTGCTGCACGGATTCCACCGGGTCCTGCACAAGCGCTTCGAGCTGGAGGTGGCCATGGGCGGGCCCCAGGCGCTCCTGGCCATGGAGCACCACGGGCCGTTCGCGGTGATCGTTTCCGACATGAAGATGCCCGGCATGACCGGGCTGGACCTGCTTCAGGAGGCCCGGGCCAGGGCCCCCGAAGCCACCCGGATCATGCTCACCGGCAACCTGGACCAGCAGACCGCCATGGATGCGGTCAACCATGGCCAGGTGTTCCGCTTCCTCACCAAGCCCTGCAGCCCCGGGCACCTGGCGGAGGTCATCCAGGCCGGGCTGCGCCAGCACCAGCTGGTGATCGCCGAAAAGGAGCTGCTGGAGCAGACCCTCATGGGCAGCCTGCAGGTGCTCATGGACCTGCTGTCCAACCTGGATCCCCAGTGGTTCGGCCGGGGCCGCCTGCTGCGCGACCGGGCCGTGGCCGTGGCCCGCGCGCTGCGCCTGGAGCCGGAGTGGGACCTGGAGACCGCCGCCCTGCTTCTGCCCATCGGCCGCATCGCCCTGCCGCCGGAGTTCCTGGCCAGGCTGAAGTCCGGCGCGGCGCTGGATGTCCGGGAACAGGCCCTGCTGGACCGGGTGCCGGAAACCGGGGCCAGGCTGATCGCCAGCATCCCCCGCCTGCACCGGGTTTCCCAGTACATCCTCTACCAGGCCAAGGCCTACGACGGCTCGGGGTATCCCGCCGGCGACCCCGGGGGCGAGGAGATCCCCATGGGGGCCAGGATCCTCAAGGTGGTGAACGACTTCACCAGCCTGGAACTGAAGCTCCGGAGCCGGGCGGTGGCCCTGGAGGAGCTGGCCCTGCACCGGGAGGCCTACGACGGGCGGGTGCTGGCGGCGCTCTACGCCCAGTTCGGGGCCCCGGCGTCCGCCACCGAGGTTTCCTGCCCGGTGGAGGGGCTGCGGGAAGGCATGGTGCTCAGCCGGCACGTGCTGACCCGCTCCGGCCGGCCGGTCCTCCTGGCCGGGCTCAAGCTGGGGGCGGCGCACCTGGTGCTGCTGCGGGACGTGGTGGCCCTGCTGGATCTGCAGGAACCGGTGTATGTCAGCCATGAGTGACCAGGAGAAGGCCATGGCGAAACGGGTGCTGCTGGTGGATGACGAAAGCAACGTGCTGCAGGCCTACACCCGGGTGCTGCGCCGGCGCTTCGCCATGGACGTGGCCCTGGGCGGGGCGGAGGCGCTGGCCCTCATGGAGGCCGGCCCCTATGCCGTCATCGTGTCCGACCAGCGCATGCCGGGCATGGACGGGGTGGAGCTGCTGAGCCGGGTGAAGGAGCGCTTTCCGGACACCACCCGGGTCATGCTCACCGGCAACGCCGACCAGACCACGGCCATGGAGGCGGTGAACCGGGGCGCCATCTTCCGCTTCCTCAACAAGCCCTGCGACTCCGAGCTGCTGGCCACCACCCTGGAAGCGGGGATCCGGCAGTACGAGCTGGTCACGGCCGAGAAGCAGCTCCTGGAGCAGACCCTCAAGGGGAGCCTGCAGATGCTGGTGGAACTGCTCAGCATCCTGGACCCCATCTCCTTCGGCCGGGCCCAGACCATGGCCGCCCTGGCCGAGGGGGTCGCCCGGGATCTGGCCATGCCGGAGCCCTGGGTGCTGGGGATCGCGTCCATCCTCAGCCAGATCGGTATCCTGACCGTGCCGGACGGGCTGGTGACCAAGATCCACACCGGGGGCTTCCTGAACAGTAGTGAACGGGAGATCGCCAACCGGGTTCCGGAGATCGGCTCCAACCTGCTCCGCCATATCCCGCGCCTGGAGCAGGTGGCCGAAGCGATCTTATACATGAACAAGAACTTCAACGGCACCGGCTACCCGGTCGACGCCCTCAAAGGTGAGGAGATCCCCCTGGCCGGCCGGATCCTGCGGGTCACCACCGACTACCTGAACCTGGTTGGCACCAAGCGGGAATCCAGGCTTGCCGTGATCGAGATGGAGAACCGCACCGCCTGGTACGACCTTGCCGTGGTGCGCAGTCTTCTCAGGGTCCTCAAGAGCATGGAGCCCAAGGAAGCGGAAACCGAGATCCGGGAGTTGACCTTGAAGGACCTCCGCCTCGGCCACCTCCTGGGCTGCGACATCCAGACCGCGGCCGGCCTGCTGCTGGTGCCCTCCGGCACCCACCTGGGCCTGACCCACCTGGAAAAGCTGCGCAATTTCGCCCGGCTGGGGGATATCCGCGAACCCATCACTGTGGTGATCCGCCGGAACGGCAGCTAGCCGGCGGCAGCCGCACCTTTGCCATCATTCAGGGAGCCAGCCATGCCCTTCAAGGTTCTTCAGGGAATGTCCACGGCGGCCGGCGCCTCCGCCGCGGTGGCGGAGATTGTGCGGCAGATCGGCGGCGCGGATCTCGATGGGGTGTTCCTGTTCTGCTCCCCCCGCTACGACCTCCAGTTGGTCGGCCAGGAACTCAAGCGATCCTTCGCCTGTCCCGTCATCGCCTGCAGTTCCTCCGGCCAGATCGGCCCCGGCGGGTTCCAGCGGGGCGGGATGACGGCGCTCAGTTTTTCCGGCGGCTACCTGCAAGTCAGGCCCCACTTGATTCATCCTTTGGCGGACTACCAGGAGCAGGTGGCCGGGCTCGCGGCAGCCTTCCGGGAGGCGGTGCCCCATCCGGCCAGTTCGCATGCCTTCGGTTTCCTGGTCATTGATGGGATGTCAATGATGGAGGAACAGGTTGCCTCTGCGCTCTACCAGGCTCTGGACAATGTGCCAATCATCGGAGGTTCCGCCGGCGACGACCTGCGCTTCGAACAGACCCAGGTCTACTGGGATGGCCGCTTCCTGTCCGATGCCGCCGTGCTCGCCGCCTGCCGCGCCCGGGGCCCGGTCGTCCCGTTCATGCTGAAACACTTTGTTCCCAGCGACATCAACCTGGTGATCACGGATGCCGATCCGGAGCAGCGGATCATCCGTGAATTCAACGGCGAACCGGCGGCGGAAGTCTATGCCGAAGCCATCGGGGCCCAGGTGGGGCAATTGAACCCGAACGTGTTCTCGAGCCACCCCCTGCTGCTGGGCATTGGCGGCGATCACTATGTCCGTTCCATCGCCAGGGTGAACCCCGACCTGTCCTTGACCCTGTACTGCGCCATCGAGACCGGGCTGGTGGTCACCCTCGGGAAGGGGGTCGATGCCCTCAAGGCGCTGGACCAGGCCTTCGCCAGCGTGCTGGACCAGGTCCCGGAGCCCATCGCGATCCTGGCCTGCGACTGCATCCTGCGCCGGCTGGAGTTCGAGAACCTCGGGATCGACCGGGAGGTCGGCGATTTCTTCGCCCGCCGAAAGGTGTTCGGCTTCTCCACCTACGGCGAGCAGATCAATGGCCTGCACGTGAACCAGACGCTCACGGGCATCGCCCTGGGCCGGGGAGGTGGGGCATGAGCGGATCCGGGGACCAGGAACGGATCGCGGCCCTGGAGCGCAAGCTGGCGGCGCGGGACAAGACCATCGCGGTGCTCATCGACCGGCAGTTGGAGTCCCGCGCCCATGGGACCACCGGGTTGAACCTGCTGGAACAGAACATCGCCCTGGAGAAAGTGGTCACCCGCAAGACCCAGGAACTCGCCAGGGAGCGTGCCGAACTGGAGAGCGCCCTCGCCAGGTTGAGCCTCACCCAGGCCCGGCTGCTCCAGGCCAGGAAGATGGAAGCCATCGGCCAGTTGGCCACCGGGATCGCCCATGAGATCAATACGCCGACTCAGTTCGTGTCCGACAACGTCCGTTTCCTGGAGTCGTCGCTCCCGCCGCTGTTCCAGGTGCTCGATGCGGCCCAGGCCGTGGTCGAGGCGGCCCGGGCGGGGGGGCTCTGGCCCGGGCTGGTGGCCGAGCTCGACGCCGCCGCCGGTTCCGCCGACCTGGGCTTCCTGCGCGAGGAGCTGCCGATGGCGCTTGAACAGTCCAGGGACGGCCTCATGCGGATCGCGACCATCGTCAAGGCGATGAAGGTCTTTTCCCACCCGTCCGGCGAGGTGATGCATCCGGAAGATCTGGCGAGCATCATCCGCAACGCCGCCATTGTCGCCCAGAACGAGTGGCGGGGCGTGGCCGAGCTCCGGGTGGAGATCGCCCCAGGGCTGCCCCGGGTGCCCTGCCTCTCCGGCGAGATCGGACAACTCGTCATGAACCTCATCGTCAATGCCGCCCATGCCATCAAGGAGCGGATGGCCCAGGGCGACCCGCTGCCGGGCCTGATCACCATTTCCGCCAGCCTGGCCGACGACCAGGTGCTGCTCCGGTTCGCCGACAATGGTGCCGGCATCCCCGAGGAGATCCGGGACCGGGTGTTCGATCCCTTCTTCACCACCAAGCCGGTGGGCAAGGGCACCGGGCAGGGGCTCGCCATCGCCTATTCGACCGTGGTCGACCAGCACAAGGGACAGATCTTCTTTGAATCGGAAGGGCCTGGAACCTGCTTCCATGTGCGCTTGCCGCTCCGCCAGGACGCGGAGGCCTGACAGCGGGATGGCCGTCAGGACGGCGGGGGCTCCTGGAACGGCAGCCGGACGACGAAACAGGTCCCCTGGCCGGCCACGCTTTCGAACTCGATGCTGCCGCCGGCCTTGGCGATCACCGAATGGACGATGGACAGCCCCTGGCCGGTGCCCTTGCCCACCGGCTTGGTGGTGAAGAACGGCAGGAACACCTGGTCCCGGATCTCCTCCGGGATGCCCGCCCCGGTGTCCGCCACCCGGATCTCCACCATGGTCTCCTGCATCCGCGTGGCGAGGGTGATCCGGCCCTTGGTCCCGGGCGTCCCCGCCCGCTTCTCGGCGATGGCGTGGGCGGCGTTGACGATGAGGTTCAGGAAGACCTGGTTCATTTCCCCGGGGGAGCACAGGATCGGCGGCAGGCGCGGGTCCAGGTCGGTCTCCACCTCGGCCACGTACTTCCATTCGCCCTGGGCCACCACCACGGTGTTGCGCAGCACCTCGTTCAGGTCCACCGCCTCCCGATCCTCGCCGCCGGGATGGCCGAAGGCGCGCATGGCGTGCACGATGGTGGAGATCCGGGCCAGCCCGTCCAGGGACTGCTGAAGGGCCCGGGGCACTTCCTCGGAAAGGTAGGCGATGTCCTGGTCGGCCAGCTCCTGGCGCACCGCTCCCAGCTGCGCCAGCGTGTCCGGCACCGCCTCCAGGCTGCCGATCACCTTCAGGTAGGAGCCGAACGCCTCCTGCAGGAACCGCAGGTTGTCGCTCAGATACTGGCACGGGGTGTTGATCTCGTGGGCGATGCCGGCCGACAGCTGGCCGATGGCCTCCATCTTCTGGGCGTGGTGCAGCCGGGTCTCCATGCGCGCCCGCTCCCGCTCCGCCTCCTTCTTGGAGGAGATGTCCCGGGAGATGAGCAGGATCGAGTCCCGCTCCCCGCCGGGATTGTCCACCGCCACGGCCCGGGCCTCCAGTTGGCGCAGCTGGCCGTCCTGGTGGCGCACGCCGTATTCGAACAGCGGGCTGATGCCCCGGCTCAGGCCGATGGCGCAGTTCTCCCGGTAGCGCCCCTGGTCCTCGGCGCACACCAGGTCGACCAGCTTCACCGCGGCCAGGGCGGCGGCGCCGTAGCCCAGGATCTTGCCGTAGGAGGGGCTGGCGTACACCGTCCGGCCGTCCTCGGCCACGATGGCGATGAGGTCCTGGGCGTTCTCAGTGGTGGCCTTGAACAGGATCTCGTTGCGTCGCACCCGGGTCTCCCAGGCCATCCGCTCGGTCACGTCCAGGTGGGTGAGCACGGTTCCGGATGCCTCGGAGCCGGTGATGGTCATGGAGAACCAGCGCTTGCCGGCGGGACCCGGCACCGGGTATTCCAGCTTGATGGCCCGGATCCTGCCCTGCAGCGCCGCGACGATGCTGGTGGCCACCAGGGCGTGGTCGGGGTTGGCGGCCCTGGACAGCCGGCGGCAGTGCTCCAGGTAGTCGGAGCCCGGACCCAGGCCTTCCAGGAAGGGGTTGCCGCCGGGATCCTTCATCCAGGCCGGGTTCACCCCCAGCACGGTGCCCCCGCCGTCCACCAGGGCGGCGCAGCCCGGCACCGCCTGCAGCAGCAGCCTGGAACCGGGATCGGCGAACGGGTCGGTGGCCATGGGCAGCCTCAGGCTTCGGGGGGGGAGGAAGGGGGGGATTCCGGGTCGCCCAGGGGCAGGAACAGGTGGAAGGTGGTGCCCCGGCCGGTTTCCGTTTCCACCGTCACCCGCCCGCCGTGCTTCTCCACCACCACCGCGTGGACGATGGCCAGCCCCTGCCCGGTGCCCTTGCCCACCGGCTTGGTGGTGAAGAACGGCTCGAAGATCCGGTCGCGGATGGCTTCGGGAATGCCCGGGCCGTTGTCGGATACCGAGATCCGCACCTCCTGGCCCACCTGGCGGGTGCTGATCCCGATCACCCCCAGCTTTCCGGTGTGGCGGCCGCCCAGCGCCTCCTCGATGGCATGGGCGGCGTTCACCACCAGATTGAGCACCGCCTGGTTGATCTCGCCCTGCAGGCAGCGCACCGGCGGCAGGGCCGGGTCCAGATCGGTTTCCAGCCGGGCCACGTACTTCCATTCGTTGCGGGACACGGTGAGGGTGCTTTCGATGGCCCGGTTCAGGTTGGACGGGATCTTCCCTTCGACCCCCGGGTGGGAGAAGTCCTTCATGGCGCTGACGATGGCGGCCACCCGTACCACTCCGTCCAGGGTCTGCTTGATGGCCTCGGGAATCTCGTCGGTGAGGTAGTCCAGGTCCAGCCGGTTGATCAGGTCCAGCACCTCGGCCCCTTCGGGCGGGAGGGCCTGGCGGGCCTGCAGCTCCAGCAGGAAGCGGCGCTGGGCGCCCATGCAGGCCAGCAGTTCCGGCAGCGCGCCGCCCAGGAACGAGGTGTTGTCGCCGATGTACTGGATGGGCGTATTGATCTCGTGGGCGATGCCGGCCGCCAGGGAACCGATGGATTCCAGCTTCTGGGCGTGGCGCAGCAGGACTTCCATCTGCTTGCGCTCCAGTTCCACGGTCTTGCGCCGGGTGACGTCCCGGGCCACGATCAGGGCGTGCACCGGCCGGCCCTCGACCGGGAAGATGGGGTTGGCCTTGGACTCGAAGTTCAGCCATGCCCCGTTCTTGTGCCGGAGGCGGTATTCCACGCTCTGCTGGAGGCCCTGGTCCAGCGCGGTGGCCAGGGCCTCCTTCACCTGGGCCCGGTCGTCCGGGTGGATCAGGGACAGGGTGGGGCAGGCCTCCATCTCCTCCCGGGTGTAGCCCAGCACGGTGAAGTAGGAGGGGCTGGTGTACTGGTAGACCCCCACCGGGTCGACGATGGACATCAGGTCGGTCACGTTCCGGCTGATGGTGGAGAGCAGGTCCTGGCTTTGCCGCAGGGCCGCCTCCGCCGCCTTCTGCTCGGTGACGTCCAGGACCGTGGTGGCGAGGCCGGCCAGGGTGCCGTCCGCGTGGTTGAAGGTGGCGTGGTGGACGATGATCTGCCGGGTGCCCTGCGCCAGCGTGTGCACCGTCTCCGGGAAGGCCGCGGTGCCGCCGGCATGCATCATCTCCTGTTCCACGCGGTGCAGCCGCGATGCATCCTCCGGAAGCATCAGGTCGAACACGGTCATGCCAGCCATGTCCTGCTGAGTCTGGTTCCGGACCTGTTCGAAGGCCCGGTTGCAGCCCAGCATGCGCCCTTCCGGATCCTGGTAGAAGAACGGGAAGGGCAGGGCGTCCAGCAGGGTGCGCAGCAGGTAGCCGGGCCCGTCCAGGTCCGCGGGGGCCGGGTCATGGGGGAAGTATTCCGGTTTCTTGTCGTCCATACGCTCGAGGCACCCTTCGGCTCCAGCCACGCCGTCACCATCCTATCGGCCGGGAAGGGGAAATGCTTTTGTCTAGCTGAGGTCTTCGGCCCAGAACCGGCGGGGCGCCAGGCACAGGCCGATGAGCACCAGTTGGGAGCCCACGAACCAGGCCAGGGCCCAGAAGGCCTGGTCCATGAAACCGTACGAGTGCAGCCCGATGCCCAGCATGTTGACCCCGAACCAGGACAGGCTGGTGATGATGTTGCCGAAGATGGCGCAGGCCATCAGCCCCTTCTCCCGGATGTAGTCGCCCCAGCGGCAGTGCAGGATGATGGCGTTCCAGAGCACGATCAGCAGGGCGCCGTTCTCCTTGGGATCCCAGCCCCAGAACCGGCCCCAGGACTGGTCTGCCCAGATGCCGCCCAGCACCGTGCCGACGAAGCTGAACAGCAGCGCGAAGCAGACGATGCCGTA
This sequence comes from Holophaga sp., assembly GCA_031292735.1. Next base: position 26,538 of record JARLGP010000267.1, read on the forward strand.
GGTCATGTCCACCAGGGTGCGGGTGGTGGCGGGGTCCGGGTCCGGCGCCAGGTGCTTGCGCAGGGTGTAGGCGATGGCGATGATGCCGGCCAGGAAGGTGCCGCTGTAGCCCACCGTGACGGTCACCACGTGGGTGGCCAGCCAGAAGTTGGAATCCAGCACCGCCCGCATCATCTCCATGGTGTCCCCTTCCATGGCCAGGTGGTGGGCGATGATCAGCGAGGCGAAGCCCGCCGCGGCCGCCACCGCGGTGCCGAAGCCCTTGCGGTACATCCGCTCCAGGATCACCCCGAGCACCACCGCGGCCCAGCCCACGAACACCGCCGAGGAATACAGGTTGGTCACCGGCGGACGGCCCTGGAGCAGGATGCGCGAGACCAGCCCGGCCGTGTGCACCACCGCGCCGGCCGCCAGCAGGGAAAACGCCGCCGGCTGGAGCAGGTCCCTGCGCCACACCCAGGAAACGAACAAAGTTAGCAGGGCCAGCACGTAGATGACCATGCCCAGGTAGAACGGCTGGATCCGGTTGAACAGGATCTCGCTGTTGGCGTGGCGCAGGGCCTGGGGCCGCAGGCCGGCGGTGAGCCCCTGGAGTTCGGCCACCCCTCGGTTGAAGGACTCCGGCTGGCCGGCCTGGTAGCCGGCGTCGGCCAGGGCCAGGGCGGCCAGGGCCGGGTGCGGCATGGCGCCGCCCGTGGCGAGCAGCGCCTCGCCGGTGCTCTGCCAGGCTTCGGAAGGCTGGCCGGGCAGGGGCGGCAGGATCCGGAAGCGGGCGCTGTCGGCCAGGTTCTGGCGCCGCTGGGTGGTCTGCGGGCCGGCCGGGGCCTGCAGCTCCGAGAACAGTCCGGGGGAATCGGTCAGGGCCACGGTGTTTTCCAGCCGGTTGTAGAGCACCAGGCGCTGGAACAGGTTCACCACCGCGTTCTGGAACCGGCTGCGCTGGACCGCCTCCAGGCCATCGGCCGCCGCGGCCTGGTTCTGGATCTCGGTGAGGTGCGGGGCGATGGCGTTGAAGCTGAAGTAGCGGTTGGCGCCCTGCTTCATCCCCATGAGGCCCAGCACGTCGGGGTCGTTGATGACGAACAGCGGCTGGGCGTCGGCCGCCTCGGGGTGGAACAGCACGTCCATGATCCATTCGTCCGGGCCCAGTTGGCGCCCCTCGAAGGGAATGCCCTGCTTGCCCCGGATCATCAGCAGGGCGTTGCGGGCCACCGAGTCCAGGGGCTTGATCCGCCCCCCTTCCAGCACCGGGGTGCGTCCGAACCGGTCCATGTCGAAGCCGCGCACCGGCCCCGGGGGCAGGGCGGTGGCCAGCACCGCGGCCAGGGCCAGCAGGCCCGGAAGCCAGGCGAACAGTCGGGAGAGTTTCATGAGGCCTCCTGGGCTTGGCGGCGCTTGATGGCGTTGAACAGGCTGATCCCGAAATGCAGCAGCAGGCCCAGGGTGATGAGCGCGCAGGACAGGTAGGGCAGCAGCCAGCCCGGGTTGGCCACCACCTGGAGGATCGAGAGGGTGTCGCCCTTGCCGTAGCTGGCCTGGTAGAAGGCCTTGCCGTCGTAGCGCAGGGGCTGGTTCATGTAGATGAGCACGTCCCGCTGCTCGCCCCGGGCGGGATTGGAGAGGTGCACCAGGCTTGAGAAGTTCTTGGGAATGTCGGTGCCGGCATAGATGTCGTGGCTGAATTTCTTGAGCGTGATGGAATAGGGCAGGTAGTACCGGCGCGGGCGCATGGTGAGCCGGTAGGTGCGGCCCTCGTGGATGAATGACTGCGGCGCCCCCAGCACGGTGGACACCAGCCAGGTGCCGTAGCTGCGGCCTCCGGCCACCGGCTCCACGAAGACGGTGGCGGCGTTCACTTCCTTGTCCGACGTGGCCGGCGCCGCCTCGGTGACCCTGACCCCGGGGCCCACGCCCTGGTCGGCCAGGGACGGCGGATCGCTGGCGCCGCGGGGCGCCAGCTCGGCGTTGACGTAGTAGCGCTTGATCTTCAGGGTGATCGGCGTGCCCGGCAGGCGGATGGCGGCGTCCGGCCGCAGCTTCTTGTCCGGAACGCCGTACTCCTCGCTGTGGCCGGGGTTGGTGACATCGCTGACCGCCAGCTCCATCTGGTTGTAGCTTTCCAGGAAGTCCACGGTCTGGCCCTGCTCGATGGCCATCCGGGTGTCCACCTGGAACGCGCCGGTGACGAATTCCCCGGCCACCAGCAGGATCAGCCCGGCGTGCACCACCCAGAGGCCGAACTTGCGCGCCGTGAACTCGAAGCGGCGGATGAGGGCGGCGGTGAGGTTGACCACCAGCACCAGGCCCACCAGCGCCCCGCCCGGGAACAGCGGCAGCGGGAACGGCAGCCCGCGGAACCAGCGGAACACCAGGAAACTGCGCATGTAGGTGTTGACCGCGCCCAGGGTGCCCAGCTCGGTCTGGGCCAGGGTGCAGAGCACCACCAGCGCCATGAGCAGGGCCAGGGCGACGATGGTGACCTGCAGGGAGGCCAGGACGGTCCAGCAGCGGAGCGCGATGCGTCTAATCAAGGTGGAGGGTCTCCAGATACTTCACGAAAGAAGGCTTGGCCTTGGCCACCGGTTCCGCGTCGCCCATCAGCTTGAAGAACCAGGTGTTGCCGTCGGTGGAGGCCAGCAGCCCCGTCACCATGCGGGTCTTGGTGTCGCCGGCGCTGGTGAAGTCGTAGACCGCCACCGTGCCGGCCTTGGACTTCACCGCCTTGCGGGCCGAGGCCAGGGCCTCGTCCGCCAGCGGCGGGAGGCCGATCTGGCCGCGCCAGCGGTTCACGTTGGCCGGTTCCCCGCCGGCGGCGCCGGGCAGCACCACCACCGACATCTCCACCTTGCCCGCGCCCGGCGGGGTGAGGGTGGCGTAGCGCATGCCGCTGCCCGGGGTCTCGGTCCAGCCCTTGGGCAGCACCCACTTCAGCGCCCCTTTCCCGGTGGGGTGGGGCGGCGGGGGCAGTTGTCCCGGGGGCATGGAACCCGGCGGCATGCCGCCCGGAGGCATGGTTCCCGGAGGCATGGTTCCCGGAGGCATGGCGCCCGGCGGCATCGCCCCGGGCGGCATGGTGCCCCCGTGGGCGGAGGCCATGCCCGGGGCCGCCGGCGCCTCCTGGGCCACCGTGGCGTGGCTGACCTGGTCCCGGTCGCAACCGGGACTCAGGAACAGGCCCGCCGCCGCGGCACAGGCCGGCAGCAGCAGGCGTGGAACGGATGGGCCTGACCGGGCATCGCCCTCATTCGGGTCGCTCTTGGACATGATCTCCTCCTTGACAGCAAGCATAGCTGCGCTGATTGAACATTCTTGATGAAATTGGTTGGATTTACCAGTTGCTACCTGCTGGCGCCGGTCCTCATATGATAATTATTTATTTTTTTTAGAAGCATTCCGGGCCTGGCCCATGCCCTTCGGCCGGGTGCCGTGATGATAGCTGGAATGAGCATCCTGAGGGTGGACGGCATTCACGAGACCCGGTCTGGGGGCAAGGGACTCCGGGGGCGAGTTTATCTGATTAATGAATAAAGCATCAGAAATGGCTGCCGAGGGGTCGGGTGGGCCAGGCGCGGGGGATGCCGGGTGGTCCTTTCCAGGGTGTCGGGGACGGGGCTGAAGTCTTTCGGGTCACCGGGCAGGAACCGGGTCTCCCGCGGCGTGGCCTCCTGGAGCGCCGGGGCCCGCTCCCCCTGGTGCGGTCCGAAGGCCGGATCCGCGCGGAGGCCAGTTCCATCCCTGATGAAGCTGGAATGCGTTATTTTTATATTTAAACTATACATGATGGTCAACTCAAAACAGTCCAGGGTTCGTTATGGAATCCATGGTATCCAAGGCAATTCAATCATGTTGGATTTCCATTCATGGTGAGCCAAGATGATACGTAACCGTTTAGGCGTTGATGACTTCGGGCAAGTCGTCCAGCGATCCTGTCCTGGGATGAAATGGCTGCTGATGATGGGCACCCATGGAATAAAACCACCGAAATCAATGGTCATACCGCACCTGATGGCCGCTGCCGGAAGAGTGGGTTGACAGATCAGGTGGATGATTTTAGACTACCGCAATCGAATACCGTTAAAGTTTTAAAAATAGTCACTAAAAATAAATTATAAACAAGGGGTGCTGTTTGAATCAGGGTACCGACGCCTCGGCACTGGGCCTCCGACTGCTCGTCTTCGCCATCCTGGCCCTGGTCTCCGCCGTCCTCCCCGCGGCGACCGGGACGGCGCGGGTCACCATTCTCCAGACCACCGACCTGCACCATCACGCCCGGGGCGCCGGCCCCGTGTCCGGCGCCGCTCCGGCCCTGGGCGGCTACCCCCGGATCGCGGCATACGTGGCGCGGGTGCGGGCGGAATGCGGCCACCCGGTGCTGCTGGTGGATTCCGGGGACTGGAGCATGGGCACCCTCTACGACCTCACCCTGGGCCGGCGGCCCCTGGCCCTTCGCTTCGCGGACGCCCTGGGCTACGACTGCGTCACCCTGGGCAACCACGAATTCGACGACGGGCCCGCCGGCCTGGCCCGGATCCTGCGCGCCGGGAAACCGCGCACGCCCGTGCTCGCCTCCAACCTGGAACTCGATGGCGACCCCGACCTGGCCCCGCTGGTGGGGCCGGGCAAGGCGATCCGCGGAACCCTGGTGAAGACCCTGGCCAACGGGGTGCGGGTGGGTTTCCTGGGGCTCATGGGCCGGGATGCCGCCGCCGACACGCCGGCCGCGGAGACGGTGCGCTTCGCCGACTACGGCCGGGACCATGCCGGGATCCAGGCGCTGGTGGACCAGTTGCGCGGCCAGGGCTGCCGCCTGGTGCTCGCCCTGGACCATGCCGGCACCGACGCCGCGGGGACCGAGGGGGAGGACGTGGACCTGGCCCGCAACGTCACCGGCATCGACGTGATCGCCTCCGGGCACATGCACAACCCCCTGGACTCGGCCCGGACCGTGGCCAATGGCGCCTGGAACACCCTGATCATCTGCGCCGGAGCCTACGGCACCAACGTCTCCCGCCTGGACCTGGCCTTTCCGCCCGGGGCCGGCGGCCCCCGGCTGGAGGCCTCGGCCAACCCGGCCATGGACGGCCCGGCCATGGATCCCGGCTGGGGACGCATCCTGGCGGGAACCGACCTGGAGCTGAACCGCGCCCTGGCCCCGGTGTTCACCCACGTGGCCCGGTTCCCGGACTACCTTCCGGACGACCCGGACCGGGGGCTCTACCACCCGGTGGCGTTCTGCGCCCAGGACCTGCCTGGCAACGGCCGGGACAGCCTGCCGGCCCCCAACGGCCTCGGCGACCTGTGCGCGGACGCCCTGCGGGCGGTGGCCAACGACCTGGTGGCCGGGGACGGCGCCGATCCCACCCCGTTCACCGTGGCGGCGCTGGCCACCGGCGAACTGCGCGGCACCCTGGTGGGCGGCGCCGCGGTCACCTTTGCCGATCTTTACGGGCTGCTGCCGCTGGGGCTTTCCCCGGATCCGAGCCAGGCCGGCAGCACCGGGGAGCCGCTGGTTTCCGCATACCTGGATGCGGGCGGGCTGCGCGCCCTTTGCGCCATGCAACTGCTGGCCCAGACCGGCCTGGCCGATGCCGACGACTACCTCAACCTTTCCGGCCTCAGCTACGGGCTGAAGCCGGCGGAGACCGCGTCCCTGTTCGCCAGCGCCTGCGCCGCCACCGCCCTCCGGGTGAGCCGGCAGCGGGCCGCGGAGGGGTCGGCCCCGGCCGGGCGGGCCCTGGCGGCCCTGGCCCGCCTGGGCTCCGA
>JARLGP010000046.1 GCA_031292735.1 Holophaga sp.
GGGTCGATACGTCTGATCGCGAAGCCGTCTCTGCGTAACTCGGAGTCTCGGCGTGCTCGGCGTACGCGTTCTTTCGTTGAAGCTACCGTGACATCACATTCGGCCTAGACAGTTCCGCTATTCCGATCGGCCTACACTAGCTTATTTCCACCACTCTGCCCCGCGCCACCGGCTCCGGCGGCAGCTCCACCTCCAGCACGTCCCCGTCCAGGGCCGGGCCGCGCAGCTGGAACGGCGTGGCCGCCGGGCCCCGGGGCAGCAGCCGCCATCCCGTCCGCCGCCCGTCCAGCCGCACCTGCCGGACTTTGCGCAGCCCCGGGGCCAAGTGCAGGCGGAGCACCCAGGCGCGGGCCTGGAGGGCGCCCAGGTAGGCCCCGGCGGCCCGGCCGATCTTCACCGTCACCTTGCGGCCCGGGCCCATCCGGGCCTCCAGCGCGGTCCGGCGGCAGGCCCCGCGCCGGTAGCCGTTGGATTGCCCGTCGTCCTCGTACAGTTCCCCGTTCGCCACCTGGGCGGGGTGCGGGTAGACATCCAGGGTGAGCGGATCCCAGGGTTTCTCCCCGGTGTGCTGCATGTCCGGCGCCAGCGGGAACAGGCTGCCGGCGCGCAGGAACATGGGGGTCACCGAAGCCGCGGCCGGCACCTCCAGGCGCCGGGGACCCCGGACCCGCTCGCCGGTCCAGGCGTTGATCCACTCCCCTTCGGGCAGCCACACCGGGCGCCGGGCCGGGGCGGAGGGCAGCTCCATGGGCCGGAACAGCAGGTGGCAGTATGCGTCCCCCTCGCCGTGGCGCAGTTCCACCACCAGGAGGTGGCTGCGCCCGGGTTCCAGGGTCACCGGATCCAGGCCCAGGTCGCGGGCGCCGGGAATCCACTGGTCCACCATCAGCCGCCCGTCCAGCCACAGGCGGCCGCCCTCCTCCACGCGCAATCCCAGCTGGACCGGGCGGTCGGGGGTGACCGTCCCGCTCCAGCGGGCGGAGAAATGCTCCGGCGGGATCCCGGGCCCGGGCGGCAGGTCGCTCCATTGGGCATCCACCCGCGGCTCCACCCGGCTGGCCAGGCTGCCTCCCAGCAGGTTCTCGTTGCCGAACAGCTCCAGCCGCACCCCGGGCCGGCCGTCCCCGGTGCGCAGCCAGGCGCCCGGCACCGGCTGGAGGCAGGGCTCGCCGTCGGTGATGGGCGCCACCAGAAGCCCGTCGCCCAACAGGTACTGGTCGTTGGCGGCCGCTTCCGGATGCCGGGGATCGTCCAGGTCCAGCCGCCGCAGCAGCGGCTCGCCGGTGTCGTAGTTGCGCCGGGCCGCGCCGTAGAGGTGCGGCAGCAGGCGGTAGCGCATGCGCAGGTAGTCCCGGGCGATGGCCTCCACCTGGGGCCCCAGGGTCCAGGGCTCCCGGACGAAGAAGGGGCTGTTGGAGCAGTGCGGACGCACCACCGCGGACAGCGTGCCGAACTGGAAGGAACGCAGGTACAGCTCGGGCGAGGGGATGCCCTCGTGGCCGCCCAGGTCCTCGCTCACGTAGGGCACCAGCGAAGCGACTCCCAGCCGCACGGCGTTCTCCACCCCTTCGCGCACGGCGCCCCAGCCCACCAGGGTGTCCCCGGTCCACTGGAACGCGAACCGGTGCGCGGCCAGGTCCGACGGCCGGTTCAGGTGGCCGTTGTCCACCCCGTCCACGTTGGCCATGATCAGCGGCCGCCGGTCCGGACGGACCGCCAGGGTGGTGTCATGGAACACCTGCATGCCCCAGCTCTCCTTGCGCAGGCCGGGCAGCGGCTCGGCCAGGCTCACCTCCCAGTTCCGGTCGAACCACCAGAAGTCCACCCCGAGCTGCAGCCAGCGGCCCAGGTTGTCGAAGCGGAATTTCATCTCGGCGGGATCCAGCGCCAGGTCGGCCACCGGCTTGGGGTGGTCGTTGAACCCCACCTTCACCCCCAGCCCGTGCGCCTTGTCCAGGAACTCGGCCATGTCCGGGAACAGCTTCAGGTTCTCGTCGTAGCCGAAGCTGGCGCTCACCCGCCAGTCGGTGTCCACCATGAACACGTCCAGGGGCAGCCGGCGCTCCCGGTACTCCCGGATCAGGGCCAGCACGCCGCGATCCGTGTAGGGATAGTAGCGGCTGTGGAACCCGCCGAACAGGAACAGGGGCGGCAGCTCGGTGGGCCCGGTGAGCCGCAGCAGGTCGGCGCGCAGCCGGTGGTAGTCCCCGCCGGGCAGGAACACGTAGAGGTCGGTGGCGTCGTTGCCCAGGTCCCAGCCGCTGGTTTCCGCCCGCGGGGCCCCCGGCGGGGCCGGGATGGCGCCCCAGGGCGGCGGGATGACGCGCGGGGCGTCGGCCATCGCCCAGGCCCGGGGCCGCTCTCCGGGCGCCGGCAGGGCGCGGGTGCTGGTGGGGACGTCCCACACGTAGAGCACGTCGCCCTTGGCGTCCTTGATGCGCAGCTCCCGCAGGTCCCGGGCCTGGGCGGGCAGCCACACGCTCCAGGACCCGGCCCGCAGCACCACGTCCCCGCCGCTCTCGGCGCGCCGCAGCCGGACCCCGGGCCAGTCGCGCCGCACCACGTGGAAGCTGGGCCGGTCCTCGAAGCCGTGCGGCCCCTTCACCTCCAGCCGGACCAGGGTGGGCGAAAGCGCCTGGACGCGCACCTGGCCGATCTGTTCGGAAGGGACGCCGGAGTCCGCCGCCAGGCGCAAACAGGTTGTAAAAAAAAGAAGTTTAAACAATGATTTCAAAAGGCACCCCTTTGCATGGTACCGGCCATATTACCCAAGGCCGGGCGACGGGGAATCGCGATGTTGCCGTCCAGTCCGCCATAATGGGGGCATGCCGCTCCCCCTCCCGGATGCCCTCCTGTCCATCCCCCACCGGCGGGAGGTGCCCTTTTCCCGGCTCACCACCCTGGGCGTGGGCGGCACCTGCCGCTGGCTGTTCGAGCCGGTCTCCGAGGCCGAGGCCCAGCTGTTCGTGCGCACCTGCGCCGGGGCCGGGCTGGCCTGGCGGATGCTGGGCGGCGGCAGCAACCTGGTGGTGCTGGGCGACGTGCCGCTGGCCCTGCGCCTGCGCTTCGCCCAGGAGCCGCGGCGCACCGGGCTGGAGCTGCAGGCGCCCGCCAGCTTCGGCCACATCCGGCTCAGCCAGACCGCCGCCGACCTGGGCCTCTCCGGCCTGGAGTACGCCTCCGGCATCCCCGGCTCGGTGGGCGGCGCCATGCACATGAACGCCGGCGCCTACGGCCGGGAACTGGTGGACGTGCTGGCCCGCTACCGGTTCCTCACCCCCGAAGGCGAGCTGGTGGAGAAGGCGCCGGAACCCGGGGAGTTCCGCTACCGATGGAGCGTCCTGGGCGGCGGCCGGGTGGCGCTGGGGCTCACCCTGCGCCTGGCGGAGGGGGATCCCCAGCGGATCCGGGCCCTGGTGGCGGACTACAAGCGCAAGCGCGGCACCAGCCAGCCGCTGGGCAAGCGCAACGCCGGATGCATCTTCAAGAACCCGCCCGGCCAGAGCGCCGGCCGGCTGATCGACCAGGCTGGGCTCAAGGGGCTGCGGGTGGGCGATGCGGAAGTGAGCCCCGAACACGGCAACTTCCTGATCAACCACGGCGGCGCCACCTCCGCCCAGTTCGCCGAGCTGATGGCGCTGGTGCGGGCGCGGGTGCTGGACCGGCACGGCATCGAACTGGAGCCGGAAGTGGAGATCTGGGCTGCCGCCGACCCGATTACTGGCTAATCTGACATTCCCATGGCCATGCTCCCTCGCAGCCGTCCCCGCCGTCCCTGGCTCCCCTGGGCCAGGGTGGCTCTGGTCGCGCTGCTGGTGAGCGGCGCCGGCTACGGTGCCCTGGAACTGAGCCACCGCTACCTGGGCCTGCAGAAGCTCACCATCGAGCAGGTCACCATCTCCGGCTGCCGGGGCCAGCGCCTGGTGCAGGCCCAGGCCATCGCCGACCGGCTCTGCCTGGGCAAGCCGCTGTTCTGGTTCGACGCCGAAAAGCTGCGCGCCAGCCTGGAGACCCAGCGCTGGGTGAAGGACCTGCTGATCCGCCGCGACCCGCCCGACCGGCTGAGCCTGGTGGTGGAGGAGCGCCAACCGGTGCTGTGGCTGGCCCGGCCGCAGGGGGTGTTCCTGGTTTCCGACGACGGCATCGTGCTGGATCGGCTCAATCAAGTTGAATTAATACCCATTCCGGTGGTGGCCGATCCGAAAAGCCAGGAGAACGGGCCCATGGTCCAGCTGATCCGAGCCGCCACTAGCCTCCGGGACAAACAGAAAGAATTTTACGACCGGCTCACCGAGCTGCGCTGGAGCGACCACGGGCCGGTGGCTTTCCTGGAAGGGCTTGAAGCACCCATCTACCTTTCCCGGGAAGATGCAACCAAGAATATTCCCAATTTTCAGATGCTGTTTTTGAATGAATTGTCCAAGCGCGCCGATATCGCCCGGCTGCGCTACGTGGACCTGCGCTGGGACGAAGAGATCGCCGTGGGCGAACCGCTGGTCACCCAGCCGCCCAGAGCCGTGGCGCAAACCCGCTAGGACCCGGCTCCAGCAGTAAAGTTCCTGGTTTTCAATTCTGAAATTCCGCCCCGGATGCGGTTATCATTGGCACCAAGGAAATAGGTATACTCATGGTGCAACCAGCCGTTCTCCTCGGATTGGATCTCGGAGCCAGTAAAATAGTTGCGGTTGTTGCGGTGCAGGAGGAAGGCGGCGCGCTCAACGTCACCGGCGCCAGTCTGGCCAACCCCGAAGGGGGCATTCTCCGCGGCGAGATCACCGACATCAACCTGACCGTCACCGCCGTGAACCGGGCGGTGGAGGAAGCCATGCGCACCGCCGGGCAGACCCGGCTGGACGGCATCCGGGTCTCGGTGGACGGCATCCAGTTCAAGGGCGAGAACCTGCGCGATTCCATCACCATCGCCTCGGCCGACCGGATCATCACGGTGGCCGACCGCGACCGGGTGCTGGAGCAGGCCACCAACGGCTGCAAGCTGGCCAAGGAGGAGACCGTCCTGCACCGGATCCCGCAGATGTTCCACATCAAGGGCCAGCGGGACATCCGCAACCCGGTGAACATGATCGGCGACACCCTGGAAGCCGAGGTGCGGATCATCGTGGCGCCCGGCTCGGTGCTGGAGAACATCAACCGGGCCATGCACCTGTCCAGCCTGCAGGGGGCCACCCTGATGTACTCGCCGCTGGCCTCGGCGGAGGCGGTGCTGTCCCGGGAAGACGCGGAGAACGGCGCGGTGGTGGTGGACATCGGCGACCAGCTCACCCACCTGGGGGTGTTCCTGCGCGGCACCCTGTTCCACAGCGCGGTGATCCCCATCGGCGGCATGCACTTCACCAAGGACCTGGAGATCACCAAGCACCTGGGCGGGATCGCCATGGCCGAGCGGATCAA
>JARLGP010000268.1 GCA_031292735.1 Holophaga sp.
CCGCTTGAGCAGCTCCATGCCGATCTCGATGTGGGTGCCCTCCACTTCCCGGTCGATGGCCTTGCCGATGTCGTGGAACAGCCCGGCCCGGCGCGCCAGGCGCTGGTCGGCGCCCAGCTCGGCGGCCATGTACTCGGCGATGTGGGCCACTTCCTTGGTGTGGTTGAGCACGTTCTGGCCGTAGCTGGTGCGGTAGTTCAACCGGCCGATCAGCTTGTGCAGCTTGGGATGCACGTCCGGGAAGCCCAGGCTGATGGCCGCGGCCTCGCCCAGCTCCTTGAGGTGCAGGTCCATGTCGATCTTGGTCTTTTCAACCACCTCCTCGATCCGGGCCGGGTGGATGCGGCCGTCGGCCAGCAGCTTGAGGATGGCCTGGCGGGCCACCTCCCGCCGGATCGGGTCGAAGCTGCTCACCACGATGGTCTCGGGGGTGTCGTCCACGATCAGGTCGCAGCCGGTGGCCTTTTCCAGGGCCCGGATGTTGCGGCCCTCGCGGCCGATGATCCGGCCCTTGAGGTCGTCGCTGGGCAGTTGCACCGAACTCACCGTGGTCTCCGCCACCACGTCGGAGGAGACCCGCTGGATGGCGGCGGTGATGGTCCAGCGCGCCCGCTTGGTGGCCTCTTCCTGGGCCTCGTCCTCGATCCGCCGCACCAGCTTGGCAGCGTCCATCTTGGCGTTGTACTCCAACTGGGAGATGAGTTCCTGCTTGGCATCCTCCCGGGTGAGGCCGGCGATGGCCTCCAGCCGGCTGGACTGTTCCTCGATCACCCGCTTCACTTCCGTCTGCAGGGCCCCGAGCTTTTCCTGGTCGTCCTTGAGGCGCTCGGTCTTGACCTCGACCTCCTTGACCTTCTGGTCCACCTGCACCAGCTTCTTGTCGAGGCTGTCCTCCTTGCCCTGGATGCGCTGCTCCTGCTTGTCCAGGCTCTGCATCCGCTCGTTGGTCAGCTTTTCCGCCTCCTGGCGGGCCGACAGGGCCTGCTCCTTGGCCTTGAGTTCGGCCTCCTTGCGCATGGCGTCGGCTTCCCGCTGGCCGCGGTTCACCACCTTGGCCGCTTCCTTCTCCGCCTCCACCAGCAGGCGCTCCCGCTCGGCCTTGAGCTCGGCTTCGGCCTTGGCCTGGGCCTGGGAAACGTCAACCACCGCCTGCTGGGCCTTCTTCATCTGGTAGATGAAGCCGGCCAGGGCGAGGATCGCCAGGCTGAAGAATAACCATCCCAATATGTTCATGCGTCGGCTCCCAAGGTTTTGGAGCTGCCGGCACTAGAACCGATTGGACGAATCAGGATCCCCGCTCAGTCGTGGAGGCTTGCCGTGTTCCCTAGCAAACAGGGGGGTTACCAGAGTCCCAGCTTAAGGCGCGCCGTCGCGCGGAACGCACAGTGCTGGGGGAAGGTCTCCCATGGCGAATTACGGAACAAGCGCTTGGCCAATCACGGGCCTCGCAGGGATCAAATTTCAGGCCCATCCAGGAGCGGATGGTTTGCCCCTTGGGGAAGGGGGCCGGAAGGGGGAATGGTTTCGTCCGGAACATCATCTAGAAGCTTGGTAAGGGTCTGTTCCAGGTTCTGGGTGTGCTGGCAGGCTTCCCTTTCCAGGCGCGCCACACGGTGCGCCAAGTTCAGGGCCCCCATCAGCAACCATGTAGATGTATCCAGCGCCGATGGCGGAATACCCCATCTTAGCTCATAGGCGCGCTCCATGTCCCGGAACGTGCCTTCAAGAATGGCCACCGCCCCCTTTATTTCTTCGGGCCCGGCCTGGGTGTTGACCCGGACCTGCCGGCCCAGGACATCCAGCGGAATCCCTTCCTCCTGTGTCATTCCAGGCCCTCAACCATCTTCAGGATGGCTTCCACCTGCTTCTTGACCGCCTCCCGCTCCCGCTGCAGGGCGGCGTGCTCGGTCTGGAGGTCTTCCAGCCGCCGGCGCAGGCCGTGCAGCTCCTCGTCATGGGTTCCCCGGTCGGCCTTGAGCGCGGCCGCCTCGTCGCGGAACTGGTTCCGCTGCTGGACCAGTAGCTGGAGTTTATCTTCGAGCTGCTTTAGGAGATCCATGATTGCCTCGTTACATCCATTCTAGCTCCGCAATTCAGCGCCGAGGGATTTGGCCGCGGCCAAAGCACGGGCCATCCAGCCGTCCACTTCCTCGCCCGTAAGGGTCCGGTCGGTGCCCTGGAAGCGCATCCGGAGCAGCCAGGCCTGGCGCCCCGCGGGCAGGTTCTTGTGACGGAACACGTCCACGCACTTCAGTTCCGATAGCGGAGCGGCGCCCAGGGCGGCGGCCACCCCCTGGCGCAAGGCCTCGTACGGCTGGTCGAGCGTCACCAGCAGCGACAGGTCCCGTTCCACCACCGGGAACCGGCTGAAGGGAACGAACGGGGGAATGATCCGTTCGGCTTCGTCCGGGATGCCGTCCAGGGGGATCTCGAACTGCCAGCCCGGCTGCTCCTTGCCGCCCCCTTCCCAGTTGGGGATCTTCCATCGTTTGAACGAATGGATGGCGGCGTCGGACACCCCGATGGACTTCAGCACCCCGATCAGGTGGCTCTGCCCTTCCGGTTCACCGATCCGGCGGGCCGGGGAGAGCGGATCCTCGCCGCCCACCTCGCCGCCCCAGACCAGGCCCAGGGTCCAGGTCTCGGTCATGGGCTGGCCGGGATGGGCCTCGAACACCGGGGCGATCTCGAAGAAGCGGGCTTCCTTGGCGCCCCGCTCCAGGTTCATGCGGGCGATCCGGGCCAGGTCCCGCAGCAGGGTGCCGCGCATGACCGAGTAGTCCTCGCCCAGGGGGTTCCGGAGGGTGCGCAGCTCCGGGTGGTCGCCGCAGCCGGCGCCGTCCCGCTCCTCCTGGGCGTTGGTGAAGCCCAGGGTCACGGTCTGGAAGAAGCCCAGGTTGGCCAGCCGGGCGGCCAGCTTGCGCCGCTTGAGGTAGTCGGCCGCCAGGGCCACTGGAGCGGAATCCAGGGGCGGCAGCACGGCGGGGATGGCCTCGTAGCCGGCCAGGCGGAGCACCTCCTCGGTCAGGTCGTCGGGCAGGGACAGGTCGTGGCGCCAGGTGGGAGGCTGCACCGACAGCCCGTCGGCGCACTCCTGGACCTCGCAGCCCAGCCGCCTCAGGTAGGCCACCGCCGAGCCGCGCTCGATGGCATACCCGGCCACCCGGTCCATCATGGCCCAGGGCAGCGCGATCCAGGCCGCGGACGGGGGCAGCGAGCCCACCGACCAGGCGGATTGCAGCCGCGCCCCGCACCAGGCCTGCAGGCGCTGGGCCAGCAGGTCCCGGGCCACCCGGGCGAACCCGGGGTCGGCGCCCCGGCCGTAGCGGATCGAGGCGTCGGTGTGCAGCCCGTGCCGGTGGGCCATGGCCCGCACCGTGCCGGCGTCGAAGTAGGCGCTTTCCAGCAGCACCCGCTTGGTGCGGGCCGAAACCTTGGTGCTGTCGCCGCCCATGGTGCCGGCCATGCCGATGGGACCGCTGTCGTCGGTGATGAGGAGGTCCTGGGGGGTGAGCGTGCGTTCCACCCCGTCCAGGGTCACCATCTTTTCGCCCGGCCGGGCAAAGCGCACCGTGATCCCGCCCTTGACCTTGTCCGCGTCGAACGCGTGGGTGGGATGGCCGTAGCGGTGCAGCAGCTCGTTGGAGGCGTCCACCGCCGGCAGCCCCTTGGCCCCGGCGCCCATGGCGGCCAGGAAGGAGCGCACCGCCAGGGGGGTGCTGCCGGCCTTGCCCAGCTCCAGCACGGCCGTGCTGTAGAACGGCGCGGCGTCCCCGGCCTCCAGCCGGATGGGCACCAGCGGCTCGCCTTCGTGGAGGGTCACCCGGTCCAGCGGGCCCAGCTCCGCGCCCAGCTTGGCCGCCAGATCCCGGGCCAGGCCGCGGTGCGATTGGGCGTCGCCGCGGTTGGCGGTGACATCCACCTCCAGCACCGTGGTGTCCCCCTGGGTCTCCACCCCGTCCACCGGGAAGCCGAGCCCCGCCAGCAGCTCGCAAAGCTCCACCGTGTCCTTGCCGGCCAGGGCCGGCAGTTCATTGGTCAGCGCGTTGATCTCGATGAGCATCAGTCCAGCCCTCCCATGGTCCTGAGGAACCGTTGGTCGTTTTCGAAAAAGAGCCTCAGATCGGGAGTTTCGCTCACCATCATGGCGGTGCGCTCCACCCCCATGCCGAAGGCGAAGCCGCTCCAGACCGCCGGGTCGATCCCGGCCATGGTGAGGATGTTGGGGTGCAGGAGCCCGGCCCCCAGCAGTTCCACCCAGCCGGAGCCCTTGCAGACCCGGCAGCCGGTTCCAGAGCACAGCGGGCAGCGCACGTCCATTTCCGCGCCCGGCTCGGTGAACGGGAAGTAGCTGGGCCGGAACCGCACATCGGCGCCCGGACCGAACAGCGCCTTCATGGCGTAGGCCAGGGTGCCCTTCAGGTGGTGCATGCCGATGCCCTTGCCGACGATCATGCCCTCCACCTGGTGGAACATGGGGCTGTGGGTGGGGTCGATCTCGTCCTTGCGGTAGACCCGGCCCGGCGCCAGGAAGCGGATGCCGCCGCTGCGCTCCAGTTCGCTGACCCCGTCGGCGCCCCGGGCCCCGATCCGGCGCAGCACCCGCACCTGCACCGGGCTGGTGTGGGTGCGCAGCAGGAGGCCGTCCTGGTCCTTGAAGTAGAAGGTGTCGGCGCTGCCCCGGGCCGGGTGGTCCTGGGGGATGTTGAGGCCGTCAAAGTTGTGCAGCTCGGTCTCGGCCTCCGGGCCTTCCTCCACGTGGTAGCCCAGCGGGCGGAACACGTCCACCATGCGGTTCATGAGCCGGTTCAGGGGGTGCAGGGCGCCCCGGGGCGGCAGCGGCGGCGGCAGGTCCGGATCCCAGGCCTTGGCCAGGGCCGCGCCCCGCTGGCGGGCCGATTCCAGCTCCGCCTGGCGGGCCTGGAGCGCCTGCTCCCACTGGTTCTTGAGGGTGTTCACCGCCGCGCCAAGCTCGCGCTTGCGTTCCTTGGGGGCGGCCTTGAGCAGGTCCATCAGGCGCGCCGCGTGGCTGCCCTCGCGGCCCACGAAGGCCCCCTTGAGCCGCATCAGCGCGTCCAGATCGGCGCAGGCGGCCAGCGCCGCCGGGAATTCCCGGTGGGCATCGGCGACTTCAATTGGGAGCAGAGACGATTCCATGGCGTCCTCTATACAGAGAAAGGCCGCTTCAGCGGCCTTTCAGGTCTGTTGCGATGTTGGAGTGCTTCGCTCAGCCCTTGGCCACGGCCACGAGCTTGGTAAAGGCTTCAGGATTGCGAACGGCGAGATCGGCGAGGATCTTGCGATCCAGGTCCACGCTGGCCTTTTTCAGCCCGCCCATGAACTTGGAGTAGGACACGCCGTTGATCTCGCAGGCGGCGCCGATGCGCACGATCCAGAGCCGGCGGAAATCGCGCTTGCGCACCTTGCGGTCCCGGTATCCGTAGCCCAGGGCCTTCTCGACGGCCTCCTTGGCGCTGCGGTAGAGGCGGGACTTGGCGCCGTAGAAGCCCTTGGCGAACTTCAGCATGCGCTTGCGGCGCTGGACTCGTTTAAAACCACGTTTGACGCGGGTCATAATGTCTTCCTTTCCTGGTGGCAACCCTTGCGGGTTTTCAGGGCCACGTCGGGGGCGGTGTCAGCCGCCGGGTGATGGATTGCGATCAGGCGTACGGCAGCATGGCGCGGACGCGGCCCAGATCGGACTTGTCCACCATGCGGCCCATGTCAAGCTGACGCTTGCGCTTGCTGGCCTTGCTGGACAGGAGGTGGCGCTGGTGGGAACAGCCGCGCTTGAAAAGACCGCTGCCGGTCTTCTTGAAGCGCTTCTGGGCGCCCTTGTGGGTCTTGAGCTTAGGCATGATTACCTCTAGGCTTGGTTCGGTTCCAGAGCTGGCGGAGCCTTCTCGGTCCCGGTCTTGGGTTTCTTGACCTGCTCCACCGGACGGGGGATGACGATGGCGTGCATATCGCGGCCATCAATGCCGGCGGGTTTTTCGATGATGCATTTGTCCGTGATCCGGGTCAGCACGTCCTCGATGATCCGGTAGCCGATATCCCGGTGAACCACTTCGCGCCCCCTGAACATGACGACGATCTTGACCTTGTCGCCCTCTTCGAGGAATCGAAGGATGTGCTTCACCTTGAATTCGAAATCATGGTCATCGGTGCGGGGCCTGAACTTGACCTCTTTGACCACGATGTTCTTCTGCTTGGCCCGGGCGGCGTGTTCACGTTTGGCTTCCATGAACTTGTACTTGCCGTAATCCATGATGCGGCAGACAGGCGGATTGGCCGTCGGAGAGACTTCCACCACATCCAGGCCCTTGCTTTCGGCAACTCGGATCGCCTCGTGGGGCGTCATGACGCCCAGCTGCGCTCCATCCTCGGCAATGACTCTGACTTCCGCGGCCCGGATACCATCGTTGATTCGTGTTTCGTTAGCTCGAATACGGTCCTCCTCCAACAACGCAAGGAAAGAAATGTTACCAGTCAATCCTCGAAAATCCAAGTAAAGTTCACTTGGCCCTGGTTCGGATCTCCATGCTGAGCAGATCAAAGAACCCATCCAGGGATTGGGCACCCAGATCACCCTTGTGGCGATGGCGCACGGACACAGTGCCCGCCGCCGCCTCGCGGTCGCCCAGGACCAGCATGTAGGGAACTTTCTGCAGCTGGGCGTCGCGGATCTTGGCGTTGACTTTTTCGTTGCGCAGGTCCACCTCGACCCGGAACCCCAGGTCCATGGCCTTGTCGCGGATGCTCAAGGCGTACTCGTGGGCCCGCTCGGTGATGGGCAGCACGGCCACCTGGACCGGTGCCAGCCACGCGGGGAAGGCGCCGGCGCAGTGCTCGATGAGAATGCCCATGAAGCGCTCCAGGCTGCCCAGGAGGGCCCGGTGCAGCATCACCGGGGTCCCCTCGCTGCCGTCGGGCTTCACGTAGATCAGGCCGAAGCGGGCCGGCATGGAGTAGTCCACCTGCAGGGTGCCCAACTGCCAGGGCCGCTTGAGCGCGTCGAACACCTCGAAATCGATCTTGGGCCCGTAGAAGGCGCCGTCCCCGGCGTTGACCACGTAGTCCATGCGAGCTTCCTTCAGCGCGTCGGCCAGGGCGCCCTCGGCGTGGTCCCAGATCTCGTCGCTGCCCAGCCGCTTTTCCGGCCGGGTGGAAAGGTTCACCCGCATCTCGTCGAAGCCGAAGGTGTGGTAGACGTCCTTGAGGAAGGCCAGGAACGAGGCCATCTCGACCTTCATCTGTTCGGGGGCGCAGAAGATGTGGGCATCGTCCTGGCAGAAGGTGCGCACCCGGGTGAGACCGTGGGTGACGCCCGACCGCTCGTAGCGGTGCAACCGGCCGAAATCCGCGTAGCGGATGGGCAGGTCCCGGTAGCTGTGCCGGCCGTTGCGGTAGATCAGGCAATGGCTGGGGCAGTTCATGGGCTTGAGCGCATACTCCCGCTCGTCCACCGTGGTGAAGTACATGTTCTCCACGTAGTGCTCGTAGTGGCCGCTGGTCTTCCACAGGCCCACGTCCAGGGCCTGGGGGGTGATCACCTCCGAGTAGCCCTCGCGCAGGTAGCGCGAGCGCATGTAGTTCACCAGCTCGTTGTAGATGATGGTGCCCTTGGGGTGGAAGAACGGGGAGGCCGGGGCCTCCGGCTGGAAGGAGAACAGGTCCAGTTCCCGGCCCAGCTTGCGGTGGTCGCGCTGGCGCGCCTCCTCCAGCCGCTGCAGGTGCTCCTCCAGGTCCTTGATGTTCAGGAAGGCGGTGCCGTAGATCCGGCACAACTGGGCGTTCTTCTCGTCCCCGCGCCAGTAGGCGGCCGCGGTGCTGAGCAGCTTGAAGGCCTTGAGCTTGCCGGTGTCGGGCACGTGCGGGCCGCGGCAGAGGTCGTAGAAGTCGCCCTGCCGGTAGCCGGTGATGGTCTCCCCGGAGGGGATGGCGGACACCAGCTCCACCTTCATGTGCTCGCCCATGGCCTGGAACCGGGCCAGAGCGTCGTCCCGCTTCAGTTCCTCGCGCACCACCGGGATGGCCTCGCCGCTGATCTTGTGCATCTCCGCTTCGATGGCCGCCAGGTCCTCGGGGGTGAAGAACTTCTCCACCTGGAAGTCGTAGTAGAAGCCGTCCTCGATGACCGGCCCGATCCCCACCCGGACGCCCGGGAACAGGCGCTGCACGGCCTGGGCCAGCAGGTGGGCGGTGGAATGGCGGACGATCTCCAGGGCCGCCGGATCCTTCCCGGTCACCACGGACACCTTGGCCTGGTCCGGCAGGGAGGCCTTCAGGTCGCGCACCTTGCCGTCCACCCGGATCGCCAGGGCGGCGTCCAGCAGCCGGGGGCCGATGCTCAGCGCCAGGTCCGCGCCAGTGGCGCCGTCCGGCAGTTCACGGACGGAATCATCGGGAAGACGGACTGAAATGGGCATGGCTACCTCAAAGTCGAAACTTCATGTTATCGCAGAAATGGGCTGTGCGCCCGTCTTGAACCGCAATGGGACTGGGCCATGGGCGTTCCCGACCGCGGCCGCGTGCGCCACGGCCCCTGTTTTCGCAGGCTTCATCCCCTCCATGCCGATCATCAACGGCCTATTTTTTTGTCTTTTTCGGGTACGCAAAAAGCCCCCCGCGTGAGCGGGGGGCTTAGGATTTTTAACGTCGCGGCGACCTACTTTTCCACCTGTGTGCCAGGAAGTATCATCGGCCCTCTGGAGCTTAACTGCCGTGTTCGGAATGGGAACGGGTGTGACCTCCAGGGTATAGCCACGACGAAGGGTGCAAAAACGA
>JARLGP010000047.1 GCA_031292735.1 Holophaga sp.
CCCTGCTCGACCCGGCGGGGGTCGTAGCGGAACAGCGGCCAGTGGCCGGAGTCCACCGCCAGCTTCTGCTGCTCGCAGCCCTTGACCAGGTCGTAGCCGTGGGCGATGCAGTGCGAGTAGGCGATGATGATGGACGGTCCGTCGTAGCTCTCGGCTTCCTGGAAGGCCTTGGCCACCTGCACATCCTTGGCGCCCATGGCCACCTTGGCCACGAAGACGTTGCCGTAGGCCATGGCGATCATGCTCAGGTCCTTCTTCGGCAGGGCCTTGCCGGCCATGGCGAACTTGGCCGAGGCGCCGATCGGGGTGGACTTGGAGGCCTGGCCGCCGGTGTTGGAGTAGACTTCGGTGTCCAGCACCAGGATGTTCACGTTGCGGCCGGAGGCCATGACGTGGTCGAGCCCGCCGTAGCCGATATCATAGGCCCAGCCGTCGCCGCCGACGATCCACACGGACTTCTTCACCAGGTAGTCGGCCAGCAGCGCGAGGCGCTTGGCCTGGGCGGTGCCCAGGGCGGCCAGCTTCTCCTTCAGGATCACGATCCGCTCGCGCTGGGCCTTGATCCCGGCTTCGGTGGTCTGGTCGGCGCAAACGATGCCGGCCACCAGCTCGTCGCCCAGGGTGGCCGACAGGCTTTGCAGGATCTCGGTGGCGTGCTCGCTGTGCTTGTCCAGGGCCAGCCGGTAGCCCAGCCCGAATTCCGCGTTGTCCTCGAACAGGCTGTTGGCCCAGGCGGGACCGCGGCCGTCGGCGTTCTTGGTGTAGGGCGTGGTGGGCAGGTTGCCGCCGTAGATCGACGAGCAGCCGGTGGCGTTGGCGATCATGGCGCGGTCGCCGAACATCTGGGTCATGAGCTTGATGTACGGGGTCTCGCCGCAGGCGGCGCAGGCGCCGGAGTATTCGAACAGGGGCTCCATGAACTGGGTGCCCTTGATGTCGTTCTTCAGCAGGGTGCGGTCAGGCAGAGGCAGGTCCAGGAAGAACTTGTAGTTGGCCGCCTCGGTGTGGCGCAGGGGGGCCTGCGGGGCCATGTCGATGGCCTTGTGCTTGGGGTTGCTCTTGTCCTTGGCCGGGCAGACCGCGACGCAGATGCCGCAGCCGGTGCAGTCCTCGGGAGCCACCTGGATGGTGAACTTCTGGCCCTTGAAGTCGGGGGCCTTGTAGTCGACCGACTTGAAGGTCTCGGGAGCGCCCTTCAGGTGGGCGGCCTCGTAGACCTTGGGGCGGATCGCGGCGTGCGGGCAGATCGCCGCGCACTTGTTGCACTGGATGCAGATCGCGCCGTCCCACACCGGGATGTCCAGGGCGATGTTGCGCTTTTCCCACTGGGTGGTGCCGGTGGGCCAGGTGCCGTCCACCGGGAAGGCGGAGGTGGGCAGGAGGTCGCCGTTGCCGGCCATCATGATGGCGGTGACGCGCTGGACGAAGTCCGGCGCTTCGGGGGCCACGGTGGGCGGCATCACGCGGGTGGCGGAGACCGCGGCGGGGACCTTCATCTCGACCAGGTGGGCCAGGGTGTGGTCGATCGCCTCGTAGTTCTTCTTCACCACGGCCTCGCCCTTCTTGCCGTAGGTCTTCTTGACGAAGTACTTGATCTGCTGGATCGCCTCTTCGCGAGGCAGCACGCCGGAGATGGCGAAGAAGCAGGTCTGCATGATGGTGTTGATGCGCACGCCCATGCCGGTGGCGCGGGCCACTTCAAAGGCGTCGATGATGTAGAACTTCAGCTTCTTGCTGATGATCGACTGCTGCACTTCCTTGGGCAGGGAATCCCACACCTCGTCCTGGCCGAACGGCGAGTTCAGCAGGAAGGTGGCGCCCGGCTCGGCCGAAGCGAGCATGTCGTACTTGTCCAGGAAGGAGGTGTTGTGGCAGGCGATGAAGTTCGCCTTCTTGATCAGGTAGGACGAGCGGATCGGCTTCGGGCCGAAGCGCAGGTGCGAGATGGTGATCGCGCCGGCCTTCTTGGAGTCGTAGACGAAGTAGCCCTGGCCGTAGTTGGGGGTGCCTTCGGCGATGATCTTGATGGAGTTCTTGTTGGCGCCCACGGTGCCGTCGGAACCCAGGCCGAAGAACAGGGCCCGCTTGACCTCCTTGCCTTCGATGTCGAAGTCCAGGTCCATGTCCAGCGAGGTCATGGTGACATCGTCGACGATGCCCACGGTGAAGTGGTTCTTGGGCTTGTCCAGGGCCAGGTTGTCGTAGATGGCCTTGATGCAGCTGGGGTTGAATTCCTTGGAGGAGAGGCCGTAGCGGCCGCCGAACACCCGGGGGGCCACGTCGAAGTGGCTGATGCCCTCGTCGCTGGCTTCACGCAGGGCGGAGACCACGTCCAGGTAGAGCGGCTCGCCGATGGAGCCGGGCTCCTTGCAGCGGTCGAGCACCGCGATCTTCTTGACGGTCTTGGGCAGCGCCTTGACGAAGTCCTTGATGGAGAAGGGCCTGAACAGGCGGACCTTGAGCACGCCGATCTTCTCGCCGTGGGCATTGGCCCATTCCACGTACTCGTGGCCGCTGTCGCAGCCGGAGCCGAGGATGACCATCACCCGCTCGGCATCGGGAGCGCCGAAGTAGTCGAACAGGTGGTAATGGCGGCCGGTCAGCTTGGCGAAGGTGTCCATCTCGGCCTGGACGATGGCGGGGGTGGCGTTGTAGAAGCCGTTGGCGGCCTCGCGGGCCTGGAAGAACACGTCCGGGTTCTGGGCGGTGCCGCGCAGCACCGGCTTGTCCGGGGTGAGCGCCCGGCTGCGGTAGTCGGCGACCATGTCCTCGGTGACCATGGCGCGGAGATCGTCATCGTTCAGCATCTCGATCTTGGAGACTTCGTGGGAGGTGCGGAAGCCGTCGAAGAAGTGCAGGAACGGAACCCGGGACTTCATGGTGGAAGCCTGGGAGATGAGCGCGAAGTCGTGGGCCTGCTGAACCGAATCCGAGCTCAGCATGGCGAACCCGGTCTGCCGACAGCCCATGACGTCGGCGTGATCGCCGAAGATGGACAGGGCATGAGTGGCGATAGTGCGGGCGGTCACGTGCAGCACGAACGGAACGAGTTCGCCGGCGATCTTGTACATGTTCGGGATGAACAGCAGGAGACCCTGGGAAGCAGTGAACGAGGTGGTGAGCGAGCCGGCCTGCATGGCCCCGTGGACCGCGCCCGCGGCGCCGCCCTCCGACTGCATTTCCACGACAGCAGGTACCGTGTTCCAGATGTTCTTCTTCCCCTGGGCGCTCCACTCATCGGACCACTCACCCATGTTGGAAGAGGGGGTTATGGGATAGATCGCGATCACCTCCGCGGTGCGGTGAGCGACCGATGCCGTTGCCTCGTTACCATCAAGGGTAACCATGCGTCTTGCGGCCATGCCTTGCCTCCTTAGTCGTGACGGTTGAAAACCGGCCTGAACTGTTGTTCGTTCCTGGGAGAAGCAGGGCTGAAAAGCCATACATCAATCTGCTTCGCACCCCATGAGTTTAGGCCGCGAAATGCTAATAATCAATATCCTTTCGGACCGGTTGGTCTTGATTCCAGACCTGTCAGGAAAGGTGTGTCCCAGGTTACAGGTCGGTCACCCGGCAGCGCTGTAATTTAATTAATTATCAATCGCCAACCCGGTGCCCATCCACCGGTCGCGCAATTTTACTCCAGCCGGCACAGGCGGATC
Organism: Holophaga sp.; assembly: GCA_031292735.1. The sequence goes on from JARLGP010000047.1 coordinate 3,663, forward strand.
CATGCCACCATGACATGCAAGGTTCCGTAGCCGCGGACTCCCATTGACAGAGAGGCGTTCATGCTCACCTTGCCCTTGACCCAAGCACTCACCTTCGACGACGTGCTGCTGGTGCCTGGTCCCTCCGAGGTCCACCCCAAGGACGTCGACCTGGGCACCCAGATCACGCCGGAGATCCGCCTGGGCGTCCCGCTCCTGTCCGCGGCCATGGACACCGTCACCGAAGGCCGGCTGGCCATCGCCCTGGCCCAGCAGGGAGGCATCGGCATCATCCACAAGAACCTGGCCATCGACCGGCAGGCCGACGAAGTGGACAAGGTGAAACGCAGCGAGAGCGGCATGATCACCGACCCCATCGTGATCCATCCGGACGCCCCGATCCGCGAGGCGGAGGCCATGATGGCCAAGTACCGGATCTCCGGGGTGCCGGTGGTGGAGAACGGCAAGCTGGTGGGCATCCTCACCAACCGGGACCTGCGGTTCGAGACCCGCTGGGACCTCCCGGTGCGGGAAGTGATGACCTGCAAGAACCTGGTGACGGTGCCGGTGGGCACCACCCTCATGGAGGCCCGGGCCATCCTGCAGAAGCACCGCATCGAGAAGCTGCTGGTGGTGGACGAGCAGGGCGCCCTGCGCGGCCTCATCACGGTCAAGGACATCCAGAAATCCACCGAATACCCGTTCTCCTGCAAGGATTCCCAGGGCCGGCTGCGGGTGGGGGCGGCCCTGGGGGTGTCCGCCGACCTGCTGGCCCGGGCCAAGGCCATGGTGGATGCCCGGGTGGACCTGCTCTGCCTGGACAGCAGCCACGGCCACAGCCGCGGCGTGCTGGACGCCCTGCGCAAGCTGCGCGAGGCCTTCCCGAACACCCCGATCATCGCCGGCAACGTCGCCACCTACCAGGGCGCCAAGGACCTCTGCCAGGCCGGCGCCTCGGCCATCAAGGTGGGCATCGGCCCCGGAAGCATCTGCACCACCCGGATCGTCACCGGCGCGGGCATGCCCCAGATCACCGCCGTCCTGGAGGCGTCCCGCGCCTGCCGGGAATTCGGGGTCTCCTGCATCGCCGATGGCGGCATCAAGTATTCCGGGGACATCGCCAAGGCCATCGCCGCCGGCGCCGATTGCGTGATGATCGGCGGCCTGTTCGCCGGCACCGAGGAGGCCCCGGGCGAAACCATCTTCTACTCCGGCCGGACCTTCAAGTCGTACCGGGGCATGGGCAGCATGGGCGCCATGAAGGACGGTTCCAAGGACCGCTACTTCCAGGAAGGCAAGGACAGCAGCAAGCTGGTGCCGGAAGGCATCGAAGGCCAGGTGCCGTACAAGGGCCGGATGGCCGACCTGGTGACCCAGCTCATGGGCGGCCTGCGGGCCGGCATGGGCCTGGTGGGCGGCCGGACCATCAAGGACTTCCAGGAGAAGGCCAGCTTCGTCCAGATCAGCGCCGCCGGCCTGCGGGAAAGCCACGCCCACGACGTGATGATCACCAAGGAAGCCCCCAACTACAGGATGGATTAGTGGCCGTTACGGAATAACGCCTTCCCGCTCATGCCTTTAGATCCAGGTCGGGGCCCTCGGCCGAAAGGGCGGCCGGGGCCATGGGGCCGGTGAGGGCCGCCCCCGCCTGCCCGAAGGAACGTTCATGGGGGTTGCTGTAGGTGTTGGCCGCCAGGTTGGTGGTGGCCGGAACCCCGACCACCGCGGGAACCGCCTCCGTGGCGTCGGCCAGCTTGGCGTTCACCGGCCCAGCCGGCAGCCCCATGAAACCGGCGCCCAGGTATTTGGCCGTGGCATCCGCCCCGAGGCCGGCGGCATCCTGGGTGATGGCCAGCGCCGCGCCGCCGGCGTTGCCGGCCGTCTGACCCGCCTGGGCGGCCTGGACCGCGGCCATGGCGGCGCTGACCGCATCGGCGGCGACGGCCACCGCCTGGGCGGCCTGGACCGCGGTGGCGGCCGCATCCCGGGCGACGGCGGCCGCATCCTGGGCGGCGCTGTTGGCGGAACCCAAGGCGGTGGCCACCGTGGTGTCCAAGGCCGCCAGGGGGGCGGCCTCGAGCGCCGCGGCGGAAGGGGAGGCCGCCGGACTGACCGCCTGGCTGACCGCTGAAGGATCGACCAGTTTGACGGCTGGGTTGGCCGCCGAAGGGACGGTGCTGGCCAGGGTGCTGGCCAGGGCGGTCATGGCCGGTTCCAGCAGCCCGGCCAGGGCCTGAAGGGCGGGACCGGCGGGATCGGCGGCGTTCACCGCGGCCCCGGCGTTGGGATCCGCGAGATTGCCCGGCAGAAGGCTGGCGGGGTTGGTCTGTTCGTCCAGCGCGGTCGACGTGGAGGCCGCGACCGTGCCCAGGGCCAACGAGCCCGGCTGGGTGAGGGCGGCCGCAAGCATCGCGTTCAGGTCCTTGCGCGAAATCGGGTTGCCCGCCGGGGCGGTCCCCTCCCGGTACCCGCGCCGGGCCCGCCTGGGGGTGGATGCGACCGGGCTTTGGCCGCCTCCGTTGGGGGTTTCCGGTACGATCCCGCTGATGGCCATGACACGCTTCCCTTCTCGGGTACTATCGGCAGGAAACGGTACCGGCGATACCTACTTTCCGATTTATTCCTTTAATTACAATAAAACGGCATTTAAAAAATCGATGTGGGTTCCGGGTCAGCTCATGAGATCGAGCCTGGACGCTTCGGGAAACACCATGGCCGCCCCCCGCGCCGGGCGGCCCGCGGCGGCCTGGCCGAAGGCCTGGCCTTGGGGGTTGCTGGAGGTGTTGGCGGCCATGGGGGATGCCCCCAGGATTCCGCTGACCGCCGGGATGGCGTTCTGGATGGCCTGGTAGGCGGACTGGGCGGTGGCGGCCAAGCCCTGGGCGCCGGCCCCCATGTACTTGGCCGTGGCATCGATGGCCAGGTTGTGGGCGCCGCCGGCGACCATGTTGGCCGCGCTGGTGGCATAGAGGGCGACCGTGGCGGCCAGGTTGGCCGCGGCAGCGGCGTTGGCGGCGGAAATGGCGTCGGCGGCGCGGTCCGCGTTCTGGCTGGACTGGGCTGCCTGGTCAGCGCTGGCGGAGGCGGAGGCCTGACGGTCGGCCGCCTCGGCATCCTTGGCCGGCGCCTCGGCACCGGTCCCCGAGCCCTCGGCGGCGGGCGTCTGCACCAGCGGAAGGGCGGCGGAAGCGGCGGCCGGCCCCGGGTTGGCCGCGGTGGAGCCCAGCACCGGGCTGGCCGCGCTGGCCAGCAGGGCGGAAAGCACCGGGCTGGCGGCAATCCGGCTGGCCGCAGGGGCGGCCACGGACTGGGTGAGCGCATCCCGGGCCCGGGCGGCCGGATCGGTGAGCGAAAGCAGATAGGCCGAAAAGGGGTCCGCCACCGCAGGATCCGACTGGGACAGTCCGGACAGCCCGCCGGCCAAGCCGTATGGGCCCGTGCTGCCCGAAACCGGGGTGCTGACCGAAAGGACCTCCATGTTGCAACTCCCTCTCACCCTAAGTATCGGCAAACGGGGGAACAAGCAAGGTCCATGAGGCCGTTTTTTTCAATAGAGGCCCAAGCCAAGTCAACGGGACTTTTCTTCCAGTCCACCTGTGGCGTCCGACTTGGCCCCGTGAGGGTTGGCAGGAGCGTGAGGCCGCAAGGAAGCGGCCACAGGGCGGTTTCATCGTTCAAGGCCGGTGACGCAGCGGATCGCGCTCATGGCGACCCTCCCGGGGTCGAGACGGACGTCACAGGTGGACTAGCCCACCAGACGCTCCCGGCGCGCCCGCAGGACCCGGTCGCGCAGCGCGGCGGCCTTCTCGAACTCCATCTTTCCGGCATGGGCCCGCATCTCGGCCTCCAGCTTGGCGATTTCCCGCTCGAACGCCTTGTCCTCCAGGTACAGCAGGGGCTCCTCGGCGGCCCGGTCCTCCTTGGGCACGTTGATGAACTCCCGGGCCAGGGCGGCGCCCATGACGTCGTCCAGCTGGCGTTTCACCGTTTCCGGGGTGATGCCGAACTCCTCGTTGTGCTCCAGCTGCTTGGCCCGGCGGCGTTCGGTCTCGAAGATGGCCTTGTGCATGGAGTCGGTCATCCGGTCGGCGTAAAGGATGGCCTTGCCGTTCAGGTTGCGGGCGGCCCGGCCGATGGTCTGGATCAGGCTGCGGTAGCTGCGCAGGTAGCCCTCCTTGTCCGCGTCCAGGATCGCCACCAGGCTCACCTCCGGCAGATCCAGCCCCTCGCGCAGCAGGTTGATGCCCACCAGCACGTCGAACACGCCCCGGCGCAGGTTGGTGAGCAGTTCCACCCGCTCCAGGGTGTCGATCTCGCTGTGCAGGTACTCGGCCTTGACCCCCAGCTCCTGGTAGTAGGCGGTGAGCTGTTCGGCCAGCTTCTTGGTGAGCACCGTCACCAGCACCCGCTCGCCCCGGGCGGTGACCCGGCGGATCTCCTCCAGCAGATCGTCCACCTGGCTGCCCACCGGGCGAATCTCCACCATGGGGTCCACCAGCCCGGTGGGCCGCACCACCTGCTCCACCACCACGCCGCCGGACTGGCGCAGTTCGTAGTCGCCCGGCGTGGCGCTCACGAACACCAGCTGGTGCACCCGCTTCTCGAATTCCTCGAACTGCAGGGGCCGGTTGTCCAGGGCCGCCGGCAACCGGAAGCCGTAGTCCACCAGGGTCTGCTTGCGCGACCGGTCCCCCAGGTACATGCCGTGCAACTGGCCGGTGGCCACGTGGCTTTCGTCCATGAACATGATGAAATCTTCCGGGAAGTAGTCCAGCAGGGTGTGGGGCGGCTCACCCGGCTTGCGCCCGTCCAGGAACCGGGAATAGTTCTCGATCCCCGAGCAGTAGCCCATCTCCTTCATCATCTCGATGTCGTAGATGGTGCGCTGGTGCAGCCGCTGCAGCTCGACGATGCGCCCCTGGGAGCGCAGCTCCTCCTCCCGGGCCTCCAGTTCCACCTTGATCTCCCGGATGGCCACCTTGAGCCGGTCCTCCGGGGTCACATAGTGGCTCTTGGGCCAGATGGTGAGTTCCTCGACCTTCTCCAGCACCACCCCGCGCAGGGGGTCGATGATGGAAAGGCGTTCGATCTCGTCGCCCCACAGTTCGATCCGATAGGCCGTGTCCTCGTACGCCGGATAGACCTCCACCACGTCGCCGCGGACCCGGAACACCCCGGGCTCGAAGGCGATCTGGTTGCGGGAATACTGGATGGCCACCAGGTCCCGGAGCAGCATGGCCCGGTCCCGGGTGGCGCCCACCTTCAGCTGCACCGAAAGGTTCAGGTAGCTGCTGGGATCGCCCAGGCCGTAGACGCAGGACACCGACGCCACCACGATGGTGTCGCGCCGCTCCAGCAGGCTGCGGGTGGCGGACAGCCGGAGCTTCTCCAGCTCCTCGTTGATCTTGGCATCCTTGTCGATGAACAGGTCCCGCTCCGGCACGTAGGCCTCGGGCTGGTAGTAGTCGTAGTAGCTGACGAAGTACTCCACCGCGTTCTCGGGGAAGAACTGCTTGAACTCGGTGAACAGCTGGGCCGCCAGGGTCTTGTTGGGGGCGAAGATCAGCGCCGGCCGCCCCAGCCGGGCAATGGCCGAGGCCATGGTGTAGGTCTTGCCGCTGCCGGTGACCCCCAGCAGGGTCTGGAACTTGTCCCCCGCCTCGATGCCCCGCACCAGCTGCTCGATGGCCTCCGGCTGATCGCCGGCGGCCTGGTAGGGGGCTTGCAGCTTGAAAGGACGGGGGGAGGCCATAGACCCTAGAGTCTACATCCCCCCCTCGTGGCGAACAATAGGCGAAACCTAGACTTTCCTCAGCACCAGGCAGCCGTTGGTGCCGCCGAAGCCGAAGTTGTTGTTGAGGGTGTATTCCCCGTCGAAGGTCCCCGGCGCGTTGGCGGTGACATCCAGGTCGCAGTCCGGATCCTGGTTCACCACGTTGATGGTGGGGGGGATCTTGCCGGTCACCGCCACCAGGGCGGAAACGATGGTCTCCAGGCCGCCGGCGGCGCCCAGCAGGTGGCCGGTCATGGACTTGGTGGAACTCACCTTGATCTTCTTGGCGTAGCTGCCGAACACCCGGTTCAGGGCGGTGCACTCGATCCGGTCCCCGGCGGGGGTGGAGGTTCCGTGGGTGTTCACGTAGCCGATCTGCTCGGGGACGATGCCGGCATCCTTGATGGCCGCGTTCATCACCCGCATGGGGCCGTCGCCGTCCTCGCTGGGGCTGGTGATGTGGTGCGCGTCACTGCTCATGCCGTAGCCGGCGATTTCGGCGTAGATCTTGGCCCCGCGAGCCTTGGCCAGCTCGTACTCCTCCAGGACGACGATCCCGGCGCCTTCGCCCATGACGAAGCCGTCCCGGCCCTTGTCGAACGGCCTGCTGGCTTCGGTGGGCGCGTCGTTGCGGGTGGACAGGGCGCGCATGGCCGCGAAGCCGCCGACGCCCAGCGGGTTGATCACGGAATCGCTGCCGCCGGCGATCATCCGGTCGGCGTAGCCGAACATGATCTGGCGCGCGGCGTCGCCGATCGAGTGGGTGCCGGTGGCACAGGCGGTGGCCACCGCCGAGCTGGGACCCTGCAGGCCGTACTTGATGCTGACGAACCCGCCGGCCAGGTTGATGATGAGGCTGGGGATGAAGAACGGGCTGGTGCGGCGGGGGCCGCGGTAGCCGTTGGATTCCTCGAAGATGGTGGACAGCCCGCCGATGCCCGAGCCGATGGAAATGCCGAACAGCTCCCGCTCGGCCTTGGTCAGGTTCATGGCGGCCAGGCCGGAGTCCTCCATGGCGTCATGGGACGCGGCCATGGCGTACTGGATGAACAGGTCCATCTTCTTCTGGTCTTTCCGGTCGATGTACCGGTCCGGCTCGAAGCCCTTGACCTGGCCAGCGATCTTGCACGCGAAATCGGTGGTATCGAACTTGTCGATCAGCCCGATGCCGCTCTTGCCGGCCATCAGGTTGTCCCAGGTCTCCGCGACCGTGATGCCGCATGGATTGACCGTCCCCATCCCGGTGATGACAACGCGACGGCGCTGGATTGTGGTCATGACGTCACCTCGAAGCTTACAAAGAATGGCACAACAATCCCGCGGCGGCGGTCAGATCCTGCCGTCCGCCGCGGGAATGGGAGCCCGGGGCCTGGGCCCCGCAAAGGAAGGCTAACGGCAATCGCCGCAGAGGACTCAACCCTGCGGCGATGGAATCGGTCCAATTGCCAGGTCAAGCCTTGGCATTCTTCTCGATGTAGGAAATAGCGTCGCCTACCGTCCGGATCTTCTCCTGCTCGCTTTCGGGAATCTCAATGCCGAACGCCTCTTCGATCGCCATGATGATCTCTACGGTATCAAGGCTGTCGGCCCCAAGGTCGTCGACGAAGTGACTGTTTTCTGAGATGGAATCCTCAGGCTTGGCAAGTTGTTCGGCAATGATCGCAATTACCTTTTTGCGGATTTCAGCCATGATCTCTCCTTAGAACCCGGAGAGGCTATCACGGCAATGCCCGGATGCCAAGCGGCTAGACTTGTCCCCATGCCTAAAAAACCAGAAAACCCCCAACCGGACGGCGGCTGGCCCCTGGGCTGGGGCGGATCCCTGCGGGAATTCGAGGTTTTCCTGGCCGTCGAGCGCGGCCTTTCGGCCAACACAGTCTCCGGCTACCTGTCGGACCTCAACCCTCTGGCCATCTGGGCCTGCGAACGGGAGATCCCCCCGTCCGATCTGGACCGGGACCGGGTGACCGCCTTCCTGGTCACTCAGCAGGGCGCCGGCAAGGCCGCCCGCAGCATGGCCCGGATGGCCTCGGCGCTGCGCCAGTTCCTGGGGTTCCTGCGCATGGAGGGCGAGGGCGCCGCCGGCCCGGAGGCGGTGGTGCGGTCGCCCCGGCCGCCCCGCATCCTGCCCAGGACCCTCACCGAAGCCCAGGTGGAGGCTCTGCTGGGCGCCCCCGACCTGAACACCACCCTGGGGGTGCGCGACCGGGCCTGGATCGAACTGCTCTATGCCTCCGGGCTCCGGGTTTCCGAACTGGCCGCCCTCTCCGCCCGCACCGTGTACCTGGATGAGGGCTTCCTTAAGGTGTTGGGCAAGGGGAAGAAGGAGCGGCTGATCCCCTTCGGCGAAAGCGCCGAGCACTGGATGCGCGCCTGGCTGCAGCTGCGGCCCTCCCTGCGGCCCCGGGAGGACACCCTGTTCGTGGGACGGCTGGGGGAATCCATCTCCCGCCAGCACCTTTGGCGCCTGCTGAAGGCTTACGCCCGCGTGGCCGGCATCAGCCCGGCGGCGGTGAGCCCGCACGTGCTGCGCCATGCCTTCGCCACCCACCTGCTCGACCACGGGGCGGACCTGCGGGCGGTCCAGGCCATGCTCGGCCACGCCGACATCGCCACCACCCAGATCTACACCCACGTGCACCAGGCCCGGCTGCGCGCCCTGTACGAGCACCTGCATCCGCGCTCCGGCGGCTAGTGTAGGCCGATCGGAATAGCGGAACTGTCTAGGCCGAATGTGATGTCACGGTAGCTTCAACGAAAGAACGCGTACGCCGAGCACGCCGAGACTCCGAGTTACGCAGAGACGGCTTCGCGATCAGACGTATCGACCC
>JARLGP010000269.1 GCA_031292735.1 Holophaga sp.
CCTACAAGGTGCTCAACCACCAGCACCTGCCCGAGGCCTGGGCGGCCATGGAGGCGCTGGGGATCAAGGGCCGGCTGGCCTTCGTGCCCCAGAGCGCGCCCATGGTCCGGGGCATCTTCGCCGCCCTGCAGTTCCCGCTGCCCGAAGGCCTCGACCTGGCCGGCCTGCAGGCCCGGGCCCAGGACGTGTTCCGGGACTCGCCGCTGGTGCGCCTGCTGGCCGATTCGCCGCGGGTGGGGGCGGTGGCCGGCAGCGCCTTCGCCGACGTGAGCGTGGCCGCCCGGGACGGCAGCGGCGTGGTGCTGGCCGCCATCGACAACCTGGGCAAAGGCATGGCTTCCCAGGCGGTGCAGTGCATGAACCTGGCGCTGGGCCTGCCGGAAACCCTCGGTCTCAAGATCGCCGGGCGCTATCCAGGCTGAATTTGCCCTTATAATGGCTCCCAGGGCATCTTATATCCATACGATTTGGTGAAGGGAGCCCCCGAAAGGAGCCATCATGTCATCATCCGCCCCGCTAAGCCGGGACGCATTCGCATCCACGCTCGGCGCTTTCGCCGCCACTCTGGGTTCTGCCATCGGCCTGGGAAACATCTGGAAGTTCCCCTACCTTACCGGTTCCAACGGCGGCGCCGCCTTCGTGCTGGTCTACCTGCTGGCCGTCGCCTTCGTCGGCATCCCCATCCTGGTAGTGGAACACACCATCGGCCGGAAGATGCGGCTCAATGCGGTGCACGCCTACGGCACGGTGATCCCCGGCCAGAAGTTCTGGACCGGGGTCGGCCTGGCCGGGGTGGCCGCGGCCTTCCTGATCATGGCCTTCTACACCGACGTGGCGGGCTGGGTGTTCGCCTACGTGTACAAATCGTTCGCCGCCTTCCTGTCCGGCACCACCCTGGACAGCAAGACCTTCGGCGCCCTGGCCGGCGGCATCTGGGAACCGCTGCTCTGGCAGGTCGGCGTGCTGGTGCTCACCACCACCATCATCGCCAGCGGCGTCTCCAAGGGCATCGAGAAGGTCACCAAGGCCCTCATGCCGGCGCTGTTCATCCTGCTCATCATCTGCGACATCCGGGCCCTCACCCTGCCCGGGGCCGGGGCCGGCGTGGCCTACCTGTTCAAGCCGCACCTGTCCAAGCTGACCGCCTCCATCGTGCTCTACGCCCTGGGCCTGGCCTTCTTCAAGCTGTCCCTGGGCATGGGCACCATGACCACCTACGGCTCCTACCTGCCCGACGACGTGCGGATCGTGCCCAACGCCACCAAGGTGGCCCTGGCCGACACCGCGGTGTCCCTGCTGGCCGGCCTGGCCATCTTCCCGGCGGTGTTCGCCTTCGGCGGCAAGCCGGCCGGCGGCCCCGGCCTCCTGTTCAACACCATCCCGCTGATCTTCAGCCAGATGCCCCTGGGCGGCCTGTTCACCATGCTGTTCTTCGTGCTCACCGCCATCGCCACCATCGGCGCCATGGTCAGCCTCATCGAGGTGCCGGTGGCCTGGATCATCGAGAAGGGCCACATGACCCGGCCCGCCGCCGCCACCCTCACCGGGGTGGTGATGTTCGCCCTGGGCGTCCCCTCCACCCTGTCCCAGAACCCGCTGCTGGCCAACGTGAAGCTTTGCGGCAAGACCTTCTTCGACCTGTTCGACTTCATGTCGTCCAACGTGCTGCTGCCCCTGGGCGGGCTGGCCATCGCCATCCTGGGCGGCTGGTTCCTGTCCCGCACCGAGTTCAAGGCCGAGATGAACAAGGGCTACGCCACCGAGCCCTGGCACGGGCGGCTGCTGTTCGGCATCCTCAAGTTCGTGACCCCGATCCTCATCCTGTTGATCCTGCTGTCCAGCCTGGGCGTGATCAAGATCTGACGTTCCCGGGGGCCCGCGCCGTTCAGGCGTCGGGCCCCACGATGACCACCGGCTTCAGCCCGGCCTTGTCGGCCGCCTGGAGCACGCCCGCATCCGCCCCCACCAGCAGGAAGCGCAGCCGCTGGGGGTCCAGCCAGGCCTGGAGGGCCTGGTCGATCTCCTTCAGGGTCAGCCTCTGCACCGCCCGGGCCAGTTCCGGGTTCAGCCGGCCGTCCAGGGTCTCCCGCAGCAGGGCCTCCGGGTGCAGGGCCAGGGCGCTGTTCTCGGCCTTCCATTGGAGGAGCGCGCAGGCCAGGTCCTCCGGCGAGAACCCGGCGCTGCGCAGGCGCTCCAGGGCGGCCATGAAGCCAGGCACCAGGGTGTCCCGGTCGCGCAGGGGCACCTCGGCCTTGATCAGCAGCGGGCCGTGGCTGTCCGCAGGCAGTCGGAAACTCATGGCGAAGCCGCCGAACCGCGAGCGGGAGGTCCGGGCCAGCAGGATGGGCAGCAGGGCCTCCACGGCGGGGTTGCCCTCCGGTCGGGACGCGCCGGCCCACAGCTCGGCCCCGGGGCCCGGCTCCAGCACCGCCAGCAGCCGGGGTTCCGGGCCGCTCCGGGCGGAGCGGTAGGGCGGCAGGCCCTTCAGGGGCACCTGGTCGGCCGGCCCCCAGATGCCCAGGTGCATGAGCACCAGCTGCTTGGCCTGGGTGAGGTTGAGATCGCCGTAGAACATCAGGGTGGAGCGCTCCGGGCGCAGCACCCGCCGCCGGAAGTCCACCAGGTCCTGGTATTCGATGCGATCGAGGCCCAGCTCCGCCGGAGGCCGCACGGCCCCGGCGTCGCCGAGGTTCCACAGGAACCGCCCCATGGCCCGTTCCCGGGGCGAGGCGGCGGCGGCCAGCTTCAGCGCGGTTTTCCGTTCGCTTTCCACCAGCGGGCCGTCGAACGCCGGCCGGACCACCGCGTTCACCAGCAGCTCCATGGCCATCTCCTGGGACCGGCTGTCGGCCGCCAGGGTCCAGCGGTAGGCGCCCATGCGGGCGGTGAAGCCCAACTTCATCCCCAGGGCGTCCACCGCGCGGTTGAAGGCGGCGCGGTTGTAGGGTCCGGCCCCGCCGGCGTCCAGCACTTCGGCCAGGAACCCGCCAAGCGCTTCCTTGCCGGCGGGGAGCTCGGAACGGTCCCAGCGGGTGATCAGCTCCATGCGGATCAGGGCCCGTTCGTGGCTCTCCAGCAGCACGCAGGTCAGTCCGGATTCCATGGTGAAGGTCTGGGGGGCCTGGGCGGCCAGGGAAACGCTGACCAGGGCGGCCAGGACGAGGAGGAGCTTCATGGCCGCACCTGTGATTCCAGCAGCTTGAGGGTCTGTTCCCGCTCCTCGGCGGACAGCATGCGCAGCTGCCGGATGGCCTCCCGCAGCACCACCTGGGACTGGGCGCCGGAACCCAGCTTGCGCTGCAGCAGGGCGGTGAGCACATGGAGCAGCCGGCTTTCGGTGCGGTCCATGGGCAGCAGCAGGGGGTCGGGCCCCAGCTGGGCGATGGTCGCCTGGGCCGGCACCAGGTAGGTCCGGGCCGCCCGCTGGACCTCCGCGGCCTTGAGGTTGCCGCCCGATTCCAGGGCCCGGAACGCCAGCCGCCAGTCGCCGCCCTGGCACCTGGCCTCGCCCAGGGCCTCGGCCAGGGTGCCGGCGTCCTCCTGCACCAGGATCTCCTCCGCCTCCATCTGCACCTGGGCCTGGCGCACTTCCAGGTCGGGCAGGGGCTCCCGCTGCAGGCGCAGGACCTCGTCCTGGATGGCCTGTTCCAGTTCGTCCAGGGAATGGCCTTCCGCCGGTTCCGCCTCGATCACCAGCAGGTTCACGTCGCGCCGGCCGGGCACCCCCATCCGGATGCTTATGCGCCGGGCCAGGCCCCGGGTCGCCACCAGGTCCTGGTTGAGCCGGGCGCTGGGGGCGCCGCCCAGGATCTGCACCAGAGCGCGCAGGGCGGCCCCGTCCGGATGGTTTGCGGGGGGCACCCGCCAGCCGAAGAAGACCCGGGTGTCGCCGGTGGTGCTGACGATCAGCCGCCGGCCGCCCGGCGATTCCAGCGAGCTCACCGGCTCGCTCACCTGGAACAGCTCCGCGCCTTCCCAGTGGGCGGCACTGCCGGTCCCCTTGGGCAGGGAGCCGAAGGTCTGCTCCAGCTGGGGCAGCACCGCCCGGCCCTGCACATCGCCCACCAGCACCAGCTGCAGGGTCCCCGGGGAGATCGCCCAGTGGGCGTAGGTCCTCAGCTCCCGCCAGCTGATCGATTCCACCTGGGACCGGTGGAATTCCCCGGCCAGCGAATAGGGCCGGCCGGACAGCCCCATGGCCAGCAGCACCGACAGGGCCGGCGGGCTGGGCGGAGTGCCCGCCTCGATTTCCTGGATCAGCCGGTCGCGCTCCATGGGGAACCGCCCCATGGGCAGGCTGCGCAACTGGGCCGCCTCCGTCCGGCACCAGGCCCCCAGCCCGGAGACGGGGAGGTCCATGCCCTGGGAGATGAAATCGGCCGCCACCACCACATCCCGGGCCGTGGCGCCCAGGGAATCCAGGGCGTCCCAGCTTTCGATCCCGCCCAGCCGCCGCAGCAGGGCGGCCCTGGCGTTCTCTTCCAGCACCTTGAGCGCCGGCAGTTCCGGAGAGGTCGGGACCAGGCCCGCCTGGGGCAGCCGGGCCTGGGCCAGGCGGTCCAGCCGCAGGGCCTCGAAGGCTCCGCCCTCCTGCTCCAGCACCGGATCCAGGCCCTGTTGCAGACTGGCCGGCAGCGCCCGGCGCAGCACCGTCCTGGCCAGCAGGTCGGCCGCCACCGGAGGCAGCCCGCCGGTGTTGGCGCGGCCGCCGCGGATGAACACCCGCGCCTGGACGGCGCCGCTGCCCGGCCGTTCCACGATCATGACCTTGATCCCGTTGCCCAGGGTGGCTTCGAACACCTGCGGCATCCGCACGCTCTGGGCGCCGCCGGCCACCCCGAACAGGATGGAAACGGCCAGAGCGAGAGGGGCGCAGCGCATCCCCCCAGAGTAACAAAATTAGTGGACCAGGATGCTGCCGTTGGTGGTGGACAGGTGGATCTTCTGGGTGCGCCCCGGCACTTTCACATGGACCCGGTGCTTGCCCAGTTCAAGAACCTGGGCGCTGGCCACCTTGATCCGGATGCTGCCGTGGGCGTTTTCGGCCAGCAGCTCGCCGGTGGCCCGGCCCAGTTCCAGGTCGATGGCGCCGTTGGTGCTGGCCAGGCTGATGCCCTCGCCCCAGCCGTCCAGGTTCCGGGCCTTGATGAAGCCGTTGGTGGTTTCCAGCTGCACCTGGCCGTCCACGTCCTCCAGCACGATCCGCCCGTTGGCGGTGCCGCCCCGGATGCGGGCATGCAGGCCCCTGGCCTCCAGGTTGCCGTTGCTGGTCTCGGCCTGGACTTCCCCGGCGATGCCGGCCAGGGTGATGTCGCCGTTGGTGGTTTCGCAGCGCACGTAGCCGACCACCGTATCCACCGAAATGGGCCCGTTGGTGGTGCGGAAGTGGCCGAGCAGCTTGCGCGGCACCCACAGGGACATCCGGCACCAGGGGCTGGGCGCCGAGGCCTGGCCCAGGGTCAGCAGCGGCTGCTGGAACTGGGCCTCGATGTCCAGGCCGGTCCCGGCGCGCACGATCACAAGGTCGATCCGGCGCTGCTCCGAGTCGCGGATCTCGGCCGACAGCGCCACCTCCTCCTTGTCCCAGCCGGTCACCAGGATGGCGCCGTTGCGGTTCCGCACCCAGAGCTTGGAACCGTAGCCCAGGCTTTCCGAGCGGGTCTCGATCCGGCTGGGCGGGCGCACCTCCTCCTGGGCCGCCAGGCCCAGACCCAGGGCGAAGGCGGCGAACAGCGCAAGGGCGGCCTTGAGGATCATGAAGCATCTCCCGGAGGGGCAGGTCCGGCTCATGCGCGCCGGTCAGGTATCATCTTGGCAGGGAGCGGTCTCGCCCGCCCCATGCCTTGTCCATCTGGAGCTCCCATGATCCCCATTCCCATCTTCCGGATGCCCCACGCCCTCGGGTTGCCCCTCCCGGAACGGGCCACCGCCCATTCCGCGGGCCTGGATCTGCGCGCGGCCATTCCGGAACCGGAAACCTGGGAACTGGCCCCGGGCGAGCGCCGCCTGGTGCCCACCGGCCTGGTGCTGGCCATTCCCCCGGGCTACGAGGGCCAGGTCCGGCCCCGCTCGGGGCTGGCCTTCAAGCAGGGCGTCACCGTGCTGAACGCCCCCGGCACCATCGACGCCGACTACCGGGGCGAAGTGCAGGTGCTCCTCATCAACCACGGCTCCGCCCCGTTCCGGCTGCGCCGGGGCGAGCGCATCGCCCAGCTGCTGCTGGCCCCCGTGCCGCAGTGGGGCTGGCAGGAAGTGGCCGCCCCCGCCGAGCTGGGCGACACCCAGCGCGGCGAGGGCGGCTACGGTTCCACCGGAAAGGGCTAGGATCTAGGGCTTCGCGGGGGCCTTGGCGGCGGGCCTGGCGCCGGCCGGTTTGGCGGCGGCCGGCTTGGCTGCGCCGGCAGCCGGGGCGCCGGGGGCGTACTTGGCGTCGTAGCGCTTGCCCACCTCATCGGTGAAGTTCAGCACCCAGGCCTGGTCCGCAAAGGCCACCAGCCCCGGCTGGTAGGTGAGCACCAGCTGCAGCTTCTGTTCCTTGGCCAACTGCTCCACGATGGGCGAGATCTCCTGCTGGAACTGCCCCACCACCCGCTGCTGGGTCTTCTGGAACTCGGCCTGGCTGTCATCCTGGAGCTTCTTGTCCTCGAATTCCTGGTCGCGCAGCTGCTTCTGGATGCTCTCCTTGCCCGCCTCGCTGATGCTCGGGGACTGCAGCTGGCTGGCCAGCTTCTGGATCTCGGCCCGCTTGGCCTGGATCCTGTCGCCCAGGGTCTTCTTGAGGGTATCCAGCTCCGAGAACAACTGGCGCGCCCTGACCGAGCGGTCGATGACACGTTCGGCAGCCAGCATGCCGATGCGGGGCACGCTGTCCGGGGCCGGCTGGGCCACCATTGCGACCGTCGCCGTCAGACAAAGAAGAGCATGAAGCGGTCGCATTGGACCTCCAGACAACAGGGCCGAATGCGGCCCTGGGATTTTTTCAGAAAGTCGTGCCGATGCTGAACTGGAAATCGTTCTGACCGGTGTCGTCGAAAGCATACGGATTCAGCTTGCGAGCCCAGATGAGCCGGAGCGGAGCCGGGCTGATGGGGAGGAAGAACCGGAGTTCCACCCCCGCGCTGCGCTTGAGTCCCGTGGAGAAGATCTGTGTCCCGGGGGCCCATGCCTGCCCCATATCGTAAAAGAGCACCGTCCTGAATTCATCAGCAATTTTGAACTGATACTCGAGGTTGGTGATGAATTGTTTACTCCCGCCCACCACCACTTCGGCCAGATTGTTGTCAATCATCACCGAACCCACCTGGCCGAACCGGTAGCCGCGGATGGAGTTCTCGCCGCCCGGCCGGTACAGGTCCCACACCGGCAACTGGTCGTTGCTGAGGTTCTTGATGAAGCCGTAGCTGGAGTTGATGGCGAAGATGTGCCGCTCGCTGAGGCTGGTCACCTTCTCGTATTCCAGGGTGGTCCGGTAGAACGGCGTGTCGGTGCCGAACTGCCAGCCGCCGTACTCGATCCCCAGGCCGATCTTCTGCCCCGCGGTGGGCTTGAACGGGTGGTTGATGGTGCTGTAGGTGAGGTTCTGGTTGATGGTGGAGGTGAGCTGGCTGTTGGTGTTGCGGAAGTAGTAGTTCCGGCCCCCCTCGATGCGGATCAGGCTGAACCGGTAGGCTACCGAGTAGTTGGTGAAAAAGGCCCAGGTCTTGTCTGGCAGGAAGGTGGACAGCCGGGTGCCCACCGAGGTGCCGATGCTGCGGCTGAACTGCTTGTAGGCGTATGCCGAACCCACCCTGGAGGCGCTGTAGTCGGTGGAGCCGTTGGACACGGCGGTGGTGAGGGAATACGGCATGTCCATCAGGAAGGGTTCGGTGTAGCTGAGGGAAATGTTGCGCTGGTACTGGCCGATGGTGTAGCCCAGGGAGAGGGTCTCGCCGCCGCCGCCCAGGTTCTTGGTGGAGAAGTTGGCGCCCAGCGAGAAGCCGTACACCGAACCGTAGCCGCCCTGGAACGTCAGTTCGTTGACCCCGGCCTCGTCGCCGCGGATGGTGATGTCCACCTGGGGCTTGTCGGGAACGTAGTCCACCTTGGGTTCCGTGGTCTTCACGTCGAAATAGCCCAGCTGGCCGATGCCGGTGAACGAGTCCTTGAACAGCTCCGTCCGGAAGACATCGCCTTCCTTCAGGATCATGGAGCGCCGGAGCACCTTGTCCTTGGTCTTGGTGTTGCCTTCGAAGGCGATGCGGTGGACGGTGTACTGTTCGCCCTCGTCCACCTTGACGTCCACATCCACCTTGTTGACCCCGCCGTCCTCCCGCACGGTCATCGTCCGGTTGGCCCGGAACATGATGTAGCCCTGGTCGCTGTAGGCTTCCCGCACCTTGTCCAGGCCCTCGGTGAGGGCGTCCAGATCGAACGGGCGGGGCTTGGCGCCGGGGCGGGGGCTGGCCAGGGAAGGCTTCACGTTGAACCAGCGGGCCAGCCAGGACCGGTTGTTGCGCTGCACCTCGGCGATCTTGGTGCGGTAGAACTCCTCCCCCTTGGGGCCCTTGAACACCTTGTCGTTGCCTTCCAGCTTGAAGGTGCCCTCCATGAACTGGTCGCCTTCCATCACCGGAAAGGTGAGGGTGGCCCGGAGATCATAGCGGGGGGACTTGCCCTGGAGCACCCGCGCGCCGTTCTGCTTCTTCTGCTTTGCCGAGGTGCGGTCCACCACGTCGATGATCGGCTTGCCGACGAAGACGTCCTTGTAGCCCTTCTTCCAGTATTCCTTCTTGATGTTGCCGATGTCCTCGTCGAGGTTGTTCTGCACCAGCAGGTCCTTGGAGCCGAACCAGCTGAACATCCCGTGGACCCCGGTCTTCTTCATGGCCGAACGCAGCCTGGAATCGGAGATGATCTTGTTGCCGCGGAAGGCGATGCGGTAGATCCGGGTCTTGCCCCCCTCCTTGATGTCGAACACCAGGCGGGACATGGTGGGCCCCATGGGCTCCAGGCTCACGTCGATCACCGGATTCATGAAGCCCTTCTCACCGGCCAGATCCACCAGCAGGTTCTTGACCTTGCGGGTGGCCTCGGGATCGTAGATCGAGTCCGGCGCGATCGTCAGCTTCTTGTCCTTGATCTTGTCCTTGATGGTGGACAGGCCCAGCTCCGTGCCGCCGCGGTAGTCCACCTCCTTGATCAGGGGGCGCTCTTTCACCCGGATGGTGAGCTTCTTGCCGCCCGCCTCGTCGGTCACCTCGAACTTGATGTCATCGAACGAGCCCGTGGCCCACAGCCGGTCCAGCACCTCGGTGAGGTCGACGGTGCGCAGATCGTCGCCCTCCTTGAGCCCGGCCTTGAACAGCACGGTCTCCGGGGTCTGTTTCTGGGTGCCGACCACTTCCAGCTTGGTCACCACCTCCGAGTCCTGGGCAGCACAAGGCAGGGCCTGAAGCCCGGCGGCCAGAACCAGGGGGATCCATCCATACCGAAACCGGAAGCCAAGGTGTCCGTTCCGTCCTTTGTTATCCGATTTCATCCGCATCCACAGTCCGTTACAGGGGGTTGTACATTCATTGCCCAGGGCAGGGAGCCTGGATCGGCACAATGCTCAGTTTGAATGAGTTAGGTTTGTTTGCTGCCACTTATCCTTGGACCCCGGTGAGCTGGGGTTCGGGGCTGACTTCGGGGTTTGGGGTGTAGAGAGGAACCAGCTTATCATCCACCAGGTCAAAATGGACCATCCCGGCCGGAACCGTGTCCTGGGCCACCATGAGTTCGGCCAGCGGATCCTCCACCTGCTTCTGGATGGCCCGGCGCAGGGGGCGGGCCCCGTAGGCGCGGTCCTTCACGGTGGTCTTCACCAGCCAGTCGCAGGCCTGGTCGGTGAGGGTGACCACCAGCTGGTGCTGCTGGAGGGTGACGTTGAGATCGGCGATGAGCAGGCGGACGATCTTGCGCAGATCCTCGTCGCCAAGCCGGTTGAACACGACGATCTCATCGATGCGGTTGAGGAATTCGGGCGGGAAGGTGCGCTTGAGCACCTTGAGCGCGTCCCCGGCTCCGGCGTCGGGCCGCGAGCTCTTTTCCACGAAGCCCAGGCCCTTGTCCGGCAG
The DNA here is from genome assembly GCA_031292735.1 of Holophaga sp. The sequence continues at coordinate 10,095 of JARLGP010000269.1, forward strand.
CAGTTCGCGGCTGCCCACATTGGAGGTCATGATGATGATGGTGTTCTTGAAGTCCACCTGGTTGCCGAAGGCGTCGGTGGCCTGGCCGTCGTCGAAGATCTGCAGGAGCACGTTCATGAGGTCCGGATGGGCCTTTTCCATCTCGTCGAACAGGATGACGCAGTACGGATTGCGCCGGATCCGGTCGGTGAGCAGGCCGCCCTCCTCGTAGCCCACGTATCCCGGAGGCGCCCCGAGCAGCTTGGACACCTCGTGCTTTTCCATGAACTCGGACATGTCGAAGCGGATC
>JARLGP010000270.1 GCA_031292735.1 Holophaga sp.
AGCGGCAACAGCGGCCTGGGCGGGGCCGCCCGCGGCCTTTTCCCCGGCGGCGCCGATGCGGGCCACCACCGTGCCCACCGGCACCGTGGCGTTGGTCTCCACCAGGATCTCCAGGACGATTCCGGCCACCGGCGCCGGGATCTCGGCATCCACCTTGTCCGTGGAGATTTCATACAGGGTTTCGTCCTTGCCGATGGCTTCCCCCGCCTGGCGGTGCCATTTGATGATGGTGGCCTCGGTGATGGATTCCCCCATTTGCGGCATGACGACGTCGAAGGCCATAGCTGGTTCTCCTAGGTGAGGGGCGGAAGCTTGCGGTGATGGGTGGTGGCCTGCTGGAAGGCGTGGGCCACTTCCAGAAGCCGGACATCCTGGCGGGAGGGGCCGATCAGCTGGAGCCCCACCGGCAGGCCGGAACTGAACCCGGCCGGGACCGAGAGGGCGGGGAGGGCGGCCAGGGAAGGGGTGACGGTGAACACGTCGGCCAGGTACATGGCCAGCGGATCGGCCTTGGCGCCGAAGGTCCAGGCGGTGCCTGGGCAGACCGGGGTGGCCAGGAAGTCCACCCGCTCGAATGCTTCCTGGAAATCCCGGGCGATGAGGGTGCGGGTCTTCAGCGCCTTCAGGTAGAAGGCGTCGTAGTAGCCCTTGCAGAGGCAGAAGGCGCCCAGCAGGATGCGCCGCTTGGCTTCGGGGCCGAAACCCTGGTCCCGGGTATCCGCGATCGTCTCCTGGACGCCGGCTCCGGATTTCCGGGCGCCGTAGCGCATGCCGTCGAACCGGGCCAGGTTGCTGGAAACCTCGGAGGTGTTGATCAGGTAGTAGGTGTCGATGGCGTAGCCGGTGTGCGGCAGGCTGAGCTCCACCAGTTCCGCCCCCTGGGCCGCCAGCACCGCCAGGGCGGTCTCCAGGGTGTCGCGCACCCCGGGCTCGATGCCCGTGGTGAAGTATTCCCTGGGCAGCCCGATGCGCAGTCCCTTCAGTTCCGCCGGGCGCAGGTCGGCCAGGCGCTCGGCGCCCGGCAGGCTGACGCTGGTGGAATCCAGCGGGTCGGGCCCGGCCATGACCGAGAAGCCCGCCGCCAGATCCTTGGCGCTGGCCGCCACCGGGCCCACCTGGTCCAGGGAGGAGGCCATGGCGGTCACCCCGTAGCGGCTCAGCACCCCGTAGCTGGGGCGCAGGGCGGTGACGTTGCAAAAGCTGCCGGGCAGCCGGACCGATCCGCCGGTGTCGGATCCCAGGGCGAACGGCGCGTAGCCGGCCGCCACCGCCACCACCGAGCCGGAGGAACTGCCGCCGGGAACCCGGGTGGGGTCCCAGGGGTTCCGGGTGGGACCGAAGGCGCTGTACTCGCCGCTGGAACCCATGGCGAATTCATCCATGTTGGCCTTGGCCATGGGCACCGCCCCGGCATCCAGCAGCCGCTGCACCACCGTGGCGTTGTAGGGGGCGCGGTAGCCGCCCATGATCCGCGAGCCGTTGCTCACCGGGGCGCCCTGCCAGTGCAGGTTGTCCTTGAACACCACCGGGATCCCCAGCATCGGGCCCCGCTCGCCCCGGGCCAGGCGGACATCCGCCGCCCGGGCGGCCCGGAGGGACGCTTCCCGGTCCCGGTACAGAATGGCGCCCAGTTGCCCGTCCAGCCGGTCCATGCGGTCCATGGCGCCCAACGCCAGGAATTCGGCGGAAAGGTCTCCCGCCGCCAATCCTTCCCGCCAAGCCGTCAAAGGACCCGAGCCCATGCCCTGCTCCCAATAAGAAGACTAGAGTGTGCCAGCATTCGCCGGCCGGAGATAGCGCGGCGGCCGGGCCCGGAATCGGGGTAGCATGATTAAACCGCCCCTGATTATGCTCGTCCCGGATTTGGGGTAATATCTCGATAGCCACCTTGTCGTCGATAATTAGGTCATCCTGAGCGCCACGGATCTGTCATGAACCCTTACGAAGTATTGGAAATAGCAGCAGGGGCATCGCCGGATGAAATCAAGGCCGCCTATCACGGCATGGCGAAAAAATGGCACCCCGACCGCTATACAGGGGCGGCCAAGGTCGAAGCGGAACAGCGCTTCCGGATGCTGGCCGAGGCCTATAACATGATCAAGGACACCCCCGCCCGGGAGGAACGGACGGCCCCCGGCCTCGCTCCGGCGCCGCCCTCCGCTCCCGCCCAGATCCAGCTGGACCACGCGCCGGAGATGCGCGCCGGGACCAACAAGAGCGCGGAGGAGTGGTTCAGGGACGCCAAGGCGGCAGCGGAGGCCAAGGCCCCGGAACGGGCCCTGGGCCTGATCCAGTACGCCATCCGGCTGGACAGCGAGCATGCCGAGTTCCACGCCCTGCACGCCAAGCTGCTGGACCAGACCAAGGGGGACAAGCGGACCCTGGTCCGGGCCCTGGAAACAGCCCTGCGGCTGGATCCCAAGGACGTGGATTCCAGCATCCTGCTGGCCGAGACCTTCCAGGGCCTGGGCATGCACGCCAGGGCCAGCCGGCTGTGGAACACGGTGCACAACCTGGCGCCCAACCACCCGATCTTCTCCCCGGTGAAGATCAAGGGCAAGAACAGCGAAAAGCCCGGACTGGGCGAGCAGTGGAACACCCTGGTGGCCACCACCAAGGACGCCATCAATCGATTGTTGAAGAGGGGTTGAGCATGCGGATGGTGGCGGCCGGCCAGACGGAAGTTGGTTGTGTGCGCAAGCACAACGAAGATAATTTCTTAATGGAGGCAGAGCTGGGGCTGTTCGTGGTGGCCGATGGCCTGGGCGGTCATGCCGCCGGTGAAGTGGCCAGCCGGATCGTGGTGGACAAGGTCGGCGATTTCATATCCCATACCGCCGAGCGGGACCGCACCTGGCCGGTGGAATACGAAACGGACCTCAGCTACGACGGGAATCGCCTGAAGGCGGCCCTGCTGCTGGCCGACCAGGGCATCCAGAACGACATCCAGGCCAACCCCGAGCGGGAATCCATGGGTTCCACCGTGGTGGCCTGCCTGGCGCACGACGACCGGGTCACCCTGGTGCACGTGGGCGACAGCCGCGCGTACCTGTTGAACGCTGCCGGGATCCAGCAGGTGACCCGGGACCACTCCTGGGTGGCCGAGCAGGTGGAGAACGGCATCCTGACCCCGGAAGAGGCCCGCCACCACCCGTTCCGCAACGTGATCACCCAGGCCCTCGGCAACGGCGGCGATCTGGATGTGGCGGTTCAGGAGATCCAGGTATCGGAATTGGATCGTATTTTGCTTTGCTCCGATGGCCTGTCAGGAATGGTTCAAGACCAGACCATCTGGGATATCGTCACCCAGGCTCCCGACATGGAAGCAGCAGCGGAAAAACTTGTTAGCAAGGCCATGGAAAATGGTGGTGAAGATAATATTACCGTCGTGATCGTGGCTTTCGAACCGGAATAAACCTAAGATAGATCAAGTACAGGTTGACCCAAGACAGCAGAACGCTACACTGAATAGCCCTATCATCATAAGTGAGGCTCCCGGTGGGTCTTTTCGGTAATAAGAAAAAGCAGCTCATTGGCTTGGATATCGGCTCCAGTTCCGTGAAGGTCTGCGAACTGCAGGTCACCGGCAAGGGCGGCAACCAGCGCTACCGGCTGCAGAAACTCGGCATTGCCCTGCTGCCCTTCGACGCCATTGTCGAAGGCGACATCATGGACAGCAACGCCGTGGCCACCGCCATCCGTCAGGTTCTGGCCGAACAGAAGATCAAGGCCAGGGACGTGGCCATTTCCGTGGCCGGCCAGCAGGTGATGGTCAAGAAAGTGACATTCCCCCTCATGAGCCCGGCTGAACTTGCGGAATCCGTGCGCTGGGAGGCGGAGAGCTTCTTCCCCGCGGGCCAGGGACTGGACGCCTATGCCCTGGACTTCGCCGTGCTGGAGGAGCGCCCCGCCGACGGCAACATGGACGTGGTGCTGGTGGCCTGCCGCAAGGACAAGATCGAGGCGTACCTGAGCTGCGTGGCCATCGCCGGCGCCAAGCCGGTGCTGGTGGACGTGGATGTGTTCGCCATCCAGAACCTCTATGAGATCGGCAGCAGCGAGGGCGCCAGGGATGAAGTGGTAGCCCTGGTCAACATCGGTGCCCAGTTCACCAACCTCACCATGCTGGTGGGCCGGAAGTCGCTGTTCTGGCGGGATATCGCCTGGGGCGGCCACCGCTTTACCGACAAGCTCATGGAGGACTGGGGCATTTCCCGGGAGGCGGCGGAACAACTGAAGGAAGGCATTCCCGCCGAAGGCCGCACGCCCGAAGAGGTGGAGCCTTCGCTTTCGGCCATTTCCGACAGCTTCGCCGATGAACTGGGCCGCACCATCGACTTCTTCCGCTCCAGTTTCAAGGTGGACCGGCTGGACCGCGTGCTGCTGTCCGGCGGCAGCGCCAAGATCGTTCACCTGCACGATATCCTCGGGGAGCGGCTGCGGGTTCCGGTGGACCGGCTGGATCCGTTCCATGGCATCGAAGTGGATGAGAGGAGCCTGGATCCCGCAGTGGTGCACGACATCGGCTGCACCGCCGCCGTGGCGGTTGGATTGGCTTTGCGCCAAGTGGGGGACCGATGATCAAGATCAACCTGCTGGGCGACACCCTCGCCCAGGTCAGCGGCAAAAAAACGGAAAAGCCCGAATCCGCTCCCGTCTTCCCGGAACCGGAAGGCTCCCAGCGTTCCAGCTTCCCCATCGCCGGCGTGCTGCTGGGGGTGCTGCTGTCCTGCCTGGGCGGCGTCTACTACGTCTGGCTCAACGGCAAGGTGGAACAGGCGCGCCATCGCCAGGCGGAGCTGCAGGCCAAGAAGCAGGAACTGGCGAAGTACATCGACCTGGAAAAGACTTTCCGGGCCCAGAAGGAATCCCTGCTGAAGAAGCGGGAAGTGATGGTGGGCCTCAAGACCAACCAGCAGCTCCCGGTGCACCTGCTGGAGCAGCTGGCTGATTGCCTGCCGGACGATGTCTGGTTCCGGGAGATCAGCCAGAAGGGGATGAACATCAGTATCAAGGGGGAAAGCACCAGTTTCGAAGCCATCAACCAGTTCCGCAACCGGCTTCTGGGGCAGACCAGGTGGTTCCAGAACGTCAATTACCCAGCGGCAAACAAGAAGGATCGCACGGTTGAATTCACCATCTCCTGCGATTTGAAGAACACTGCCTGAGGCCGCCCATGAACTCGCAACTGCAGAAACAGATTCTCATCGGCGGTTTGTCCGGCCTGCTCATCCTGGTCCTCGTCTACTTTCTCCTGGGGGGCAAGCGGGACGACCTGACGGCGCTGAAGGCCACCAACGCGAGCCTCGAGGCGGATGTGAACCGGGGCTACGCGCTCAAGGACGTCTACGAGAAGCTCAAGGCCGAGGTAACCCAGCAGGAGAAGTTCATTGAACAGTTGATCAGCATCATGCCCACCGACGCGGACCGGGGCGAGCTCCCCTACCGGGTCAAGAAGCTGGCGGACGCCGCGGGCATCGAGCAGGTCTCGTTCTCCCTGATGCCGCCGGCGGTGAAGGAGTACTACACCGAATACCCCGTGCAGTTCTCGTTCCGGGCGGGATACCACACCCTGGGCCAGTTCACCTCCCTGGTGTCGGGCTACGGCAAGATCATCAACCTTTCTGACCTGCAGATGACCCGGGCGAACGGCAACCCGCTCTACCCGGTCTCCGTCACGTGCAAGGTAAGCGCCTTCGTCTACAACCCGGCCAAGCCGGCCGCCGCACCGGGCCCCAAGGGCGCCCGCCCCGCGGCCCCGGCGCCCGCCAAGAAAGACCAAGGAGACTGAGCCCCCATGCCACGCATCCTTTCCATGCTCGCAGCCCTGGCGCTCGGCCTCCAACTCGGTGCCCAGGGCACCCCTGCCGCAACGGGGACCACCCCTGCCGCAACGGGGACCACCCCCGCCACGTCGGTGGCCACCCCCGCGCCATCGGGCAACCCGCCCCTCAGCAACGAAGAGCTGCTGGTCACCAACGCCGTTCCCTATCACCCCACCCTGGTGCGGGATCCCTTTGCCACGCCCACCGATGCGGAGCAGACCAACAAGGGCGACCTGGTGGACGATATCGCCGTCAAGGGCCGGGTGGTGGAGAACGGCAAGACCTTCGCGGTGGTGTCGGACGCACGAGGCAACATCCGCACGCTGCCGGTGGGATTCCGGTTCCGGGATGGCGTGCTGGTGGCCATTGGGGAAAAGGCCATCACGTTCCATCAATGGGATCCCAGCGGCACCAATACCAGGATCTACCGGACAGTTGTCAAAATCTATAAGCGCGAGGAGGCTAAACGATGAATGCTCGCCTGTGTTCCTTGCTGGTGGCGGGGGGCGTCGTTCTGGCGGGGATCCAGTCTGGATCTCTCCACGGAGCCGCCCTCGATGTCGTTACTCCCACCAGCCCGATCATCCCCACCTTGAAGGGCGCGGCCTTCCTTCCCGCCCCGGGCGAGGGGGCCACGCTGCAGCTGGCCATTCCCGGTTTCCAGGGCGTCCCCAGGCTGCAGGTGCTCAGCCATCCCAGCAGGATCGTGGTGGACCTGCCCGGCGTCGACCGCGGCCCGGGCCTTACCCGGAAAGTCCTGAAGGGGCTCAGCAACCGCCAGGTGCTCCGCCTGCGGGTGGCCCAGAACTCGGTGAAGCCCGAACTGACCCGGGTGGTGCTGGAAGTGATCCCCGGCACCCGGGCCGAGGTGAACAGTGACGCCGCCGGGGTCAGCATCCTCCTGAACCCGGGGAAGGGGCCGATCCATGCCCTGCTGGCCCAGGCCAACCCTCCGGTGGCGGCGCCCGCGCCGGTCCAGCCGGTGCCCGCCCTGCCGGCCATCGCCGCCGTTCCGGTGCTGACCGCTCCCGCTGTTCCGGTGTTGACCGCCCCTGCCGTTCCGGTGTTGACCGCCCCTGCCGTTCCGGTGTTGACCGCACCTGCCGTTCCGGTGGCTGCCGTTCCCGCCGAGGTCGCGCCGGCCCCCGTCGCCGCGCCGCCTGCGCCGGTCCAGCCGGTGCCCGCCCTGCCGGCCATCGCC
>JARLGP010000271.1 GCA_031292735.1 Holophaga sp.
GGCAGCGGGTGATCTCGACGGGGTGCTCGTTCGCCAGTTCCTGGAGACGGGTGTTGGTGACCGAGCCCTCCAGGTGGGCCGTGGCCAGGGCCTGGACTTCCAGTGGGCCGAGGGTTGCGGGGTCGATGCCCAGGCTCTCCGTAATCAGAAACTGACCCCGAATCGGCCAGCCCTGGGTCGGTAATTGAGCGGCAGGTAGAACCTGGTAGTCAGGGAGAGGCTCGGATTTTCTCGATTGGTGATGCGGATGCGGAGCCAGATACCATGCTGCCTGGCCACAGGCGGTTGATAATGCATGGAATCCACGCGGGATGCCTCCGGAGTTATCCTCCGGGTCAGGACGCCGATGGGAGGCTGGATTTCCCAGTCGCAGCCGTCGAGTTCTGGGCCATGGATTTCGGCGTTGAAGGTATAGGAGCCGAACAAGGTAAAAAGGCCCGGATCGTCAATCTGCAGCCTGATCGGGGATGGGGCGCCGGATCCCTCCATGATCCAGCGCGGGCCCAACACTTGGCCGATGATTTTGAAAATTTCGCCCGGCAGAACATCGATGATGGCTTCACCGAAGGCGCTGGGGTCCTTGAGGCTGGTGGCTCGCACCGTAACCCTTGACCAGGCTGGCACCGGATCGGCGGTATAGAGCACCCTGCCGTGGGATGCCGATTGCAAGGCACCCCCGCTGGACCCCATGACCTTCCAGGACCAGCCCGCCTCCGTAACCTTCCCCTTGGTTCGGGCCTTCAGCATGACGGTGCCTCCTTGCGGGATGACTTGGATCCCAGGCACCACGGTTACGGTTGTCTTGGCCTGGGCCCCGCCGGTCGCCCCCAAGGGAAGCAGAAGGCAGAGCCCGATGTTGATCTGGTGCAAGGAGTATCTGGAACTGGGCCAACCCATGGCTACAGGCCTCCAATAAAAATTTTATTGCAAACGGAAGGTAATGAAACTTTTACGGTCATCATTTCCGAACAAATCACAAACAGGAGTGCTTTGCCCTTGGCATCTGGTTCCCAGCAGTCAGCCCTGGAGGTCCACCTTTTCCGTCGCACTGATGGCCCCGTTCGGGCCCATCAGTGAACCGTATCGCCCGATCATGGTTCTCCTCCCCCATGGACTTCGGCCGCTTCCTGCCGATGTTGGCTGCATCCATTTAGGTTGAGCGATAACCCAAGCCGGGCGCCACGGCAGGATCAAGCGGGGCGGGGCGGCAGGTCAATTCCCGTTTCCACCATTAAGGCCCTAGCTCAACCCGAGAAAGCCCGATAACGCTATAATTATTTATTTTACTATATTTTATAAATATAATGTTGGAGAAATAATTCGAGGCTTCGTTGTTACCATTTCGTCCCAGGACGCACACTGAGGATCACGGGCATCCCTTGCCGTGTAAAGACAGCTGGTAATGCGGGCCCTGCCTCCACCTAGGCCAGATCACTATGGCCGAAAAGACGCTTTTGTAGAACTCGAATCCATTCGGCCTCCGGCCTCGTTGTAACCAGGGACTGTTTCCAGTCAAGCCCGATTGGCTGTACTGGAATCCGCCCCTCTTCACTCAAAGGTATGTCAATGTTATCATCTAAAATATTGGAGCAATTGTCCAAAAAGCCAAGAACTGGCGAAGCAATGGCCATCCTGCTCATGAACCTAGGCGTTATATCACTGATCCTGATGGTTGATTTCAGCCATTACCATGGCGCTATTTGGATCGTCTCAATACTGGTGCTGTCCTCCCGATTCAAGGCCCTGAATAATATAGTTCATGAATGTGCCCATTATTCATTTCACCATAATCCAAATTTCAACAGATCCATAGGCGGAATAGTCTGTGGCCTGTTGGGGCAAGATTATTCAGTATATAAAGCCGAGCATATGAGTCATCATGGATTTCTCGGCGATTATGACCGGGATCTGGACTTCCAAACTATTCGATCCTTTAGTCCTCACCTTCCTCAGCAATTCAATAAAATCCTGAAAAACATCTTAAGTATTAAATTTTTATCATCTTATGCGCCAAAACGATTTGGGCGAACCCGGCAATCCCTGCTTGGCAATCTGGCTATTTGGGCCATTATGGTCTATTTGCTGATTCATGGCTTAATGGTCAACTGGGTCATTTTCCTGGTCGCATACTTCATCGGGTTCCCATTGATGAAATACCTCACTGACCTGGTCGATCATGGCGGGATCTATGCCAATCCAATAAAAATCAACCAAACGCGAAACTTCATATTGAAATCGAAACTTATCAAGTGGCTCCTGTTCCCCAGGAATGACTGCTATCACCTGATCCATCACCTGTACCCTGCCCTGCCGGTCAAGGTGTTCCAGGAGGCCCACCAAGCGCTTCTGGAGGATCCGTCCTACCGGCAACTGACCCACCATGCCCGGGGCATCCGCTTGCTGCCAAAGTGAACCGGTTGGCAGGCGTTCAGGTGGCTTCATTTCCACCGTAGTCGTTTCGGGAAAGGGACTCACTGACACGCGCCCCTTTCCCGAAACACTTCGCCCAGCCCATCGTGGCCATGCTTCGTCCCTGTGGCTGGCACTGTATGGCCATTGGCGCTCGGTATTACGTCCTGTCCTGACGCGTTCAACTTACCAGCTTCAGTCCGACAACACCGACCATGACCAGACCCAGGAAGAAAAGGCGGGTGATTGCCGCGGGTTCGCCGAACAGGAAGATCCCGCCAATGGTGACGCCCACCGCTCCCAGTCCGGTCCAGACGGCGTAGGCCGTGCCGGCTGGGATGGTGCGCATGGCGAACGAAAGCAAGGCCATGTTGATCGCGGCGAGCAGGCAGGAGCCGGTGATCAGCCAGGGGTTGGGGTGCTGCTGGATGTATTTCAGCGACAGGGCCCAAACGATCTCAATCAATACCGCAATGGTCAGCAAAATCCAGCTTTGGGACATGGGCATCACCTGGTTCCAGGGTCGGGTTCAAGGGACAGGAAGGCTCCGGTCAGGGGCCGGTCCAGCCTGCTGCAGGGCCCGCAGGCTTGCCAGGGCCGCCTCCGCGGATGCCACCGGCACGAAGAGGTGGTCGTGGTACGCCGCCGCGACCACGTTGCAGCTGATTCCCGCAGCGCCCAGCGCCGCCGCGACCGCCGCGGTGAGCCCCACGGCGTTGAGATCGGAATGAACCGTGAGGGTGATCCAGGCGGCCCGATACAGGACCTGGAGGCCAACGCGGTCCGCCTCATGCTCCTCGGCGATGACCGACCAGCCCTCAGCCTCCCGGAAGGTGGCGATGCAATCGCCCCCCGCCAACTCGGCCAGGGTGGGCACCGAAGCGAAGACGTATACCCCATCGTGCAGGTCTGGGCACATGGTTCGGAGCAGGCTTTGGAGATCGGAAACGGGTTGGTCCATGGCCTATTATGCGGGCAGTGGACGCCAGGTTCCCTGCCTGGGCACCAGCGGCCTCGAAGGACCCGGAGTGCCATGGGTTCAGGCCGCCTTGCCATCCCGCAGCAAGCTGTTGCGATGGCCATAGAGGAAGTAGACCACCAGACCCAGGAGCAGCCAGGCAATAAACCGGATCCAGGTGAGCGGGGGCAGTCCCCAGGCCACCCAGACGCAGGAAAGGATCCCCGCCGGAGCGAGCACCCAGACCCAGGGCATGCGGAACTGCCGAGGCAGTTCCGGCCGGCGCAGGCGCAAGATCATGACGGCGGCGCACACCATGGAGAAGGCGAACAGGGTGCCGATATTGGTCAGCTCGATGGCCTCATCGATGTTGAGCAAGGCGGCCGGCGCCGCCACCAGCCCCCCGGTGAGGAAGGTGGCGTTGGACGGGGTCCCGTGGCGCGGGCTCACCTTGCCGAACCATCGCCCCAGGAGCCCATCCCGGCTCATGGCCATGAAGATGCGTGGCTGGCCGATCTGGTACACCAGAAGCGCAGTGGTGGTGGCGACCACCGCGCCCAGGGAAATGACCCCTGCCAGGCCAAAATACTCATGGTGAACGAAGATGTAGGCGAGGGGATCGGCCTTCCCCGCCAGGTCCGAGTATTTCATCATTCCGGTCGTCACCAGGGCCACCGCCACATAAAGGACACTGCAGATGGCGAGGGAGAGGAGGATGCCCCGAGGCAGGTCGCGCCCCGGATCCCGGCACTCCTCGGCGGTCGTGCCGACCGCATCGAAGCCGATGAAGGCGAAGAAGATGATGGCCGCCCCGGCCTGAATGCCCTGAAAGCCGTGGGGCGCAAAGGGCACCCAGTTGCCGGGATCGACGCACCGGATGCCGATGCCGATCACCACGGCCAGCAGGGCGACCTTGGCCACCACCATCACCGCGTTGACCCTGGAACTCTCTTTGATGCCCAGGTAGACCAGCCAAGTGACCAGGATCGTAATGACCATGGGCAGGATATTGAAGGTGAGTGGAAAACCACCGAGGATCGGGGCATCCTTCAATACCTCCCAATGCTGGAAGGTGGCCCCGCCATCCAGCAGGCCGGCTCTGGCCTGGGCCAGGGCGCCGAGTTTCTCCTGGAGCGCCATGGCGGGCACATCCTCGGCCAGCCGCATGGCTTTGCGCGGGTCCATGGTCAGCCACGCCGGCAGATGCAGGGAGAAGACGTTGGCCAGGAGACTGCGGGCATAGTCGCCCCAGGAAATGGCCACCGCCACGTTGCTCACCGCATATTCCAGCAGCAGGTCCCAGCCAATGATCCAGGCCATCAGTTCGCCCATGGTGGCATAGGCGTAGGTGTAGGCGGTCCCAGCCACGGGAATCATGGAAGCCAGTTCCGCATAGGCCAGGGCGGTGAAGCAGCAGCCTAGCGTCACCAGCAGGATGCTGATCACCAGCGCCGGCCCGGCGGGAAGCCGACCGTCAGCCACACTGCCCGCGGCGGCGGTGCCCAAGGTCGAAAGGATGCCAGCGCCCAGGATGGCGCCGATGCCGAACAGGGTCAAATCGGATGTGCCCAAGGTCCGCCGCAGCGAGTGGGCGGGTGCTTCCGCGCTTTCCTTCAAGGCTTCAATGGACTTGGTGCTAAAAAGGGCCTTGATCCGCATGCCTGTCCCCTTGGCCAGTCGATTGCCGGCAGCTGACAAGCACCAGGACCTGTCCCTTCCTGTGTGCGTTTCGATGCGAAATGGTGTCAAGCTGTCAGGACGCTGATCCCGACGACGATTTAGTGCCTGGACCTTGCCCTGCGCTCGGCGAGCATGACCTCAAGGGTGCCGTCTTCGATCACTTCGCTGAGTTGGCCCAGAAGTTCCCTGGGGTTGGCGGTGATCATGCAGCCATCGACGAAGGGGCGGATCACCTCGAACAACTCCCTGCGCCGCTGCAGCGCGAATTCCTCGGCATCCAGGAGCCAGATGGTTTCCCGGCCCGTCGTCTCGACCTGCTGGACCATGCCTTTGCGTTTCAATAACTTGAGTACCCCGTATAGCCGGTGGTAGAGCGACCGCGGACTCAGGTGCTCATCCACGCGCCAAAGCTGGTTGACCTCGATCTCCTTTTGCAGGGCCGAGATGGTCGTACCCTGGCTGTGCTCCTGCAGCAGTCTGATGACCACCGGCAGGCTATCGGGCAGCCGGTTACTGCGTGCGATGCGAGCCATCTTCATGTTGCCAGCCCCTATGCATGAATCATCGAGCCCATGGCGGACCGGCCTGATCTCTCCATCCAGTGCCGGCCGATGGGGGAAAAGTTCGAGCCGCTAGAAGAAAACGCCACCTGAACCGTGGCATGGACAACTCCAACCGCGCCCGCCCGGGTTCCACCGGACCGGCGCGCCCAGGGTGGGGCAGAAGGCAGACAGTTCATGGACCTCTCCCAGGTGATCGCGATAGACCGCCTGGCTTTCCAGCCCGCGACGCAGCACCGCCCCGCTGCCGGGAGCCAACCCGCCCTGCCCCAGGAGGCTCCCTGGTTCGAGCCATTCCGCGTAGTTCCAGGGAAGATCCCTGGCCTCCGGGGCGAACGCCAGGGCCCCTCCGGCCGGCACCCGAAGGGGATCATGCAGGGCCGCGAGGGGGTTGGGGCGACCCAGCAGCAGGTCTCTCAGAATCGCGCCCGCGCCGACTTGGCAAGCCATACCGGCGCTCATTCCGCTTGGAGCAATGAGGATGCTGGACCGGCCCCAGGGGTTGGGCCCGATGAGCGGCGCGCCGCCGGGAGCCTCCATGACCAGGTCGGTCCAGCGGAACCGGACCCCCAGCACCGGAAACCGGGCCCGGGCCCAGGCCTCCAGGCGTTCCTGGTGCACGGCGGGAGCATGGCCCCGGCCCAGCTTGTGTGCTTCCCCCTCCACGACCAGCAGATCCTGGTGCCGGTTCAAGGGGCCCTCAAGCCGGGCGTGGGTTCCGAGGCTATCGGCGAAATGAGCCCTGGCCACGGCTCCGCGTGGAACCACGGCGCCAATGCCGTGGGTATGGTAGGTCCCCAGCCTGGCCTGGATTTCCAGGAGGTCGTCCAGGGGGGTGCGGGCCGCCAGCACAGCCGCGGCAGAGACCACCCCCAGGCCTTGGGTGTGGATCCGCACGGGCGGCCCAGGGTCGATCCCGCACACCTGGGCCTCGGGCAGGAGGCGTCCGCCGAGCCGTTCAATGGCAAGACCCAGCCCCTTGAGGAAAGGCTGCATCCGGAACTGCCCCTGGCCGGGAAAGCGCAAACAGGGGCCGGAACCTCCCATCCGCGCCGCCTCCAGCAACTGCACGTCCTGGGCTCCGGCCCTTTCGGCCAACGCTCGGTGCCAGGCGAGGTATTCGCCCGGTGCTCCGGGTGCACCGAAGAGGAATCCGTCCAAGCGTTCAAACCGGCAGCGGATGTCGGTCTCAGCGCAAAGGGACGCCAACAGATCGATGCCGGTCCGCTGGCTCAGCAACAACAGGCGGGCCATCTCGGCACCATGTAGGCGGTGGCAGCCGGTCAACCGATGGTCGATGCCATGGGAGAGCGCGGCCGTGGACCGGACCGGGCACTCCGGGGAGGCCCCGGGATGGCCCAGCACCACGACCGAAGCCCCTTCCTTGACCAGCAGATAGGCGGTGGTCAAGGCCGCCGCGCCCATCCCGACGATGCATACGTCAGCCTTGATTGTTTCCGGTGGGCCCGGTCTGGCCGGCTGGGTTTCCGGCAGGTTGGTCAGGGAAGTGGACATGGTGGACCGCTTTCTTGGCAGGCTGAAACCTTCAATCGAGGAACATCGGCTGGCGAGTGCCGTCCGGGTGGATGACCGTCAGAACCGGGGGTTTGAAGGCGTAGTTCCCGGGATGACGCAATTCAAAGTGGATAAGCATGTATGCAATATCAGGGTTATTTTTGATCTTTATCTGGTGGGTATAGCGCGTCCACCCCCTAGGGAGTGACTCCGGGACCGGGTGCCGGGGGCGGGAATAGACGGTAAGCGGATCCGGATCGGGCCGGGTGCTCAGGGCGGGCTGGCACAGGTAAAGCAACGCCTCTCCACCGGTCAGTCGTCCGTCCCCCTTGTAAAGGACATCCCAATCCATTTCAATTTCGCAAAACCCAGGCAGAAACCTGGCCGGAATCCTGCCAACGCACCGCAAACGGGGCAACTGCCCCCGGGAAAAAGGCTGGCACCGGATGAACAGGATCCCGGGGCCATCCTGTCCGGGCACAAACACGGACGCCAGATTGGCGCCAGCCGGTTTGAGCACGGTCCAGCCATGGGGAAACCGGGCAGCCAGGATCCCGCAGCCAAAGGCCTGCGCATAGGCAGCGCGGCCCGGCGCGAACCAGAGCAGGGCCGCCATCGCCGTCAGCAGCATCGCTTGCTGGAACCCAGGCAAAATCAAACGGTTGGCATTCGTCCTCCGGCCCCCCCTCTCCTTCGGCGGCGGGTAGAGCGCCCGGATCATCCTGAGCTGGTCCGCGGCGGAGGGAACCAAGTGCAACGCCTCAGCATCGGCCAATTCCTCGCTGATTTTCTGGTCCTCGAGAATCCATTGCCGGAACGGGGCGCCGATCCAGGCGATGAGCGAGGACCACCTGCGGAACAATAAGGTGTTGGTGAAATGGAACTTCCGCAACTGGATATCCTCATACAGCCACTCCCATGGCAGCAGACAGCCGGTGATAGCCAGCAATTGCCTCCGCAGGTGGTCACGGCGCTTGAAATGGCCCAGTTCGTGCGCGACCATGGCCCGCAATGGTTCAAGGGCCAGGTCCGCGAGGGGCGCCACCGTCTCCCACCATAAATCCCGGCACCGGAACGGTCGGGGAATGAGGCTGGCCTCCACGCAGATCCGAGGACGGGGTCCGCCGATCAGATAGGCAAGGGCCGCCACCTTCGAATATTGGACGGCCGGGGGCCTCCGCACCCGCCAAGGCGGCAAGGCGAGACCCTGCACCAGCTCGGCGAAGCCGAGCTTCTCCAGGAAGGCCAGGCTGGCGTTCCGGGCCATGCTTGGGCCTTGCTCCAGGTGCAGGAAGGCTCTCCTGGCCACCATCTCCCCCAGCCAGCGCACGAAGATCAAGCCTACCAAGGCCGCCAGTACCACCCACCGCCACCCCAGCGGGCCAGCCCAGCTGATCCAGCACATCGGGCCGGTGCCCTTGGCCAGGATGGCGGCCACCAGGATAAAGGGGAACAGCAGCAGGGCCCAGCGGCACAGGTTCAGGCACCGCCCTGCGGGATCCATCCGGCCGCGCAGGGCCCATGCGCCCAGGCTGCCGGCCAGGAAGCAGGCGGTGGGGAAATAGAGCAGGATCAGCCAACTCAAGGGCGCATCCCGGGGGCCCGCCACCGGAGATCGATCGCGGAGGGCTTGTCCTCGTGTTCCAGATACCATGCCTCGTATCGGGCCAATTCCCCAATGGGCGGGTCCGACACCTGGGAAGGGGCCACCGGGGTGACGTCATAGCCGCGGAATTCGATGTCCCAGCCCGCGGGGATGAGCGCCAGCGGGCCGAACAGGACATCCTTGGAACCTGGCAAGGTCCGCACCGCGGGCTGGAGATGGATGGCCAGTTCCAGCACCCCCTCAAGCCTTCCGTGCTCGGCCAGCAGAACATTCCGGCCCCAGAACGTGCGCAGGTGCTGCTGGCCATCCTGATCCACCGGGCCGTGTTCGTTCGCATCCACCCTCCATGCCGGAAGCGCCTTGGCCCAGGGCCGGCGCGCCCGGACCCGCCACTTCAGCTGGATCTTCAGAGCCTTGGCGCCGAAGGGGACCCATTTTTCGTGGTCGAACAGGCCCAGGGGAAACCGGACCGTGGCGCAGCATGCCCTTGGTGAGGTTCGGGTGGTGTCCACTCGCAACCCATCCGGCAGGATGCCGCCTTCGCCTGGAATGGCACGGAACCGGGTCGACGGATCCGGACCGTTGGCGGAGTAGCCGATGATCTGGGTTCGAGTGAGGATGGCGATGCCTTCCGCCGCATCGATGCCAGCCCAAGCGGCCCCCATGCAGACGCCGCCCAGCATGATTCCCGCAGGTGCCACCCAGAAGGGCCAGGAACTGAGCCCGGCAGTTCCCGCCGTCGCCCCGGCAAGTTCCCGCTCCCGCTCCGCTTCCAGTGCAAACCAGATCCGCCTCGCCAAGGGCAAGGTCAAAAGATGCAGTTGCGAAACCCACCAAAGCCAAAGGAAAGCCCGGAACCGCTTGCCGCCTGCCCAGCGGGCCAGTGGCAGAAGTTGCCCTTCCAGGTCCACACCGGCCTCCGCCAGGACGAACGGGACCTGGATCCGGTGCGGGTCCGGCCCGGTCAGGCAGGGTTTCAGGCAGGATTCGGTCAGCATGAACGGAACCGGGTATCCAAGCTTTTCCTCGATCATCGCCTGGACCCTGCGAAGGCGGCTCAGGGCCTGATGGAAGCGGGTCTGAAGACCAG
This sequence comes from Holophaga sp., assembly GCA_031292735.1. The sequence goes on from JARLGP010000271.1 coordinate 9,819, forward strand.
GCCCGGGGTTCTCGCACCAGCCCTGCTCGGTGGTGCAATGGCCAAGACAATTCGCCTGCATCAACTGGGAACCCAGACGGAGGATGCCGGTCAACACCAGCACCCCTTGCCCACCGAACACGGCCAGACCGAGAAGAAACCCCGCCTGGCGATGGAGCAGTTCCCCGCCTGGAACTGCCGGCAGGCACCAAGGCAGCCATTCCGTGCCGATGCAAGCGAAGCCCAGGATCAGTCCGGCGACCGACTTCCAACGGTAGCCACCGTCCCGCTCCACCCATCGGCCATATAGCCAGAAAGCCGCCAACCACAGGAGGTGGTGGCCGATCAGGTAAAAGCAAAATCTGATGAGCATGTTCTGATGACCCTCGTCCCATCACCCCACGATCGGACGTCCGGATGGACTGCCCTGCTGGCTTCATGCATTAATGAACTGTAAAGTTTCATAATATAAAAATTTTATCACAAATGACGATAAGCTCTCCAACTGCATCGGAAACAGGCCCCATGACCGTGGTGACGCCGAGCCCCACGGCTTCGCACTGGCCGCTCGCCAGGAGCCTCCGCTTCCAGGAACATGGCCTCGCTGCTGGGTCCATGGTTGTCGAGGGTGCTGAAATGTTTGGTTCCGGCATGTGCGCTCGATCGTCTCAAGGGCCTTGAGGAGAGTGCCCCGTGGGAAAGCACAACCATGCCCCCCTGCCGATCGAATTTGGCGAGGTTTGCACGAAGATCCAGTCCTGGAAAGCCTCCAAGAATCCAGAACTCCTGCCATGCCCCCCACTTTCGATGCCCGGTCCGACCTGTTCAGGGGGTAGATCCTGAGACGAAAAATCCCAATTGGAGCCTTGCTCCCGGAAAGGTGGTTCAGGCGAGATTGAGATTCTCGCAAAGGGCGGCGAGGACCCGGGTGCGGTGCGGGGAGATGAGGTTCACCATAGCCATGGCTTCCGCGGACCCATCGCCCAGGGCGTAGCTCGCGGTCAGGACGCCACAGACGGCGATGAGCCTGCGGTGGGCGACGTCAAGGAACCTTGTGCGCCGCAGGATCCATGTGACGTTTGATGGGGGGTGGCCATGGCGCCCACGCTACCAGAGCAGGCCGCTGGCGCAAGCGCACAGCGGGGGCATCCAGGAAGGGAGGATTATAGTTCGCGGGATACTCTTGGGATACTGGCATGAGCACTCGCGCACGCAAGGTCATGCAACCACGCCCTCCGCCTTTCAGCCTTCCCGCAGGGACAAGGCGATCCCTTGTTCCCATTCCGTGACCATCCGCCCGCCGATCTCGCTGAATTCGGGGTGATGCTGGACGTAGGACTGGACCGCCTTAGTTGTGTCGCGCATGGCCCCTTCCACCTTCTGGAGCAGTTGCTTGGCTCTCGCCGGAGTGCAACCCACCCGGGTTTCGCCTAGGCGCAGGAGGTCCTTGGCGCTCGGCCAACGCGTGGACCCATTCAGAGTGAGTGCCATGTTGTCCTGTGGCAGATAGACGGAGGTCGTTACCAGGTCGTACACCGGGGCAAGACGCACCTCACCAAGCGGGTCATCGTAGACCACCCCGAAATTCTTCAAGTGGGCGTCACCATTGCGCAGCGCGCAATTGAGGGCAATCAGGGCAAAGAGCTTTTCGAGGTCCTCATGGATATGCATCGAGGTGGAAAACTGCTGAAAGCGCTTCATGACCGAGGTCTCATATGATCCGCGATACTTCTCCTCGGTCCGGCGGGCGTTGAGCACGCAGAAATCCTCAAAACCTCGATAGCTGCCATCCATACGTAGATCAAAGCGATCGATGACCAGGGCATCGCCATCCTCAGCCAGCCTGGAGGAGGGCACCTCCAGCCCACATTGACGCGCCACCATCAGGCAGAAATATTCATTGGCCGCCAATTGGGGATACTCGTTCGGATCCCAGAGCTTGACGATATGGGTTGCCCCACGGAAGTTCTGGGAAAGGCGCGGGCCTGCACCTTCCCTTGTCGTGAAGGCGCTCTCATCGCGCAAGAGAATTTTGGGTTGGACGCCGCTGATACCTGAAAAGGCGGCAAATTTCTCCAGCAGGTAATGGAACAGGTCCCCATCACGGCGGCGCTGGAGAATCTCGTCCACGGACTGGAAAGGGACCTCATCCGTGAGGTTTTCCACGTCACCCGTGAAGCGGATCCGGCCGATTTGGGACCGGCCTACGACAGCCAGCAGGTCGAACTCGTCAAACCTGCCTGTCGCCTTGGCGAAGGCGAGGCGCAGGCGTTCTCGCAGCGCGCCCTCCGGCAGGTTCATTTCGAAGATGGGGAGCATGCCAAAGGGAGCGGTCCAAGACTCAAGCCGTACCTCCATGCTTAAGGAGACTGCCCTCACCGGCGCCACGCCCGGCAGGTAGACAAAGCTGCTCCCGCGTTCGCCATGTCGGTCGAGCCGTCCGGCCTCAGCGGCGTCCGTCCAGATCTTGATCAAGGCGGTTCTCCTCCAGCAGTGCATCAAGGGTAGGCCGGTTAGAACCGGTTTCCTGGAGCTTGAGTTGCAGTCCCAGGGCCGCCAGGATGCGAGCCACCTTGACGAAGCCCAGTTCGCCCAGGCGGGCGTTTTCCAGGGCATCAAGCGTGGAGCGCCCGACGCCCGCTTTTCCGGCGAGCACCGTCTGACTCAGGCCCATGGCCTTGCGTCGTTTGGCAATTGCGTTGCCGAGATCGGGGAGTGTGACCATGTGCCCAATATAGTAGTCATTCTGCTCAATTTCAAGACAATTGCCTTGTATACAAGGCTTTCTTGTTGGATGGGCAAGGAGGGTGCCTTTATCACTGGGACCGACTTCCTCATGGATGGCGGGGTTACGGCAGCCTGCTGGCCTGGCGACCTCGCCCTAAAATAGGGCGACCCGGAGAATCAGGCCAAAACTTCGGAGCATTGGGCAATCATTCCGGGCTGCGTCTTCCTAAACTTTGGACTGTCACCCTCGTCCCCGGACCCAACTTGGAGGAAACCATGACTACGAAGATTCTCGCTTACGCCGCCACATCCCCGAAGGACGCCCTCACCCCCTACAGCTTCGAACGGCGCGAGCCCCGCCCGGACGACGTGGTCATCGAGATCCTCTACTGCGGCGTATGCCACTCGGATCTGCACACGGCCCGGAACGACTGGGGCTGGACCACCTATCCCATCGTGCCCGGCCACGAGATCATCGGCCGCGTCACCAAGGTGGGGGCGGCGGTGACCAAGTTCAAGGCCGGGGACGCCGTGGGCGTCGGTTGTCTGGTCGATTCCTGCCACCATTGCGAAGCCTGCGACAGCGGCGAGGAGCAGTACTGCGGCAGCTTCGTGGGGACCTATGGCGGCGTCGACCGCCACGACCAGTCGAAAACCCAGGGCGGGTATTCCGAGAAGATCGTCGTCTCGGAGGACTTCGTCCTGCGGATTCCCGACGGTCTGGACCTGAAGGGCGCGGCGCCCCTCCTCTGCGCCGGCATCACGACCTGGTCGCCCCTGCGCCACTGGAAGGCGGGCAAGGGCAGCCGGGTGGCGGTGGTCGGCCTGGGCGGCCTGGGCCACATGGCCCTGAAGCTCGCCAAGGCTTTGGGGGCCGAGGTCACCCTGTTCACCCGTTCCAAGGGGAAGGAGCAGGATGCGCGCAGGCTTGGCGCCGACCATATCGTGCTGTCCACCGAGGCCGCAGCCATGGCCTCGGTCCAGGGGCGCTTCGACCTGATCATCGACACCGTCCCCTATGTCCACGATCTGAACCCCTACCTGCCGACCCTGGCCACGAGCGGCACCCTGGTGCTGGTCGGGTACCTGGGCGGCCTGGACCCCATGCTGAACACGGTCCCGATGATCCTGGGACGGAAGTCCGTGGCGGGATCGCTCATCGGCGGCATCAAGGAGACCCAGGAGATGCTCGATTTCTGCGGCGAGCACGGCATCACCTCCGATGTCGAAATGATCAAGATGCAGGACATCAACGGAGCCTACGAACGCATGCTGAAGAGCGACGTGAAGTACCGCTTCGTCATTGACATGGCCTCACTCAAGGGCTGAACGGGAGTATCGAACATGCAAAAACGGAAACTTGGCGCAAGCGGATTGGACGTCTCGGCCCTGGGCCTGGGCTGCATGGGCATGAGCATGTCCTACGGGCCGGCCCCCGACGCCCGGGAGATGGTCGCCCTGCTGCGTTCCGCCGTGGACCGTGGGGTCACCTTCTTCGACACCGCGGAAGTCTACGGGCCCTTCGTCAACGAGGAGCTGGTGGGCGAAGCCCTCCAGCCCTTCCGGGGGAAGGTGGTCATCGCCACCAAGTTCGGGTTCGACATCGGGGCCCCGGCCGTCCAGGGCGGGCCGGCCCTGACCAGCCGTCCGGAGAGCATCCGCAAGGTGGCCGAGGCCTCGCTCAAGCGGCTCCGGGTCGAGGCCATCGACCTGTTCTACCAGCACCGGGTGGATCCCGCGGTGCCCATCGAGGAGGTGGCCGGGGCCGTGAAGGACCTGATCCAGGCCGGGAAGGTCCGGCACTTCGGCCTGTCGGAGGCGTCCGTGGACACCATCCGCCGCGCCCATGCGGTCCAGCCGGTCGCCGCGCTCCAGAGCGAATATTCGCTGTGGGAGCGTCGCGTGGAAACCGAGGTGCTGCCGGCCCTCGAAGAACTGGGCATCGGCTTCGTCCCCTACAGCCCCCTGGGCCGGGGCTTTCTCACCGGCGCATTCGACCAGCACACCACCTTCGTTCCCGGGGACTTCCGCAACCTGCTTCCCCGGTTCACCCCGGAGGCCCGCAAAGCCAATCAGGCGCTGGTGGATCTGCTGGGCCGGATCGGCGCGCCGAAACGGGCGACCCCGGCCCAGGTGGCGCTGGCCTGGCTCCTGGCCCAGAAGCCGTGGATCGTCCCCATTCCCGGGACCCGGAAACTGGAGCGGCTGGATGAGAACCTCGGCGCGGCCGCCCTGGAGCTCACCGGGGAAGACCTGCGCGAGATCGAACGCGCAGCCTCGGCGATCGCCGTGCAGGGGGCCCGATATCCGGACGCCCTGGAACGCATGACCGGTCGTTGAGACCAGCGGGAGGGCCGGCCATGGCCAACACGGTTGCTGAAACGCCGGATGCCCGGGGGGACCTGGCCAGGCTGGTCGGGCTCCTGGCGGCGCACGCGCCCTATGACGGCCACTTCGACCTGCGCCTGCAGGGGGTCGAGGCGATTCGCGCCTCCCGGGTCACCGGGGAACTGGTGCACGGCGTGGCCAAGCCGGCCATGTGCATTGTCGCCCAGGGGGCGAAAAAGGTGTTCCTGGGCAACGAGATCTTCGACTACGACGCCTCGCGCCTGCTGGTCTATTCCGTGGACGTGCCGATTTCCGGCCAGATCACCCGGGCCAGCCAGGCGGAACCCTTCCTGTGCCTCAAGGTGGAACTGGACCCGGAGCGCATCGCCGACCTGACCTTGAAGGTGTACCCCCACGGGTTTCCCCAGAACCCGAAGAACCTGGCCATTTCCGTCACTCCGGCCGAACCCGGCATCCTCAAGGCCGCCGCGCGGCTGGTGGAGCTGCTGGCCCAGCCGGAGGACGCGGAATGGATCGCCCCGCTGATGGTGGAGGAGATCCTGCTCCGCCTGCTGCGCAGCCCCATCGGTTCCCGGGTGGCCCAGATCGGCCAGGAGGGCTCCCGGGTGCAACGGGTCGCCCAGGCGGTGTCCTGGGTTCGGACGAACTTCGACCGCCCCCTGGACGTGGAGCGCCTGGCCGGCCTGGTCCACATGAGCGTGTCCACCTTCCACCAGCATTTCA
>JARLGP010000272.1 GCA_031292735.1 Holophaga sp.
CCGGCAGGGCGGCGGCCAGCGCCTCGGTGGAGCGCTGATCGTCGATGCCCGCCAGCACCAGGGTTGGCGTCGCGATCCCGGCCAGCGCTTCCCGCGGGGTATCCACAAAGGTCTCCAGGACCTGGAGCAGCGCCAGGGGATCGCCGCCGACCGTCTTGAGGAAGGCTTCGGCCTCCCATTCCCCGGAGCCGGGCTGGAACGTGCCGAGATGGGTGAGGATGTGGCGGAAATGGGCGCCCTGGCCGGCGGTGTGGAGGATGTCCTCCAGCCCCACCCCGGCGGCGATGGCGCGGCCGGGAAGCGCGCCGCGGGCGAGCATGCGGATCACCACCCGCCCGCCCAGGGAATAGCCGCCGAGATCGTAATCCGCCAGCCCGAGCTGTTCGATCAGCGCGAAGCCGTCGTCCACCAGCACATCCGGCGGATAGGCGGCGGCCTCGTGGGGCCTGGCGCTCTGGCCGTGCCCCCGCAGGTCCGGCATGATGACCCGGTGGCCGCGGGCGGCGAGCAGGGCCGCGTGGCCGAACCGCACCCAGTTGGTGGTCGCGGTGGAAAAGTAGCCGTGGATCAGCAGCAGCGGCCTGCCCGCGCCGGTTTCACGGAAGACCAGCGGCATGCCGTCGCGGCCTTGAAAAGAATGAATGGGCAGCTCGTCCATGGGGTACATTAGCCTGGAATTCATGGTTTAGGAGCCCACCTTGGAATTCCCCGCCGACGCCACCCGGGCGATCATCGCTTTCCTGAGCCGCTGGCTGGCGGAAGAAGAGGTGCGCTCCTGGCTGCGCGCCTGGCAAGGCTTCGCGGACTCCGGACCGGAGGCGGGCGGGCCCCCGGATCCCTGGGCGGTGGTGCGCGCCGCGGTGGAGGAATTGCTGGAGGCCAAGCGGGTGGTGGACCTCTACCAGGAGAACGACCAGGAAGGCCCGGACCCCTTCACCGCCGATCTTGCCGCCCTGCTCCGGCTGCTTCCGCCCCACCGGAGCGGAACCGGGCCCGGCGGGACGCCGCGGGCCCAGCTGCTGCTGCAGATCCACACCAAGGAAGTCCTGGAGCGATGCCAGCGCAGGCCCCGGCGGACGTTCGGGGGCCAGGAATCCCTGCTGGAGCCACTGCTGGGCGCCGCCGACGGGATTCCCCAACGGCGCTGAGGATCCGTCACAGGATGACGCACCAGGACTTGGTTTCCCCTTCCGGCGCCGGCAGGCCCGGCCCGACCTCCAGCACCCGCGCCAGCCCCGGCACTCCAGCGCGCACCCCTTGGATCCAGAGGAGATGATCCGTCAGGGGCTCCCAGATGGAGGCGATGGCCCGGATCCTGGCCTGGGTGTCGCTCCGGATGAGGACGCAATTCTCGCTTCTGGAATTGATGCCGGCCACCCTGGGCCCATCCGGGGTTTCCAGGAACAGCGGTCCGCCGCTGTCGCCGTGGGCGGGCACCGCGTGGTTGCGGTGGGTCTGGAGCCGGTGCCGGTCCCGTCCCGACGGGTCCTGGGCCTCGATGGGCGTTTCGGCCGGCTCGAACTGGAACAGCAGGGCCGGCCCCTGGGCCCCGGCCTCCAGCTGCCGGGCGACCTCATGGGGCACCGGGGCCCAGTTGATGAACAGCCTGCGGCCGCAGTACACCGTGTGGGAGACCAGGGTGTTCCCGGCATGGACCCGCACGTTGGTGGCATCGACGGTGTTCCGGGTGGTGCCGAACACGCCGAAGCCGACCATTTCCCCGGTCACGACCGTCGGGTCCGGCTCCTCCTTGCCCTCCCACAGGTCGGCGGCGGTGACGCCCCGGTCCGCCAGGGCCTTGGCGTGGGCCGCCAGGTCGAATTCCACCAGGGCCAGATCCACCAGGGTGTCCACCTCCATCCGGCTGAGCTTTTCCTCGGCCCCCGGCAAGGCGGGCTGGCCGCCGGGGGTGAAACCGGGATGGATCAGCACCCGTTCGGCGTTCACCGGGTGGCTGGTGGCCAGATCGGACCCGAAGGCCAGGACGATGCGCCCGCCCTTCCTGGGCTCGGACCGGAAGAGATGGGCGGCGGTGAGGATCAGGCCCTTGTCGCCCTTGGCATTGGGACCGATGTAGACCCCGGTTCCGGTGCCCACCGGCGGCCAGGCGGCGCGGCCCAGCAGGTAGATGCCCACCACGGAACGGTGGCGCGCCCCGGCCCGGTGCGCCTCCTGCTTCATGCGCACATCCGCCGCCGCGTCCGCCCCGGCCAGGATGATGGCGGCCCGGGCCGGGAGGCCGGCGCCCAGGAGGGTGGCGGCAAGGGCGCAGCCCAGGGCCAAGGGGTGGTGGGCCATATCGGTCTCCTTTGGGGGACCCCGGCTAGCAGAAGGCCCGGGCTTTCCAAAGGTGCGCCATGATTGGTAAATGTTTCAGCCCATGGCCGGCCAAGCCAGGGTAATGGCTGCCCTTCCTTTCAGCTGAGGCAGCACAGGAAGGGCAGTGAAACGATTCAAGCCCCCGGATTCAACACTTCGGCTCCAGCTCCAGCAGCCTGCCAGTGTTCCAGGGCCTCCTTGGCGTCCTTGGGCAGGATGAAGGACTCCTGCTGGGCCGGGAACCGTCCCGCCCGCACATCCGTTCCCCATTCCTCCAGGGCGCCGCGGATCTGTTCGAAGGCGTTCATGTAGACCCGCACGAACTTGGGCGGCAGGTCCGGCGCCAGGCCCACGATGTCATGGAACACCAGCACCTGGCCGGAGCACCCGGGCCCGGCCCCGATGCCGATGGTGGGCACCTCCAGCTCCTCGGTCACCCGGGCCGCCAGGTCCGCCGGGATGCCTTCCATGAGGACGCAGAAGCAGCCGGCATCCTGCAGCCGGAGGGCGTCCTCCACCAGTTCGATGGCATCCTTGCCCGCGCGGCCCTGGACCTTGTGCCCGCCCATGCGGTGCACCGACTGGGGGGTGAGGCCCAGGTGGCCCATGACCTGGATCTCCGCGTCCACCAGCGCCCGGATCACCGGCACCCGGCGGGCGCCGCCCTCCAGTTTCACGCCCTGGGCGCCGCGCTGGATCATCCCGCCCGCGTTGCGGACGGCCTCCTCGATGCTCAGGTGGTAGCTCAGGTACGGCATGTCCGCCAGCAGGAAGGCCCTGGGGTTGGTGCGGGCCACCGCCTCCAGGTGATGGTTCATCATGGCCATGGTCACCGGCAGGGTGCTGTCGAAGCCCAGACAGACGTTGCCGACGGAGTCCCCCACCAGCATGATGTCCACCCCGGCGGCATCCGCGATGCGGGCCGTGATCGCATCATAGGCCGTGATCATCACCAGCTTTTCCCCGGCCGCCGCCCTGCGCTGAAGCTCCGGTATCGTGACGCGGACGCTGGAATTCGAAACGTGGCTCATAGTAACCTCCGGTCCAGGCCCATGAGGGGTCCCGGCCAACCATGCATGATGCTCGCACCGACTCGCCCCGTCCAGCGATCTCGTCCAGTGGGCAAGGGCCTGATCACCCGGGAAGACTTCGAGCGGAAGAAGAAGCAGATCCTGGACCGGATGTGACCCCGCCGGGGCCCTGGAAGGTCTTGCGGTAGCTGGTGGGCGAGGTGCGCAGGCTCTGGCGGAAGTGCTGGCGCAGCACCACCGCGGAGCCGAACCCGGCCAGGGACGCCACCATCTCCATGGGCTGGGCGGTGGTCTCCAGCAGCCTCTGGGCCAGGGTCAGGCGCCGCTGGAGCAGCCATGCCCAGACGGTGCAGCCGGTTTCCCGCCGGAACCGGCGGGTGAAGGTGCGCCGGCTCATGCGTGCCCGGTCGGCCAGGCTGTCGAGGGTATGGGGAGCGTCCAGATGGGCCGCCGCCCACTCGAGGGTGGCGGAGAAGGCGTCCATGGCCGGGAGGTCGCGCACCGGCTGTTCGATGTACTGGGACTGGCCGCCCTGCCGGTGCGGCTGGACCACCATGCTGCGGGCCACCGCGTTGGCCACCTCGGCGCCGCACTGGGAGCGGAGCAGGTGCAGGCAGCAGTCCAGGCCCGCCGCGGTGCCGGCCGAGGTGACGATGTCGCCGTCGTCCACGTAGAGCACGCCCGGGTCCAGCCGCACCTGGGGAAACCGCCGCTGGAACAGGTCGGCATAGGCCCAGTGGGTGGTGGCCGGCCTGCCGTCCAGCAGCCCGGCCTCGGCCAGCACGAACGCGCCCAGGCAGAGCCCGACGATGCGCGCGCCCTGGGCGTGGGCCCGGCGCAGGGCGGTCAGCAGCGCCTCGGGGGGGCGCTCCATGGGATCCCGCCAGCTGGGCACGATGACGGTGGCGGCCCCCGCCAGGCCGCGCAGCCGGTACGGAGTGCGCACGGTGAACCCCGCCGAGGTGCGCAGCGGCCCGGCCTCCACCGCGCAGACCCGCAGCTGGAAGGGCGGCACGCCGATCTCGGGCCGCTGTTCGAACACCGCGCAAGGCAGGGCCAGGTGGAACGCGCAGATCTGGTCGAAGGCCACCACCGCCAGGGTGAAGGGATCCATGGCGTCCTCCCGGGATGCTGGCCCAATTATATCGGAAGGGTGGGATTGGGCCAGAGCCCTTAGCGGGTGAGGTCCTCGTACTTGACCCGGGCCACATCGAAGCGGTCGGTGGTGCGGCAGTACACCGACGGCGAACCGAGCCGGCCGATGGGGGCGAAGTCGTTGATGTGCAGCTTCGGGCCGACCAGGTCGTCCGCCACATGGAACATGACCACCTGGCCGATGACCAGGGTGTTGGCGCCCAGCGCCTGGGTGCTGAACAGCCTGCATTCCAGGCTGACCTTCGCTTCCGCCACGCGCGGCGCCTGGATGTGCACGGAAGGGGCGGTGTGCACCTTGGCCGCCGCCAGTTCGCTCTGGTCCGCCGGGAAATCCGCGGCCGAGATGTTCATGGCATCGAACAGTTCCTCGGTCACCAGGTTGACCACGAACTCGCCGCTGGCCTTGATGTTGTTCTCGGTGTCCTTGGGCTGGCCGGCCGCGTTGCGGCCCAGGCCGAGGACCAGGTACAGCGGGTCGCTGCCCACGGCGTTGAAAAAGCTGAAGGGGGCGAGGTTGACCACCCCGCCGGGCCCCAGGCTGGAAACCCAGGCGATCGGCCGGGGCACCACGAGGTTGGTGATCAGCTTGTAGTTGTCGGCGGTGGAGTGGAGGGCTGGGTCGATTTGCATGGGGCGGGCTCCGGTCCGGGCGGCATCGTGGCTGGCCGCCCGGATCCGATGGTAACATCCCGCGTTTGCCCGACCAGCCCGCGGTTATATCCCTGCCCGGTTGATCCCGGCAGGCACCCATGCAATGCTGGTATCCATCATCCCGCTCGCACCCCGATCCCCGTCGCCCCCCCGGCCGCTATCCTTCTATCCGCGAGGCAGCTCCATGAAAATCCGCAAAGCGCTTTCCCTCCTGGCCCTGGCCTTCGCCATGGTGTTCTCCGCCACCGGCCTCGCCGCCGCCGGCGCCATGCGGGTGGCCACCGACGCCACCTTTCCGCCGCTGGAATTCGTCCAGAACGGCAAGCGCACCGGATTCGACATCGAGCTCATCGAGGCCATCGCCAAGACCCTGGGCCGGCCGGTGCAGTGGGTGGACATCGACTTCAAGGGCCTGATCCCGGGCCTGATCGCCAACCGCTTCGACGTGGCCGCCTCGGGCATCTACATGACCGACGAACGGCGCAAGGTGGTGGACTTCACCGACTCCTACTACAGCGGCGGCCTGGTGGCCATCGTCCGGCGCGACACCAAGGCGATCAACCAGCCCGCGGACCTGGCCGGCAAGAAGGTGTCGGTGCAGGTGGGCACCAAGTCGGTGGCCTACCTCAAGGACACCTACCCGACCGTGCAGCGGGTGGAAGTGGAAAAGAACCAGGAAATGTTCGACCTGCTGCTGATCGGCCGGGTGGACGCGGTGGTCACCGGGCGGCCCGCGGCGGCCGAGTTCGCCAAGGCCCAGCCCAGCGTGCGGGTGCTGGACAAGGCGCTCACCACGGAGCTCTACGGCTTCGCCCTGCGCAAGGGCGACCCGCTCACCGGCCAGATGAACCAGGCCCTGCAGAAGCTGCGGGCCAACGGCAGCTACAACGCCCTGGTCACCCGCTGGTTCGGCGCGGGCAAGTGATCCCTGATGGCGCTTGATTTCACCCCGGTCTGGCAGGGCATGCCGACCCTGCTGGCGGGGGCCCTGGTCACCATCGAGGTGACGGCCGCCTCCCTGGGCCTGGGCTGCGTGCTGGGCCTGCTGGTGGGGATCGGCCGGCTGGCGCCGAAACGGCGCGTCATCTACGGGATCTGCACCGCCTACCTCACCTTCATCCGCGGCACGCCGCTGCTGGTGCAGCTGTTCCTGCTGTTCTTCGGCCTGCCGCAGTTCGGCATCCTGCTTCCGGCCTTCATGTGCGGCGTGCTGGGGCTGGGCATCTACAGCGGCGCCTACGTGTCGGAGATCGTCCGCGGCTCCATCCAGTCCATCGACCGGGGCCAGATGGAGGCGGCCCGCTCGCTGGGGATGCCGTACCGCATGGCCATGCGCAAGGTGATCCTGCCCCAGGCCTTCGTGCGCATGATCCCGCCGCTCGGCAACGAGTTCATCGCCCTGATCAAGAATTCGGCCCTGGTGTCGCTCCTGACCATCGACGACGTGATGCACGAAGGGGAAAAGATCATCAGCGTGTCGTACCGCTCGCTGGAGGTATACCTGGCCATCGCGGTCATCTACCTGGCGCTCACCAGCCTGACCACGCTGTTCCTGCGCCGCACCGAGCGCCGGCTGCGGGCCGACGGGAGGGTGTGATGGACGCGGCGATCGTGGAGGTGCGGGGCCTGGGCAAGGCGTTCGGCGCGCACCAGGTGCTGCGGGGCATCGACCTCACGGTGACCGCCTCCCAGGTGGTGGTGATCATCGGCCCCAGCGGCTCCGGCAAGAGCACCTTCCTGCGCTGCCTCAACGGCCTGGAAACCGCCGAGCAGGGCACGGTGCGCATCTGCGGGCACCCGCTGGTGGAGGACGGCCGGATGATCGACGACGACCGGCTCAACCAGGTGCGCACCGACGTGGGCATGGTGTTCCAGGCCTTCAACCTGTTCCCCCACCTCACCGTGCTGGAGAACATCACCCTGGCCCCGCGCTCCCTGGGCCGGCTTTCGCACCGCCAGGCCGACCAGGAGGCCCGCGCCTTCCTGGCCAAGGTGGGCCTGGGCGAAAAGGCCGAGGTCTATCCCGGCACCCTGTCCGGCGGCCAGAAGCAGCGGGTGGCCATCGCCCGGGCCCTGGCCATGCGCCCCCAGGTGATGATGTTCGACGAGGCCACCTCGGCCCTGGACCCGGAACTGGTGGGGGAGGTGCTGCAGGTGATCAAGGCCCTGGCCGCGGAAGGGATGACCATGCTGATCGTCACCCACGAGATGGGCTTCGCCCGGGAAGTGGCGGACACCGTGGTGGTCATGGACCAGGGCGGCATCGTCGAACAGGGACCGCCGGCGCAGATCTTCACGGCGCCCCGGGAAGCCCGCACCCGCAGCTTCCTGCAGGCGGTGCTGGAGCGGAACTGAGGGGATGGCTGGCCACAAACATTTATTGAGTTCTGCTTGACAGGAACCCGGCCCCACTTCAGGGTCTATTCAACCCTTTCAAGGAGATGGCAATGCCGGCCGCTGGTTTCTGGACCCTTTTTTTTCCCATTACGCCCCTTGCGGATGGGCCTGATCCGGCCCCATGACCAAGCCGCCATCACGCAGGGTCCACATCCTGCGGCTCGCTGCCACTCTTTTAATGGGGTTCCTGTGGCCCGTATTAGTTTTGGCAGCAGATGGCAATATCATTCAAAATAGCGCCACAATCACATCCATCCGCGTAATCATGGATGACAACTATCCGCCCTACATCTTCCGGGCGGCCAACGGAAGCCTCAAGGGGATCCTGGTGGACCAATGGGCCCTTTGGGAAAAGCACACCGGAATCCAGGTTCGGATCGAAGCCATGGCGTGGGCCAAGGCCCAGCAGCGGATGCAAGCC
>JARLGP010000048.1 GCA_031292735.1 Holophaga sp.
CTGAAGAAATAGTTGAGGTCGAACAGGCCCTGGGGGGTGTGGATGGTCTTGGCCTTCACCACCCGCGAGATGGTGGACTCGTGGAAGCCGGTGGCCTCGGCCACGTCCCGCAGCACCATGGGCCGCAGGTGCTCGATCCCGTGCTTCATGAACTCGATCTGCAGGTCCACGATGGCCGCCGACACCCGCAGCACGGTGCGGTTGCGGTCCTCCACGCCGCGGATGAAGTCCCGGGCCGAGCGGTACTTCTCCCGGATGAAGTCCCGGTCGCCCTTGGCCTCGCTGGAGGCCAGGAAGTGCCGGTACTCGCCGCTCACCCGCAGGCGCGGCACGGTCTCGTCGTTGAGGTAGACCTTCCAGGTGTCGTCCTCGCCCTTGAGCACCACCACGTCGGGCTTGACCACCCGCTCGCTTTCGGGGTCGAAGGCGCGGCCCGGGGCCGGGTGCAGGTGGCGCAGCAGGGCCAGGGCCTCGGCCAGGTCCTCTTCGCTGCAGCCGATGGCCTTGCGCAGCTTGACGTTGTCCCGCTGGCTGAGCAGGTCGCAGTGGTCCTGGATGATCCGCACGGCCAAGTCGTCCGGCTCGGCGCCCGCCAGGCGCAACTGCAGCAGGAGGCTTTCCTGGACGGTGAAGCAGCCCACCCCGGGGGGATCGAACTCCTGCAGGATGTCCATCAGCTCGCGCAGCTGGGCCAGGTCGATGGCCATGTCGGCGGCCAGCTCGGCCGGGGTGGATTCGCTGCCCATATCGGGGTCCACCCGCAGGAAGCCCTTGGGATCCACGTGGTCGATGAGCGCTTCCATGAGCAGGGCCCGGGGATCGTCCGCTTCCAGGGTCTGGTAGAGCTGGGAGACCAGGTGCTCCTGGAGGGTCTCGGTGCTGCTCAGCCGGTCCTCCCAGCTGGTGCGCTCGTCCTCGGGCAGGCTGCTGGTGCGCGGCAGGTCGGTGTCCCAGGAGTTCTCGGCGCCGATCTCGGTCTCCTGGACCTGGGAGATGCCCTCCTCCCGGGAGGCCTCCGGGTCCAGGGCGCCGCTGGCGTCCTGCAGGGGGCCCAGGTCCACCGAATCGGTGCCTTCGGGCAGCTCCGCCCCGTCCTGGGCTTCGGGGCCGTCCTGGGCCGGGGCGTTGTCCACCACTTCGGAATCGTGGCCCTCTTCCAGGGCCTCCAGGGTGGGCACTTCGTCGCCGTCTTCCTGCAGTTCCAGGAGCGGGTTTTCGCCCAGCTCCCGTTCGATGGTCTGGCTCAGCTCCAGCAGGTTCATCTGCCAAAGCTTGAGCTTCAGCTGCATGGCCGGGGTAAGGGCCAAGGTCTGGCTCTGGGACAGCCGTTGCGAGAGGTTAGGACCGAGGTTCGCCATCAATCCAGCCTAAAGTTATCGCCCAAGTATACTCGGCGAATATCCGGGTCTTCGGCAATCTCGTGGGGCAGTCCATGTTTCATGATCATTCCATCTGCAAGGATGTACGCCCGATCGGCGATCTGCAAGGTTTCCCGTACGTTGTGGTCCGTGATCAGCACACCGATGCCTCTTGCCTTTAGATCGGCAATAAGGCTCTGGATCTCCATCACCGATTTCGGGTCGACCCCGGCGAACGGTTCGTCCAGGAGCATGATCCGGGGGCTGGTCACCAGGGCCCGGGCCATCTCGCAGCGCCGCCGCTCGCCGCCCGACAGGCTCATGCCCAGGGTGCGCTTGACCTTGTCCAGGTGGAAATCGGCCATCAGCTTCTCGCAGCGCTCCAGCTGCTCGGCCTTGGGGATGGGCTGGAGCTCGGCCAGGGCCATGAGGTTCTCCCAGACGGTCAGGCCGCGGAACACGCTGGACTCCTGGGGCAGGTAGCCGATCCCCTTGCGCGCCCGGCGGTGCATGGGCATGGTGGTGATGTCCCTGCCCCACCACTGGATGGTGCCCTGGTCCGGGGCCTCCACCCCCACCACCATGTAGAACGTGGTGGTCTTGCCGGCCCCGTTGGGACCCAGCAGCCCCACCACCTCCCCGGGGGACACGGTCAGCGACACGTCCCGCACGACGCTGCGCTCGCCGTAGCGTTTGCAGAGATGCCTGGCCTCCAGGCGCAGCTCCGACGGCTCGATCACGGAGTGACCTCCGTGGAACCCTTCACCCGGCCCCGCCAGGTGGCCGTTTTCTGGTTGGGATCCAGCACCAGGGCGTCGCCCCGGCCCTCGCCCATCCGTCCCCGCAGGAATACCGCACCGTTTGCATTCACCTGTTTCACCATGTTCCCTGCGCCCAGCGTTACCGAGATACGGTCCGCTTGCAAGCGCCAGCCCTGCCCCTGCACCTCCACCCGGCCGTCCAGATTGATGACCGTGCGCAGGACCACGCCGTGATCCGCCTGCACGTTGATGTCGCCGTCCAGGGCGGCGAGCGCCCCGGCGATGCCGTCGGGGAAGTCCACTACCTCTCCCAGGCGCACCAGGCGGGGCCCGGTGAGCCGTTCCCGGAACCGGGACATGGTCACCGGCCGCCCGGTGAGGGTGTAGCGGTTGTTTTCCCATACCAGGGCATCGCCCTGGCCGGTGGAGCCCTCGCCGAAGTGGGCCTGGATGGGGCCGTCGAACACCCAGCGGGCCGGGTTGCCGCGGCCTTCGCCGGCGCTGAAGGTGCCCATCTCCCCGCGGCCGTAGGCCGGGGCGTGGACCTTCCACTGGCGGGTCTTCTGCCGGCCCTCGATGCGCGGGCTGCTCAGCGACTGCACCCCCCAGGTGAGCACGGCGTCCGGCTCGGCCCAGGTGACCCCCACCGGGAGATCGGCCGGCAGGTCGCCGCCCGGGGCGTCGCGCTGCAGCACCCGGGGCGCCCGCAGCAGCAGGCGCTTGCCGTCCAGCGGCTGTTCCAGCCGCACGTCGCCCTCCAGCCGCAGGCCCGAAGGGGTCCAGCGGGCGCCTTCGGACAGCACCGATTCGGTGCCCCCCGGCATGGCCCGGAACGCGCGGAACTTGGTGAAATCCACCTGTTCGAAGGCGCCGCCCTCCGGTGGCCTGGGCGCGCGGCCGCCGGTGGCGTCCCCGTGCCAGCCGTCGTCCCGGGTGAAGGTGACCGGCCCGGAATAGCGGATCCAGGCCTGCTCGATGTCCACCGTGTGGGCCTTGACCTGGCCGCCCACCAGGTGGCCGGTGACCTCCTCCATGTGGCCTTCCTTGAAGCCCAGTTCGGCCACCATCCGCTCGGCGTCCATGCTCAGCAGGGTGCCGGGCTGGGCCGCCGTCCATCGCACCGGGCCCTGGTTGGCGATGAACTTGCCGTCCAGGCCCCGGTACCAGCCGGCCGGCAGGTTCCAGCGGCCGCGGCCGCTGCCCTGGAGGTCGTCCCAGGCCAGCGGGGCGAGCCCGTGCCAGACGCCCCGGTCCCAGCCCAGGGCCGGCCCCGTGCTGCTGATGTTGCCCTTGCCCAGCTGGGTCTTGCCGTCGGGATCCATGGCGGCCATGTCCATGGGCCCGTACAGGGTCCACACCCCCTCGGCCTTGCGCGCGGCGGGGGAGTCCATGGTCCAGGTGGTCTTGGTCTCCTCCAGCCGGCCGGTGACCTTCTGCAGCTGAAGGTCCTCCTCCTTGCCGGTGATGGTGTCGTAGGACATCACGAACAGCCCGTTGCCCAGGGGTTCGGTGACGGTGCCGAACCGGCCCTGGGCCGCCCCGTTGATGGGCCCGGTGTCGTTGCTGGGCTGCAGGGGCCGGGGCCCGCGGATCACGAAGAGGGTGGTGACGCCCACCACCAGCAGGACGGTGGCGGAGCCCATGACCCGCCAGAGGGGGTTCCGGGTGCTGATGAACTGCCAGCCCCTCATGGCGCCTCCGCCGGGGCCAGGAACCCGTCCACCCGCCAGCTGCGCCCCCAGCGCAGGCTGTCCATGGGGCTCACCGCCAGGCAGAGCGGGCCGTCCAGGGCCGGTTCAGCGTCGGCCGAGGCGAACAGGGTGAATTCCACCGGCTCGCCCTGCAGCCGGAACTTGCGGTGGCCCTGGCCGAACGAGCGGGCCGGGCCGGCCAGGCTGCCCTGCACCACCAGCGCCGGTTCGGGAAAGGCCTGGCCGAAGGGTTCCATCCGCTCCAGGTCGGCCAGGGACGGGGCCAGCCCGGTGCCGGTGCCGTCCACCAGGAAGGCGGCCGCGGGGGCCGCTCCGGCCTGTTCCTGGGCCACCCGCTCCAGGGTCTTGCGGATGAAGCCCAGCCGGCCGATGGGGAAGGTAAGGCCGGCGGCGTAGCGGTGGCCGCCGCCGGACAGCAGGTAGGGCCGGAGCAGCTCCAGGGCCGGGCGCAGGTCGTAGCCTTCCGGGGCCCGCACCGAGCAGTGGGCGATGCCGTCCTCCACCGTGCCCACCGCCGAGGGCCGCCCGCTGAGGCGCATCCGCTGGCCGGCCACGATGCCGATGACGCCCTTGTGCGCCCCGGGTTCCAGCACCAGGTCGAACGGGGCCTCCCCCGGCGGCGGCAGGGCGAGGCTGAGGGCCTTCTGGATCTCCCGGCGCTCCAGGTTGAGCGCCTCCACCCGGGCCATGAGGGCCTGGGCCTCCCGGGGGTCGCGGGTGAGCAGCAGCCGCACCGCGTCCTCGGCCCCGCCCATGCGGCCCACGGCGTTGATCCGGGGGCCCACGCCGAAGCCGATGTGCTGGGAGCGCACCGCCCCCTCCACCTTGGCGGCCTTGAGCAGCTCGGCCACCCCCGGGCCGTTGGCCCCGGACAGGGCGGTGAGCCCGCGCTTGACCAGCAGGGCGTTTTCGCCGAGCAGCGGCACCATGTCCGCCACGGTGCCCAGGGCCACCAGCTTGAGCAGGCCGTCCAGGAAGGCGGCGTCGGCCTCCCGGGTGCAGGGCGCGGCGTCCAGCAGGGCCTGGGCCAGCTTGAAGGCGACGCCCACCCCGGCCAGGTGCGGGTTGCCGTAGCCGCCCAGGGCGGGATGCACCACCGCCGCGGCCTCGGGCAGTTCCGGCCCCAGGGCGTGGTGGTCGGTGATGATCCATTCCAGCCCCAGCTCGCGGCTGGCCTTCACCTCCGCCCCGGAACGGACCCCGCAGTCCACCGAGATCATCAGCACCGGGTGCCGGGTTTCGGCCACCTCGCGGATGCAGTCCAGGTGCAGCCCGTATCCGTCATTGAAGCGGTTGGGGATGAAGAAGCCCACCTGGGCCCCGAGCTTGCCCAGAACCCGCACCAGCAGCGCGGTGGCGGTGACCCCGTCCACGTCGTAGTCGCCGTAGACGCAGATCGGCTGGCGCTCGGCCAGGGCCAGGCGGATCCGGGCCACGGCGGCGGTCATGCCCTCCAGCAGGAACGGGTCGGTGCTGCGCGCCCAGGAGGGGTCCAGGCGCCAGGCCAGGTCCTCCCCCTGGTCCGCCGTGCGCATCCAGGCCAGCCGGGCGGCGGCGGGGGAAAGGCCCCACTGCCGCTCCAGCCCGGTCCAGGGTGCGGCCCCGGCAGGCACCGGCCTGCGCATGCGCCAAGCCGAAGCCTTCACGAGGAGAAACTGCCCATGTGCGAGAATTTTTCGTAGCGCTGGGCCACCAGCTCGTCCGGGCTGAGGCCGGCCAGGCTGTCCAGGGCGTTCAGCACCGCGGTCTTGAGCAGCACGGCCGCCTTGTCCCAGTTGGAATGGGCGCCGCCCAGGGGCTCCCCGATCACCGCGTCGATCACGCCCTGCTGCAGCAGGTTGGGCGCCGTGAGCCGCAGCGCCTCGGCCGCGGCGGGCGCCTGGGCGGCGTCCTTCCAGAGGATGGAGGCACAGCCTTCGGGGGTGATCACCGAGTAGATGGCGTACTCCAGCATCAGCACCTTGTTGGCCACGCCCAGGGCCAGGGCGCCGCCGGAGCCGCCTTCGCCCAGCACCACGGACACCACCGGCACCCGCAGCCGGGCCATTTCCTTCAGGTTGCGGGCGATGGCCTCGGCCTGGCCGCGTTCCTCGGCATCCAGGCCCGGGTAGGCCCCCGGGGTGTCGATGAGGCAGAGCACCGGCCGGTTGAACTTCTCCGCCAGCTTCATGAAGCGCAGCGCCTTGCGGTAGCCTTCCGGCTTGGGCATGCCGAAGTTGCGCAGGATCTTGTGCTTGGTGTCCCGGCCCTTCTGCTGGCCGATGATCATCAGCGGCTTGCCGCCGATCCAGCCCATGGCGCAGACGATGGCGGCGTCGTCGCCGAAGGTGCGGTCGCCGTGGACCTCCTCGAACCGGTCGCAGATGCGCTCGATGTAGTCCAGCGAGTAGGGCCGCCGGGGATGGCGGGCCAGCTGGGTGCGCTGCCAGTCGGTGATGGAGGAGAACACTTCGGCCTTGAGCTTGTCCGCCTTCTTGCGCAGCTTTTCCATCTCCTTGGCCTTGGCCGGATCCATCTCCAGGGCCCGGATCTGGGCCTCCAGTTCCAGGATGGGACGTTCAAGTTCGGCAAGATCGGTAGGTTGTCCGCTCATGGCACCTCAAAGGTTGGAGTTCCCAGTTTAGAAGCCCCGCCGCCCTCTGGCCAGCGAATCCCGGGATTGTCCAGGAACGCCTGGAGGGCCTCGGGGGTATCCACGTCGAGCCATTGCGCGTCCTCGGAATCGAGGATCAGGCAGGGGACGGTGTCCACCAGGGACATCAGCGCGCCCGTGCCCCCGCAAAGGCCGGGCACCAGGGCGTCGGCCAGGAAACCGCCCAGGGGCTGGATCCGCCCGCCGTGGCGGGCCAGCACCCAGGCGCGGGCCTGGGGATCGGCGGCGGCCGCGGCCTGGTGCCAGGCGCTCAGAGTCTCGGGGGTCCAGCGCACCTGGTCGCAGGCCGCCACCCACCAGCGCAGGGCCCGGGGCCGGGGCTGGCCGGCCCAGTGGCGCAGGGCCGCGCCCGGGCCCTGGCGCGGGTCGGCCATGGGCGTCAGGTCGGGGCGGTCGGGCAGCCCCTCCCCCAGCAGCTGGACCGGGCCGCCGGGAAACGAGCCCTCGAACACCCGCACCAGGTGTCCGCCCCAGCTGGTGCCGCCGGGGTGGGCCAGCCGGTGCTTGGGGCCGCCCAGGCGCCGGCCCTGGCCCCCGGTCAGCAGCAGGAGGCCGGCGGCGGGAAGCTCCGAGGACAGTGGCATGGGATCTCCGGGGGCCGAAGGCGGGCCGCGGAGCAGTATACCCCTCCCGGAGTTCAGCCCGCCGGGGCCGCGGTGCGCTTGTAGAACAGCACCTCGGAGCCGAACCGGGGGCTCCAGCTCATCTTCCAGCGCTCCGTGGCCTCCAGCTCGAACCAGGGGTTGGGCGGCAGCCCTTTCATGATCATGACCACCTTGCGCAGGTTTTTCGCCCGGGACAGGTTCCTGGCCACGATGTTCAGGAGCGCGTCGGAGTAGAACACCGAATCCATGTAGACCAGCGTGGCGTCCTCCAGGCTGGTCTGGGTCATGTCCTGCTCGCGCAGGTCCAGCGCCTTGCCCGGGGCCAGCAGGCCCTGGTCCAGCATCATCTGCCGGGCCTGCAGGCCGATCTGCACCCGCGAGGTGGCCAGCTCGACGCCCACCGCCTTCCTCAGGGGGGAGGTCAGCAAGGCCTGCATCAGGAAGAACCCGCGGCCGCAGCCCAGGTCGTAGAGCACATCCTGGTCGTTCACCGCCATGCGGTTCAGCATCAGGTCGGTGGTGGCCGGAGCCGGTTCGCCGTAGACGTGGGCGTTGTCGTCCTTGACCCCGGTGTCGCCGTGGGATTCGTTCACCCGTTTGCGTTCGTCGACCGGGGTTTCCTTGCGGAAATCATCGATGGAGCTGTTGGGGATCCGGGCGAAGATGTCCTCCAGGTAGGCGGTGGCCACGCGCCAGGAAAGCAGCTTGGGCTGGGCGGGCTGGGGACTTGCCGGGGCGCTGTCGACCTTGACCTGGCAGGCCGGGGCGGAAAGCAGAAGCGCAGTCCCGCAGATGGCCGCGACGCGCGCGACGACCCGTTTGTGGAAATTGATCATTAGGATGACTCCAGATTCATGATCAATTTAATTGGGCCGCCAACCCTGTCAATGCCCTTGGGTCTGGCCGGAAGTCAGGAACCTTGAACGGTGAACCTGGGTGCGAGGGAATCCGGGGATGGGGGGTCGCCCTGGATGCGATTCCGTCCCGATCGCTTGGCGGTGTATAGGCGGCTGTCCGCTTCCAGGGTGAGTTCCTTGGGCATCGTTGCCCGGTGGGGAACCATGGTGGCGACCCCCATGCTCAGCGTCACGCAGGGGGAAACGGGAGAATCCGGATGGCGGATTCCGGCGGCGGCCAACCTGGCGGCGATACGCTGGGCCACCGCAAGGCCGCCCCTGGCGTCGGTTCCCATGAGGATGCAGGCGAACTCCTCCCCCCCGTACCTCGCGACAAAGTCCAGGGAGCGCCGCATGGAATTTTTCAGCACTTGCGCCACCTGCTGCAGGCAGCCGTCCCCGGCCGGGTGGCCCAGGGCGTCATTGAAGCGTTTGAAGTGGTCGATATCCAGGATGATCATGGATATGGGCTGGCCGCTGCGGAGCCCGTGATCCCACTCCTGGATCAGGTGGGCGTCGAACCGGCGGCGATTGGGAATGCCGGTGAGCGCATCCCC
Organism: Holophaga sp.; assembly: GCA_031292735.1. The sequence continues at coordinate 8,543 of JARLGP010000048.1, forward strand.
CATGGAAAGGTTCACGGCCAGGTCCAGGCTGCGCTTGTAGGCAAGCTGGTTGCGCATCCGGGCCATCAGGATGGCGGGGTCGTAGGGTTTGGTGATGAAGTCGATGGCGCCCAGTTCCAGGGCTCTGGCCTCGCACACCCCCGGTCCCGGGGCGGTGAGGAAGATCACCGGGATGTCCTGGGTGGAGGGTTCCTCCTTGAGCCTTTTGAGCACTTCGTAACCATCCATACCGGGCATGGCCACGTCCAGCACGATCAGGTCCGGGGATTCCGAAGTGGCCAGGGCCAGGGCTTCCAGCCCGTTCTGGCCGAACAGGGCATTGCAATCGGCCTTGAGCAGGCTGCAGAGCCCGTCCAGGGCCGCCCGGGAGTCGTCCACCACCAGCACGGTGGGGCGAAAGGGCGGGAGATTGCCGATGGGAGCCATGCGTTCGATTCTGCCAGGAGGGAGGATGTCATGGCTTCTGCTAAATTTTCATTTTAAAAATCACTATAACACCCGGTAGACCTGCCCGTTCTGGGCCCCCTCGACGCTCTTGGCGTAGGCCAGGGCGGCCCGGGATGCCGGCACCGGCTGGAACCCCCGGAAGAAGGGCGCGTAGCTGTCCATCGCCTCCTCGATCACCCCGGGGCTCACCGCGTTGATCCGCTGGCCGCGCTGCATCTCGATGGCCGCGGCGATGACGAAGGCGTTCACCGCCCCGTTCACCATGGAGGCGGAGGTGCCCTGGCGGATGGGATCGTGGTCAAGCACCCCGGTGGTGAGGGTGAAGGACCCGCCCGGGCTCACGTGGTGCTGGCCGATGAGCACCAGGTTGACCTGGCCCATGAGCTTGTCGTGCAACCCGACCTCGTAGTCCGCCGCGGTCATGACCTCCAGGGAGGCGAACTTGACCTTGCCGGTGCAGGCCACCACCGCGTCCACCTGGCCGGCCTGCTTGAACATGGCCTCGATGGACGCGCCGTCGGTGATGTCCAGGCGCAGGTCACCGGAGGTGCGCCCGGCCGTGACGATCTCATGGCGCTGGCCCAGCTCCCACATCACAGCCCGGCCGACGATTCCTGACGCTCCCACGATCAAGACGCGCATGTTCCCCTCCCGGTGACGGGGACGATGGTAGCACCGACCCTGCCAGGAAAACGCCGGGACCGGAACCGCGCGGCGAGGCGGAATTTTCGTGGGCCTCTATTGATATAAATAATTTCTGACTTATCTTCAAGCCTGTTCCGTCCCGTCCGCGGTTAAAGATGAAATTGTCAATTCTATGGTTGATCCCATGCCTGTCCATCTTCCCTTTCCTGGCCGGTTGCCGGAAGAAGCCGGTGGTGGCCCAGCCCATGGGTCCGTTCCTGCCCCAGCCGGTCCCCCCTCCGTCCTACCAGCCCCATGGTCTCAGCCTCTCGCTCCAGGCGGATCCGGAACTCAACCCGTTCGAACGGACGCCGCACGCGCTCCTGGCGGTGCTGTACCAACTGAGTGCCACCAACGCCTTCAACACCCTGGCCAAGGATCCCGCCGGGCTCCGGACCCTGCTCCAGGGGCTGCCGTTCGATCCCAGCGTGGCCAGCGCGGACAAGCTCTTCCTCCAGCCCGGCGAGCGGCGGACCCTGCCCCTGGACCGGGCCCAGAACGGCCGATGGCTTGCGGTGGTGGCCGGCTACTACGGGTTGGCCCCCGGGGCCGTCACCCGGATCCTCGAACTGCCGGCGGGGAACCAGGACGGCAGGGCGTGCGTGCTTGACCTCAGGTTCGGCCGGGATTCCATCCAGGACCTTTCCTTCAGCAGCCACGGGGAGGGCCGATGAAAGCCGTTCCACCGCTTTTCTGGCACCAGGGGCTTCTGCTACAGCCGCAGCATTTTCAGCAGTTAGAGCAACATCTTTGGAGCCAGTTGTTGCCCCGCTTCGCCATGGCCCAGCCCTTCTTCTGGGGGGTGCGCGGCCTGGAGGTGCGGGAGGGCTCCCTGGCCCAGCGGGTGCTGGAGGTGGTGGCGGGGGAGTTCCTGTTCCCGGACGGGACCCTGGCGCGGCTGCCCGGAGACGCCCGGCTGAAACCCCGGGCGTTCGGCGAGCTCCTGGGCGGCGCCGGAGCGCGGCTCAAGGCCTACGTGGGCCTGCGCCGGTTTCGGCCGGAAGGCCCGAACGTCACGGTCCTCGAAGCCCCCAACGGCCCGGAACGGGCGTCTGCCCGCTACGTCTGCGATCCGGGCGGGCAGGAGGTGAACGACCTGCACCAGGAGGCTCCGGCGGTGCCGGTGCAGCGCCTGGAACACGCCCTGGAGATCTTCTGGGAACCGGAGCTGCCCTCGCTGGGCGAGTACGAGCTGATCCCGGTGGCGGCGGTGGAACTCAACCGAGGGGTTCCGCGCCTGTGCCCGCGCTTCGCGGCGCCCGTGCTCCAGGTGGGCGATTCGGAGGCCCTGACCCAGGTCCTGCGGGCGGTGCGGGACCAGGCCCAGGCCTATTGCCGGAACCTGGAGGAGACCAAGGACGGCCGGGACGGCGGCGTGGCCGCCCAGCTCCAGCTGGCGGCGCTGCGCGTGCTGGCGCGCCACCTGCCCCTGCTCCATCACCATGCCGAAGCGCCCTGGGTCCACCCCTGGGCGCTGCTGGGCGACCTGCGCCAGTTCGCCGGGGAGCTGAGCACCTTCTCCAGCCGGGTGGACGTGCTGGGCCGCCTCGCGGATGGCCGCTCCCTGCTGCGGGAGTATGAGCATGCCGATCCGCTGCCGTCCTTCCTCGCTCTCCAGGCGCTCATCGGCGAGCTGCTGGAGGCGATCCTGGCCGGACCCCAGCTGATCATCGAGCTGGCCCGCGACGGCGCGCGGTTCCAGGCCGCCCTGCCCCAGGCCCTCCTGGACAGCCGCCAGGACCTCTTCCTCACCATCCACACCGCTGCCGAGCCGACGCCGCGCCTGGCGGAGCTCCTGCTGAAGCTGGCCAAGCTCGGCGCGCCCGACCAGGTCCAGGCCCTGGTGGCCCGGGCCCTGCCCGGCGTGCCCCTGGAGCCGCGCAGCGCGCCGCCCCCGGGGCTGGCCAGGCAGCCTGGCGCCGCGCACTTCCGCATTGACCGCCAGGATCCCCGCTGGCAGGAGGTCCAGCGTTCCGGAAGCGTCTGCCTGCACTGGGACGGGGCGCCCGAGGACACCCGGGCGGAGCTGGTGCTGGCGCGGAAATGAACGGCCCGGTGGAACTGCCCGCGCTCCTCCTGGCACCGCGGGAGCCCGGCCCCATGGACGGCCAGGTGCGGCTCATCGACGCCTGGCTGGAGATCATGGTCTACACCCGCTCCCTCCTGGACCCGGAAACCGGCGCGGACCCGCCCGCCTTCGAGCAGGTGCTGGCGCACTACGACCTCCTTCTGGAGCGCGCCGAGGCCTTCAAGGCCCGGCACGGGTTCCCCGACTGGGACTGGCAGGAGGCCCTGTTCGCGGTCTGCGCCTGGGTGGATGAACGGATCCTATGCTCCCGGTGGGAGGGGCGGCACCTGTGGGTCCAGTGCCAGCTGCAGCGCCGCCGGTTCGGCACGGCCCTGGCCGGGGAACAGTTCTACCAGCGGCTGGAGGCGCTGCCCGACTGGGCCGACCAGGTGCTGGAGGTCTACGACTACTGCCTCTCCCTGGGCTTCCAGGGCGAACTGTTCGGCCCGGACGACCACCAGGCGCGCCGGGACCTGCGGGCGGGGATCCTGGCCCGGCTGCCCGCGGCCTTCTCCGCCCCGCCGGGGGAGGACCTGTTCCCGGGCGCCTGCAGGTCCCGGCCACCGGAGCGGGCCAGGATCCGGGTCCCCCTGGTGGCCATCCTGACCGCGCTCCTGGCCCTGCTGCCGCCGGCGATCTTCTTCGCGGCCCACCGGGGCTTCAGCCGGATCCTGGATGGCCTCGCCTCCCACGCGCTGCCCTGACCCGCCATGAAGAGACTGCTCAAGATCCTCCTGGTGGCCGTCCTCCTCGGCGGCGCGGGATTCGCCTGCTTCCGGCTGACGGTCTACCGCCATTGGCCGTGGTGGGTGGGCGCCGGCCTGTTCCTGGGCTGCCTGGGGCTCTGGCTCCTGGCCCTGTTCTTGGTCCACCACCTGCGCCGCCGACGGGAGGCCGCCTTCGTCCGGAGGGTGATCGCCGAGGATGAGGCGGCCATCCACAGCGCCGCCATGCAGGAGCGCCAGGCCTTGCGCGACCTCCAGGAGCACTGGGCCGAAAGCATGGACCTGCTCCGGAACTCCCGGCTCAGGAAGCGCGGGAACCCGCTCTACGTGCTGCCCTGGTACCTGGTGCTGGGGGAATCCAGGGCCGGGAAGACGTCCGCCATCCGGCATTCGGGGCTGGCCTCCGCGGTGGGCAAGGACCACCACCGGGCCTCCACCGCCTCCACGCGCAACTGCGACTGGTGGTTCTTCGACCAGGCCATCATCCTCGACACCGCCGGGCGCTATTCCATAAATGTCGACGAGGAGCTGGACCGGGAGGAATGGCGGCGCTTCCTCACCCTGCTGGCCCAGTACCGGCGCAAGGAACCGGTCAACGGCGTGATCGTGGTGGTGCCGGCGGACCAGCTGCTGTCCGGTTCGGCCGAGAAGCTCAGGGGGGACGCCCTGGACCTGCGGCGCCGGATCGACACCCTGGCCCGCTCCCTGGGCGCCACCGCGCCGGTGTTCGTGATGGTCACCAAGATGGACCAGGTGCCGGGCATGACCGCCTTCGCCGCGGCCCTGCAGGAGCGGGTGACGCAGGCCATGGGCTATACCAACCAGGACAAGGACCCGCACTGGCGGGAAGTGTTCCAGCGGGCCATGGCCAGCACCTCCAGCCGGCTGAGGGAACTGCGGTTCGCCCTGGCCCGCCAGGATTCCCGGACCGCCCCCGGGGTGCTCCTGTTCCCCGCCGAATTCCAGCGGCTCAAGCCGGGACTGGAGCAGTTCCTGCAGCCCCTGTTCCAGGACAACCCCTACCTGGAGACGCCCCTGCTGCGCGGCCTGTTCTTCTCCAGCGCGGTCCGCACGGGCAGCCCGGGCTCGGAGTTCCTGGACACCTTCGGGCTCCGGGACGCCCAGCCGGCCACCGCCAGCCAGGGCCTGTTCCTGCAGGAATTCTTCAGCACGATCCTGCCCCGGGACCGGCACCTGCACCGGGCCGTGCAGGAATTCCTGAGCTGGCGGCGGCTGCGCCGGAACCTGGGCCTGGTGGCCTGGTCCGGCCTCTGGCTGGGCGCCCTGGGCCTGCTGGGGGCGTCCTTCCAGCAGAACCGGCGGGCCCTCCGGGCCTTCACCGACCTGGACCTGGTGCTGCCCACGCGCACCGGCGACACCGGGGCGGACCTGCTCAAGCTGGACTGGGTGCGCCGGGAGCTGACCCAGATGAAACGGCTCAACCGCGGCTGGTGGGTGCCGCGGCTCGGCCTGGACCATAGCCTGCGCCTGGAGCGGACGGTGGAGGCCAGCTGGCTCAACCTGTTCCGCGCCGATTTCCTGACTCCCATGGACATCACCCTGGACCGGGAGCTGACCAAGAATCCCGTCGGCCTCCAGCAGGGCGACAAGTTGGCCATCTACCTCGGCTTCCTGGTCACCCGGATCGACCTGATCCAGCACACCCTGGACGACGGCCCCATCGACGTGGAGCATGGCCCGGCCTGGGCGGACGCCTTCACCGCGGCCTCCCGGGATCTGCTGGCGAGCCTCCATCCGGGCCTGGACCCGGACGCCGCCCACGCCTACGCCGACAACTACCTGGGCTACCTGGTCTGGGCCAGCGACCGGGGCGCGCGCCAGGCCAAGATCCAGCACCTGCGGGAGAACCTCAAGGGGATCCTGGGGCACGAAGGGGTCGATCTGCGCTGGATCGCGTCGAACTGGATTCCCGACGCGCCGCACGTCGGCCTGCGGGATTTCTGGGGCGGGACCGGGCGCCCCCTGGCGCCCGGCCCCCTGGTTGCGGGCGCCTTCACCCGGGGGGGGCGGAACCACATCCAGGCGTTCCTGAAGATGATGGAGCGGGCCCTGGGCGGCCCCGCCCTCCTCCAGCCCAGGCTGGCGGCGTTCTGGGCCTGGTACCGGGCGCAGTTCTACCGGTCCTGGTTCGCCTTCGGCCAGCGCTTCGCCGAAGGCGCCCGGGGCATCGCCGCCCCCGAGGAGCGGGAGCGGATCGCCGCCCTGATGGCCATCCGGGACAACCCGTACCTGAAGCTCCTCGACCGGATGGCCCTGGAGATGGGCAGCCTGGAGGATCCCGCGCCCGCGCCGGCGGTGGCCCTGGTCCTCCGGCTCAACCGCATCCAGGACCTGGCCGAGGAGCAGACGCTGGAGAAATCCAATCCAAGCACTCTGGACAAGCTGGTGCTGGAGAAGGACCGCCAGCTCAGGAAGTGGGAAGGCAGGCTGGATCCCGAGAAGGCCGAGGACTTCCAGCTCTGCATGGCCGCCTCCAAGCTGTGGCTGGACTACCTGGCGGCATTCCAGGCGATCGAACCGACCCTGCTGTCCCGCCAGGAAGCCCTGCGGCAGATGGTCCGCTGCCTGGGCGACCAGGCTCCGGACGGCCTGGACGGCGACCCGGGCGCGTCCTCCCTCTACCTCAAGGCCCACGCCAAGCTCACCGAGCTGGAGGTGTTCCTGGGCCGGGACAGCGACACCCGCGCCGTGTGGAGCCTGGTGCGCGGGCCGCTGGACCACGCCATGGCCTACAGCCTCGACCTGGCCGCCGCCGACCTCCAGGCGCAGTGGAGCCGGTCGGTGCTGGGCCCGCTGCGGGACACCGATCCGGACCGGTTCCGCAAGGTGCTGTTCGACCCCCAGGACGGCAAGGTCTGGTCTTTCCTGAAGGGCCCGGCCCGGGCCTTCGTGGAGAACCAGGCCGGCCGCCACGCCGCCAAGGAGGCCTTCAACGGCCAGAGCCTGCCGTTCCGGGACGATTTCTTCGCCTTCCTGGACCGGGGCCAGGAGGCCGGCCTGGCCTTCAAGCCCAGCTTCAACGTCACCCTGGCGGCCCTGCCCCTGGGCGTCAACCCCGCGGCCCGGGTCCTGCCCACCGGCAGCAGGCTGAGCCTCTCGAACCAGGACAGCAGCCAGACCAGCCTGGAGAACTTCAACTACCCCCAGAGCGTCCTGTTCAAATGGGACCCCGAGACCGCCTCGGACGTGACCCTCCAGATCCAGCTGCCGAACCTGGCCCTCACCCGCACCTACCCCGGGAAGCTGGGCTTCGCCCGGTTCCTGGGCGAATTCGAGCGGGGCGTCCACCGGTTCAGCGCCCGGGATTTCCCCGAATCGGAAGGCCAGCTGGAAGAGCTGGGGATCAGCTGGATCCGGGTCGGCTATCGAGTCACCGGAGCCGCGCCAGTGCTCCGCTTCCTGAAGACCAGCCCGGTCCTGGTGCCCGAGTCCATCGTGGCGCCCGCCGGCCCGGTGCCGCCCGCAACCCCCTGACCCCAACCTCCGGCCCCGCGGACCCCCCCATGGAACTCATCGATCTGGGCAAGACTCCCATCCCGGGCCCCCACCCGGCCGGAAGGCCGCTGGAGGACCTGCCGGCCCTGGACGCCCTGGCCGCCGAGCTGGCCAGGCAGACCGCCCTGTCCGGCCCGGCGGTGGACTGGGAAAAGGTCATCCAGCTGGCCTCGGGACTGCTGGCCGAGCAGGGCAAGGACCTGAAGGTGGCCTGCCAGCTGGCCAGCGCCCTGGTGCAGACCCGCGGCCAGGAGGGCCTGGCGCTGGCCCTGCGGATTCTCCGGGACCTGCTGGAAACGTTCTGGGAGACCATGGCGCCGCCCCGGGTGCGGGCGCGCCGGAACGCGCTGGAGGCCCTGTTCGATCTGGCCGGTCAGGCCGTGGAACGCCGGCCGCCGGTCCAGTGGCCCCGGGAACGCCGGGAGGCCCTGCTGGAGGATTTCCAGGCCATCGACCAGATCCTGGCCGAGCGCATGGAGGACAGCCCGAACCTGCTCCCCCTGTCGGCGCGGGTGGCGGGCTGGGTGGAAGAAGTCGAGGAGCCCCGGCCCGAACCCCAATCCGCCGCGCCGCCGCCGAGCCAGCCGTCCAGCCCGCCCCCGGCTCCGGCGCCCCCCTCCCCGGCTCCGGCACCGGCACCCCCGGCCCCGGATCCGGCGCCGCCCCCGTCCCTGACCGACCCGGAGCATCTCCTGGACGAGGTGGGGGCCTACCTCCACCGGGCGGGGGCCATCCTGCGCGCCCAGAAGCCCTCCGACCCGGTCCCCTACCGGCTGCACCGGCTGGCCGCGTGGCTGTCATGGGCCGAACTGCCCCCCGCCCAGGGCAACCGCACCGGGATCCCCCGGCCCCGACGGCAGGACACCTCCGGCCTCGACGCGGCGAGGACCGCCCAGAACTGGGAGCAGGTGCTGAGTTGCGCCGAGGACCTGATCGCGCCCTATCCGCTCTGGATGGACCTGAACCGCATGGCGGCCGAGGCCCTGGACGCCCTGGACCGAGGGGCCGCGGCCAGGTCGGTGGAGCAGGAGACCCGGGCCTTCCATCGCCGCCTGCCGGGACTGGCGGAGCTGTGCTTTGCCGACGGCACGCCGTTCGCGGACGAGCCCACCCGGCAGTGGCTCCAGGAGCCCGGCCAGGAAGCCGGCGGACCGGACCGGGCGGCCGCCCTGGATCCGGTGCTGGCCGAGGCCAAGGCCCTGGCCGATGGGGGGGAGCCGCTCAGGGCCGCGAGCCTGCTCGCCCTGGCCGCCAGGAGCGCGGGATCCGGCCGGGCGTCGTTCCAGCTGCGGACCGCCCTCTGCGCTGGCCTGGCCCGGTTCCGGAGCGCCAAGGTGATGGCGGCCATGGCCGAGGACCTGCTTTCGGACCTGGAGGCCTTCCAGGTGCACCGCTGGGAACCGGAGCTGGCCCTGGCCGCCTTGAAGGCGATGCTGGAAGGGCTGCGCTCGAATCCATCAATTAATGATAAAATTATAGAAAAAATCCTGATGCGACTGGTATCGCTGGATCCCTCCTTGGCGCTGAAACTTGAACAACCTTGAATTCTAGCGTTAAATCCTGCGTCCCCTCTTTCCAGGATTTATTTTTAAATTATATTCCAAGGCAGCCAGTCCCATCCCCCTGGATCACCCGGCCTGGCCCGGTCGATCCGTTTTCCACCCCTTGCGAAGGAGTCCCACCATGGGCCAGCCTGCTTCCATAGCGCCCAAAGAGCGTGTGAACATCGTCTACCGCCCTGCCACCGGCGACGCCAAGGAGGAAGTGGAGCTTCCCCTGAAGGTCCTGGTCCTGGGCGATTTCACCCAGCGGGCCGACCCCACGCCGGTGGAGGACCGGGCCCCGGTCAACATCGACAAGGATAATTTCGACGAGGTGCTCAAGGCCCACAAGCTCAGGCTGCAGACTTCCGTTCCCGACTGCCTGTACGGGAACCAGGGCGCGGAGCTGTCCCTGGACCTGGAGTTCAAGGCGCTCCGGGATTTCGAGCCGGACGCCATCGTCTCCAGGGTGGCCGAGCTGCAGAGGCTCATGGACCTGCGGGACGCGCTCAAGGCGCTCAAGGGCCCCCTGGGCAACATCCCTGAATTTCGTAAGAAGCTGCAGGACCTGATCGAGGATCCCGGCTCCCGGGAGCGGCTCCTCAACGAACTGGGCATCGAGTAGGAGACCGCCATGAGCGACGAACCCAAGCAGACCGAGACCAGCAGCGCCGGCGAAGGCGGCGGGGGAAGCCTCCTGGACAACGTCATCCAGGCCACCCGGCTCAAGCCGTCCGACGAGGGCTACGGGGTCACCCGGACCGGCGTCCAGGCCCTGATCCAGGAACTGGTGAAGCCTGACCGGGCCGGAGTCCGGGTCACCCAGGCCCTGGCCGACGACATGATCGCCGCCCTGGACCAGCAGCTCGGCGCCCAGGTGGACGCCATCCTGCACGCCCCGGGCTTCCAGCGCCTGGAGTCGCTCTGGCGCTCCCTGCGCTACCTGGTGGAGCACACCGACTTCCGGGAGAACATCCGGATCGAGATCCTGAGCGTGAGCAAGGAGGATCTCCAGGCCGATTTCGAGGACGCGGCCGACCTCACCAAGACCGGCCTGTACAAGACCGTCTACAGCCGGGAGTATGGCCAATTCGGCGGCAAGCCCTACGGGCTGATCGTGGGCGACTACGCGTTCGGCCCCGGCGGCCAGGACCTGAAGCTGCTCCAGGGCATCGCCGGCGTCGCCTGCGTGGCCCACGCGCCGTTCGTGGCAGCCGCCGGCAGCGAGTTCTTCGGCCTCACCGATTTCACCGGGTTGCCCAACCTCAAGGACATCAAGTCCATCTTCGAGATGCCGCAGTACGCCAAGTGGCGCGGCTTCCGGGAATCCGAGGACGCGCGCTACGTGAGCCTCACCCTGCCCTCCTTCCTGCTGCGGATTCCCTATGGCCCGGCCACCCGGCCGGCCAAGAGCTTCAACTACACCGAGGCGGTGGCCGGCAGCGAACAGCATTTCCTGTGGGGCAGCTCCGCCTTCGCCTTCGCCGCCCGGATCACCGCCAGCTTCGCCCAGTACCGCTGGTGCGCCAACATCATCGGCCCCCAGGGCGGCGGCGCGGTGGAGGACATGATGGTCTACCAGTACGAGGCCATGGGCGAACTGCAGAACAAGATTCCCACCCAGGTGCTCATCTCGGAACGGCGGGAATTCGAGCTGGCCGAGGCCGGCTTCATCGCCTTGACCATGCGCAAGGGCAGCGACAACGCCGCCTTCTTCTCCGCCAATTCGGTCCAGCAGCCCAGGACCTTCGGCAACAACCCCGAGGGCAAGGCCGCCGAGCTCAACTTCAAGCTGGGCACCCAGCTGCCGTACATCTTCGTGGTGTGCCGGCTGGCCCACTACATCAAGGTGATCCAGCGGGAGAACATCGGCACCTGGAAGGAGCGGGCGGAACTGGACCTGGAACTCAACACCTGGCTCGGACAGTACATCTCGGACCAGGACAACCCGTCCGCGAGCACCCGCAGCCGGCGCCCGCTGCGCAAGGCCTCCATCGTCGTGTCGGAGCTGGAAGGGGATCCGGGCTGGTACCGGGTGGAGATGAAAGTGCAGCCCCATTTCAAGTACATGGGAGCCTCCTTCAGCCTTTCCCTGGTCGGGAAGCTGGACAAGCAGTAGCGCGGCAGGGCCCGCGGCCCGCCTTTCCGAGGAGACAGCAGCATGTCTGAATGCATCTACCTGAAAATATCCGATCCCCAGATCAAGGGCGATGTGCCGGAAAACGAGAAGAACGACAAGAACCTGAAGGACACCATCAGGGTCCAGGGTTTCCAGCACCTCATCCAGATCCCCACCGATCCGCTGACCGGGGTGATCAAGGGCGGGCGGCTGCACGGCGCCATCGTCATCACCAAGGAGGTGGACAAGAGCAGCCCGCTGCTGCTCAAGGCCCTGTGCGGAGGAGAGGAGATCAAGACCCTCGAATTGCTTTGGTACAAGACCGTCGCCGGCAAGGCGACGCACTACTTCACCACCGAGCTGAAGACCGTCCACGTGGTGAACATCAAGACCTATTTTCCCAACTGCCTGCTGCCGGAAACCAGGGAGATGGGCCACATGGAGGACGTGGCCTTCAACTACACGAAGATCCGCTGGACCTACCTGGACGGCGGGATCGAGGGCACCGATCCGGCCGACAAGTAGCCCCATGGCC
>JARLGP010000273.1 GCA_031292735.1 Holophaga sp.
CTCGAACACCGCGGCCTGCATCTCCTCCAGGGAATACTGGGAGGTGTCCAGCTCGTCGCTGGGCGAAGCCGCGCCGCCGCCGGCCATGATCTTGATGAAGTCCACCCCCAGCCGCAGCTGCTCCCGGGCGCCCCGGCGCACTTCGTCCACCCCGTCGAACACGCCCGCCACCACTCCGGCCGCATGATAGAACGGCGGACAGGTCTCGGTGCCCAGCCGCCAGTCGCCGTGCCCGCCGGTCTGGGACAGGATGCCGCCGGACACCGACAGCCGGGATCCCGGGACCAGCCCTTCGTCCACGGCCTTGCGGAAGCCGGCGTCCACTCCGCCGCAGTCACGGGCGGTGGTGAAGCCCTGGTCCAGGGTCTCCTTGAGCACCTTCAGGGACTTGATCACCAGGGTGGAGGTGAGGTTGTTGCGCTGGTTGTCCACGATGCTGGCGTCCACGCAGCCGGTGTGCACGTGCCCGTCGATGAGCCCGGGCAGCAGGGTCTGGCCCAGGCAGTCGATGACTTCGGCCTTGGCCGGCATGGCTCCGAGGCGCCCCTGGCCGATCTCCTTGATCCGCTTGTCCTCGATCACCACCCAGCCGTTGGGGCGCGGATCGGCGCCCGTGCAGTCGATGATGGTGGCATTGGAAAGTACGATATTCCCCATGTTCTCCTCCTACAGGCTCCGGACATTGCCGGGCCGGGCATGAATGACGATGGTTTTCTTGAACAGTAGCACGGCGGCAGCCAGCGCTTCGCGGACGCCCGCCAGGCCCCGGCCTCCTCCAGCCTGGCCGGAATCGGTTCGCCGCCGTGCCCATGCCGATGTCCCACCTGGGCGCCGTTCCGGGATCCGGCCGCAGCTTCGGAGATCCTAGGGAATTGCGCTGGTGGGACATGCTTTTGCATTAAAACGCCTTGTCGATAGCACTCGGATCGTGTTCTTAAGCATAACCACAGATCCGGTACGATCTTCAACGATCATGACCCGCCCCGGCGGCAACCCGGGGCGGGCCGGTGCCTACCTGGCCGCGAACACGCTGGGGAAGCGGGCCAGGAAGGCGATGGTGTGCTGCAGCTCGCGCAGGTCCACGCACTCGCCGATCTTGTGGGTGTTCTGCTCGATGCCGGGGCCGACCCCGAACATGGCCGGGTGCTTGTAGGCGCCGGAAACCACCCAGCGCTTGGCGGCGCCGACCGGGATGGCGGTGTCGTCCTTGGGGATCGGGTAGCCCACGCCGTCGGTGGAGAAGATCCAGCGCTCCACCCGCGGTTCCTTGGGAATGGTGCCGCCCTCGCCGCGCACGCCGTCCACGTGCGGGGTGATGACGCCCTGGTAGGTGCCCACCGCGGCCTGGATGGCGGGGTGCTCCTCGGGGGTGACCCAGCCCAGGTAGATCTGGGGATTGTTCAGCACGTAGCCCTTCCAACTGGCGTCGCCGTAGACCGGCACGGTGACCTCCACCTTGAGCCCGGCGGCGCGGGCGGAGGCCACCGCCTGCAGCTCCTCCACGTCGGCCAGCGCCCGCTCGGGGGTTTCGCCCACGGTGAGCCTGCGGTCGAAACGGAAGATGAAGCGGTCCGGCACGGCGCAATCGCTGGGGCTTTCCAGGGTGGCCCAGGAGGCGGTGCGGGTGCCGTGGCCGAGGAACTCGTTGTCCAGGAAGCCGATGCGCTTGTCGTAGTTCTCGGCGGCCTCCTTGACGATGGCGGCGCCGAACTCCAGCGGGTTCTTGCCCTCCCAGGGCATGGAGCCGTGGCAGGAGCGGCCGGTGACCGTCACCTCGATCTGCATGCGGCCGCGCTGGCCGCGGTAGATGCCCATGGCGCCCTTCTTCGAGCAGCCGGTGCCCTCGGTGAGGATGACCACATCGGGGATCAGCTCGGGCCGGGCGCCGGGCAGCACCTTGGTGCGGATGAACATGGGGCCGGCGCCGTCATTGTCCTCTTCGCAGACGGTGGCGTAGGCCCGCACGATCACGCCCTTCAGGGCGCCTTCGGGGGCCAGCTCCAGCAGGATCTTGGCGGCCACCGCCTCGCTGATGACGCCGCCCAACTGGTCCGCCGAGCCCCGGCCGAACAGCAGGTTGTCCCAGTTGTCGTCCTTGGCGGTCCAGCCCAGCTCCCGCTTCAGGAAGGCCTTGTCCACCTTGGTGGGGTCGGTGAGCCCGTTGTAGCAGTCCACCCCGCCGCCGATCTTCTCCAGCCACTGGGGCCGCAGGGCGCGCACGGTGTCGGAGTGGCCGTCCAGGTAGACCACCTTCTTCTCGGCCGCGGGGATGCCGTCGGTGGGATCTTCCACCGTCCACACCAGGTTGCCGAAATCGTCGAACCCCACGTCCTCGGCCTTGCGCACCGCGCCGATCTCGATGATCTTCCTGCGCAGGTACTCCAGCCGGGGGAACTCGTGGTTGGAGGTGCCGCACTTGGGATCCCCGCCCTGCTCCACCGGCTTGTCCACATGGTCCGCCGGGATGCGGATGACCTCGGCCAGCATTTCCGTGGCCAGCGGCCGGTACTTGGCGGCCAGTTCAGCCACGCGGGCATCGAGATGAGTCAGAACTGCTGGGTTTGCCATGGCATCCTCCGGGTTGCGTCTGGGGAAAGGAATTTCATAACCGGTCCCAATGAACACCCCCAGTTTGCGAACAAACAATTCAAGAATCAATAAAATTTTTTCTCCTGCTGAAATTTTTTGACCATGTTGACCCGGTCCATCAAAGCGTATATTCTTACATTGTCTGTAAGAAAAGTATTTTCAACCTGTTTTCCCAGCGGAAGCATGCCGCCTTGCTCCATTTTGGGAGCGCCTTCCCGTGGCCCTGTCTATGCTGGCTCTGAGGAGACTCCCATGGCACACGCCTACCGCCCCGAAACCCTCGCCCTGCACGGCGGCCAGACCCCTGACCCCACCACCCAGAGCCTGGGCGTCCCCATCCACCGCACCAGCTCGTACGTCTTCAAGAACACCGAGCAGGCCGCCAACCTGTTCGCGCTCAAGGAGCTGGGCAACATCTACACGCGCATCGGCGGCCCCACCCAGGACGTGCTCGAACAGCGCCTTTCCCTGCTGGAGGGGGGCGCCGCCTCGCTGGCCCTGGCCTCGGGCAGCGCGGCGATCTTCTACGCCATCATCACCCTGGCCCAGGTGGGCGACGAGATCGTCAGCGGCAACAACCTCTACGGCGGCACCTACACCCAGTTCGACGCCATCCTGCCGCAGCTGGGCATCAAGGTGAATTTCGTGGATCCCAAGGATCCCGAGAACTTCCAGAAGGCCATCACCGCCAAGACCCGGGCGATCTTCATCGAAAGCATCGGCAACCCGCTGCTGGACGTGGCAGACATCGAGAAGATCGCCGAAGTGGCCCACCGCAACGGTCTCCCGCTCATCGTCGACGCCACCTTCTCCACCCCCAGCCTGCTGCAGACCATCCAGTTCGGCGCCGACATCGTGGTGAACTCGCTCACCAAGTGGATCGGCGGGCACGGCACCGGCATCGGCGGCAGCATCACCGACGCCGGGAAGTTCGACTGGAAGGCCGGCCGGCACCCGCTGTTCACCCTGCCCGACCCCAACTACCACGGGCTGCGCTGGGCCCTGGACCTGCCGGCGGCGCTCGCCCCCATCGCCTTCATCCTGCGCGCGCGCACCGTGCCGCTGCGCAACCTGGGCGCGGCCATCGCGCCGGACAATGCCTGGCTGTTCCTCCAGGGCCTGGAGACCCTGCCCCTGCGCATGGCCAGGCACAGCGAGAACGGCCTGGCGGTGGCGCGCCACCTGGAACGGCATCCCAAGGTGGCCTGGGTGCGCTACCCGGGGCTGCCGGACGACCCCTCCTACCCCCTCGCCAAGAAGTACCTCAAGGGCGGGTTCGGCGGCATGGTGGTGTTCGGCATCAAGGGCGGCGCCGCGGCCGGGGTGAAGCTCATCGACCACATCCCCCTGTTCTCCCACCTGGCCAACGTGGGCGACGCCAAGAGCCTGATCATCCACCCGGCCAGCACCACCCACTCCCAGCTCTCCGAGCAGCAGCAGCTGGACGGAGGCCTCACCCCTGACCTGGTGCGGCTTTCCATCGGCATCGAGCACATCGACGACATCATCGAGGCGCTTGATGAAGGCCTGGCCCAGGCCTGAGCTGGAAAAAAAAAGCAAAGTACCAAATGCCTAATATTTGTTCGCATTCGGGGGCTGGGGAGGGGAGACTATGGCTTAATAAATGCCAAAATCCCAGGAGTCCGAGGCGTGGCCCCAGCCCCCAGCAATCAGGAAGAAAAAGAAGTCCCCTTGCAGGCCATTGATCTCCTGGACGAGCTGACCAAGGCCCGGGCGGAAGTTCTCCAGCTGAGGGCCCAGCTGGAGGTTCTGCGCGACCAGGATCCGCTCACCGGGCTGCCCAACCGCCTGCGGTTGTCCGATCGAACCGGCCAGGCGATCCTGCGCGCGCGCCGGCAGGGCAACATGGTTTCGGTGCTGTTCATCGAACTGGACCGGTTCAAGACGGTGAACCAGACCCTGGAATTCGCCGAGGCGGACGAACTGATCCTGCAGCTCACCCGGCGGATCCTGGTGCTGCTGGCCTCCGGAGACACCCTGGCCCGGGTGGGCACCGACCAGTTCGTGGTGCTGCTGCCGGATGTGCAGGACGCCCAGCAGCCCCTGCGCATGGCCCAGGCCATGCTGGACGCGGTGCGCATCCCCTACCGGGTCGCCCAGCGCGAAGTGCGGCTCACCGCCAGCATCGGCATCAGCCTTTCGCCCCAGGACGGGGACGACGCCCCCAGCCTGCAGAAGGAGGCCGAGAACGCCACCAACCGGGCCAAGGCGGCGGGGGGCAACAGCATCCAGTGCACCACCCTGACCCTCAGCGAGGCCTCGTTCGAGCGGCAGCAGATGGAGGCCTACCTGGGCCAGGCCATCCTGAAGAACGAGATGCAGGTGTTCTACCAGCCACAGACCAACGCGGCCGGCCGCATCTTCGGCATGGAGGCCCTGCTGCGCTGGGAGCATCCGGTGCTCGGCACGGTGCCCCCTTCCAAGTTCGTGCCGCTGGCCGAGGAGAACCTGTTCATCCACGCCATGGGCGAATGGACGCTGTCCACCGCCTGCCACCAGGCCGCCATCTGGCAGGCCATGTGCCCGCGCCCGGTGAAGCTGGCGGTGAACGTTTCGCCCATCCAGCTCACCCAGCCGCGCTGGGTGGATTTCGTCGCCCGCACCCTGCGGGAGAGCCGGCTGTCGCCCTCCTGCCTGGAGCTGGAGATCACCGAAAGCACCCTGCTCAAGAACGTCAAGACCAGCCAGAGCATCCTGCACGACCTGAAGGCCCTGGGCGTGCACTTCGGCATCGACGACTTCGGCACCGGCTACTCCTCCCTCAGCTACCTGCACCACCTGCCCATCGACACCCTGAAGATCGACCAGACCTTCGTGCGCGGCATGTTCCCCAGCCAGCCCGGCGTGATCTCCTCCCTGCCCATCGTCCAGACCATCATCCACCTGGGCCGGGACATGGGCATGCAGGTGGTGGCCGAAGGGGTGGAGACCCCCGAGCAGCACGAGACCCTGGTGAAGATGGGCTGCTACGGCTTCCAGGGCTACCTCCTGGGCCGCCCCATGGAGGCCTCGGAACTGACCCTGCGCCTGGAAAGCCAGATCACCACCGCCTTCAACGCCCTGCTGCCGCCGGACTAGTCACCAGACGACGATGGCGAACACGGTCGCCACGAAAAGGCCGCAGACCACGGGCAGGAACAGTTTGCGGACCGCGTCGAACACCGACACCCGCGCGAAAGCCGCGACCGCCGCCAGCGCGGACCAGGCCGTCAGGGTCTTGCCGGTCCACACCGATCCCATCTGGCCGACCGCGGCCAGGGTGGACACGTCCAAGTTCACCGCCCGGCCCAGCGCGCCCGAGATCGCCCCGGTCAGCGGCAGTCCGGCGAACCCGGATCCGTCGATGCCGGTGACCATGCCGGAAATCAGCACGCCGAAGGTGACGAACACCCGGTTGCGGGGAATCCAGAAGTCGGCCGCCCGCACCAGCTCGAACAGGAACCCAGGCGCCTTCTGGCCGGCCCCGACGCCCAGGATCGGGCCGGCCAGGGTGGCCACGCCGATGAAGAAGAACCCCGCGATGGGCAGCACCTGGGCCATCGCGCGAAAGGCGAACACCAGCCCCTCGGTGAAATGGACCGCGACGGATCTGAACGCCTGGCGGCCGTCGCCGATCACGGCCACGGCCAGCATCAGCAAACCGGCCACCCCGCCCACCAGGGCGGCCGCCGCAGAACCCTGGGGCGCCTGGAACCCCGGCACCAGCTTCGGCAGGAGCATGTCGACGACAATGGCCAGGAAAGCCACCGGCGTGATGACGGCAACCAGGCGGGACCATTTCCGCTTGGCCGGCGAGAGGTCCAGCCGTGCCACCGCCATCGGGGATTTAGCGCGCGCGGGCGCGGCGGCCCCGCCCCCCTCCGCGGAGGGCGCCACCTCCGCCTGCTCCCACTGTTCCAGATGGGCATTGCTGGGAGCCCGGATGTCCTTCCGGATCGAAAGGTAGCAGAGCACGAAGGCGATGCCGCCGGTGATCAGCGAAAGCACGAGCGCCTTGTCGGCCACGGCCATCAGGGGCACGCCGGCCGCGTTGGCGCTGATGCCCGGCGCGACCTTGAGGATGTAGTCGGAGGACAGCGCGGTTCCCAACCCCGCCACCGCGATGCAGAGCGCCCCGCCGATGGGCGGAAGCCCCGCGGCGATGGCCGCCGGCAACAGGATCCCGGCCATGAGCGGGACCGTCGGGGTCGGCCAGAAGAAGAGCGAGACGACGTAGGTGGCCACGCCCAGCACCAGGTAGGCCAGATGACCGTTCCGCATGATCACCCGGAACGGCCGGATCATGGCCGTATCCGCGCTGATCCGGGTGAGCGAGTTCAACAGCGCCGTCATCATGGCGATCACCAGGAAGATGTTGAACAGCTCCTTTCCGGCCACCAGGCTTCCCATGAAGACCGACTCGAGGGCCAGGGTCGGCTTTCCGGAGAACGCGTAGGCCGTGAGGAAGGTGGCGATCATGGCTGGCAGCACCACGTTGACCCGGCGCACCATCGTGACGATGATCGCCAGGACGCCGAGCAGGTAGATCCAGTGAGCGGCGGTCAGAGTGCCGGCGTGTGACATGGTCGGAATCCCCCTGGTAGGACCTTCATTCAGGTCGGGCTTGCTTCGCTCGCAATGGCCAGGCAGCCTTGCGGCGCGCTATGATGTAATGGTTGTGTTGGGGAAGTGAATTGTATACACTATACGAAGGATGGATGAATTTGTCAAGTCTTCTTTTTCCCATGAGGTCCCATAGCCAAGCATGAGCACCCCTGAATCCATCAAAGAGCCCCCCACGCTGCTCGCGCTTCCGCATCTGGGCGCGAGTCACCAGCCCCTGCGCCAGGTGGTCACCGATGCGCTGCGCAAGGCGATCCTGAGCAAGCGGCTGAAACCTGGCGAACGCCTGATCGAAGAGCAGCTTGCGGCCGACCTTGGGGTTTCCCGCAACCCCGTGCGGGAGGCCTTGCGGATGCTGGAAAGCGAGGGCCTGGTGGAGATCAGCCCCCGCCGCGGGGCTTCCGTGACGAACCTGTCCGAGGACGAGGCGCAGGAAATCGTGGAGGTGCGCGCCGCCCTGGAAGGCCTCTGTGCCCGGCTTGCCGCTCGCCGCTGCAGCCCTGCCTTGAAGGCCGACATCCAGAAGATCCTGGATCGCGGCGAACGGGCCGCGGCCGCCAACGACTCTCCCGCCCTGGCCGTCATCCACTCGCAGGTGCATGCCCTGATGGCCGGCGCCGGCCACAACCGCCACCTCACCGGCTTCGTCCAGTCCCTGCGCGACAAGACCGACTGGCTGTACACCTCCAGCGTCACCTGGCGGGCCCAGCAGTCCTGGCGGGAGCACGCGGCGATCCTGCGGGCCATCGCCGACGGGGACGAGGAACTGGCTGCCGTCCTCGCCAGCCGCCACGTCACCCAGGTGGGCATCGACTACGTGGCCGAAGCCAAGGCTTGAATCGACGACGGGCCGGAACAGCGACGGGTTGGGACTGTGACGGGCCGGGACGCCCCCCGCCAAGGAGCCGTCCCCCCTGGATGTTGAAAAAACCTTGACGGGCGTCTTGTATACAGTATCCTGTGTGCACAATCACGGCGGAGGTTCCAGATGACCCAGGTGCACGATGGTCGCAAGGGTTCGCGAACGGCCCTGCCGCAGGCAGCAGGCTCTGCGGCGATCGCGGAGGCGGAGCCGGTTCCCGCCTTCGAGCTTCCCGCCGCCGGGAAGATCCTCGGTTCCCGGGCTCTGGTGAGGATGCTGATCGAACAGGGCGTGGAAGTGGTGTTCGGGGTTCCCGGCGACACCAGCCTGGGGTTCTACGAGGCGCTGTACGACGCTCGCCCCTCCATCAGCCACGTCATGGCCCGGGATGAGCGGTCCGCGACGTTCATGGCCGACGCCTACGCCCGCCTCTCCCATCGGCCGGGGGTGTGCGAATGCCCCTCGGGGGCGGGCGCCCTGTACTCCGTTCCGGGCGTTGCCGAGGCCAATTCGTCGTCGATCCCCGTCATCCTCCTGAGTTCGGGCGTTCCGCTTTCCGGCGAAGGCAAGAGCCAGATCACGGAACTCGACCAGCACAAGCTGTTCGAGCCGATCACCAAATTCTCGTCGTTCCTCAAGACGGCCGAAAAGATCCCCGAGACCATCCGGCGCGCCTTCCGCATCGCCACCACCGGCCGGCCCGGCGCCGTCCACCTGGCGTTTCCCTCCGAGACCATGACCGATTCCGTGTCGCTGGATCGGGTGTCGCTGCACGGCGATCCCGAATGCCGCACCTATCCGGCCTACCGCACCCGCGGCAGCGCCGAGGCGCTGGCCGCCATCGCCGCCGTCCTGAACACGGCCCAGCGGCCGGTCATCGTGGCCGGCGGCGGCGCGAACCACTCCGGCGCAGGCGTGGCCGTGCTGGCCCTGGCCGAGCGGCTGCAGGCGCCCGTGGTCACCACGATCTCCGGCCAGGGCATCGTGCCGGACGAACATGTGCTGGCGCTGGGCGTCATCGGCGACAACGGCTTCCATCCGCACGCCCATCGCGCGGTGGAGGAAGCCGACGTGCTTCTGTACGTGGGCTGCAAGATGGGTTCCGTGTCGACGATCAAGTGGACCCTGCCCTCGCCGCGGCCCGGGCGGCGCATCCTGCAGATCGACCTCGACCCCACCCTGCTGTCCAACAACTTCGTCAATGCCGCCAGCATCGCCGGCGACGCCCGGCTCGTGCTCGAGGACCTGATCACCCTGGTGGACCCGAGCCAGCCGCGCCCGTGGATCGATGATCTGAACCGGGAGCGCGCCCGGTTCTGGGCCGAGTCGGCCGCCGAGCTTTCCTCCATGGCGGTGCCCTTGAAGGCCCAGCGGGTGATCCACGAGCTCAACCGCCGCCTGCCCTCGCCTTCCATCGTCATCTCCGACGCGGGCACGCCCACGCCGTATGTGACGCGCTTCCTCAAGCTGCGCGGCGACGGCAGCCGGATCCTGATTCCGCGTTCGTTCGGCGGACTCGGCTTCGCCATCCCGGCGGTGGTCGGGGCCTGGATGGCGCGCCCCGATGCCCGCCCGGTCGCGTTGTTCGGCGACGGCTCCCTGGGCATGTCGGCGGGTGAACTGGAAACCCTGGTGCGGCTGAACGTTCCGGCGGTGCTGCTGCATTTCAACAACGGCTGTTTCGGCTGGATCAAGACCCTGCAGAAGCTGCATAGCCACAGCAAGTTCATGTCGGTGGATTTCGTTCCGGGCGACATGAGCAAGGTCGCCAGCGCCTGGGGCCTGGCCGCCTGGCGAGTGGAAACGCCCGCGCAGCTCCAGACCGCCCTGGATGCGGCCTTCGCCGAGGAAGGCCCGGCCTTCCTCGACATCGTGACCGAGCCGGAAATGGAAGAGCTGCCGCCGGTGTATTCCTGGCTGAAAAAAGCCGGCCTCGATCCCTTGGGCCGGAACAACCTGTAAGTCGTCCTTCACGAAACAAGCGCGGGAGAACCCATGGCGAAGAAGAAAGTGGTTGTTATCGGCGGCGGCTGGGCGGGCTGTTCCGCGGCCTTGTCCGCGGCCAAACAGGGGGCCGACGTCACCCTGCTGGAACGTGCCGACATGCTGCTGGGCACCGGCCTGGTCGGGGGCATCTTCCGCAACAACGGCCGCTTCACGGCCGCCGAAGAGGCGATCGCCATGGGCGGCGGCGAGCTGTTCGAAAGAATGGATGCCTGTACGATCCACAAGGATTTCCAGTTCCCGGGGCACCAGCATGCGTCGATGTACGCCAGCCGCGCCATTGAACCGCTGGTGGCGCAGGCGCTCGAGGACTACGGGGTCGCCACCCGGATGCTGACCCGGGCCACCGAGGTGGAGATGGACGGCACCCGCATGGTGGCGGTGCTGACCGGCAAGGAGGCCGGCGCCGAGCGCTTCGAGGCCGATGCCTTCGTCGAGACCACCGGCACCTCCGCCTCGCCCGGCAACTGCAACCGGCACGGGGCCGGCTGCTGCATGTGCATCCTGCGCTGCCACACCTTCGGCATGCGCGTGAGCATCGCCGGCAAGGCGGGAATCGCCGAAATGACCGGCAGGAAGGGCGACCATGTGGGCGCCATGAGCGGCGCTTGCGAAATCCTGAAGGAGACCATCGACCCCAAGCTGGTGGCCGAGCTGAACCGGAGCGGGGTGCTGGTCGTTCCCATCCCGCAGAACGACCAGCCGGGTTCCGCGAAGCTGGATGCCAAATGCTGCCAGCAATATAACTTGCCCGAGTACGCGGCCAACCTTATCATTCTCGACAACGGGGAGGCCAAGCTGATGACGCCCTTCTTCCCGCTCCATCAGTTGCGCAGCATACCCGGGTTCAAGCGGGCGCGGTACGCCGACCCGTACAGCGGCGGCGTCGGCAATTCCATGCGCTACTTCGGCATGTCTCCGCGCAACGATGCCCTCAAGGTGGAAGGGCTGGAGAATGTGTTCTGCGGCGGGGAAAAGGCCGGCCTGCTGGTGGGCCACACCGAAGCGATCGTCACCGGCCTGCTCGCCGGGTACAACGCGGCGCGGTTTGCCTGCGGCGAAGAGCCGCTCGTGCTGCCCGACAGCCTGGCCATCGGCGACGCCATCCAGCATGTGCGCGAGGAGATGCAGACGGAGAAAGGCCTGGGATACAAGTACACCTTCTCCGGATCGGTGTATTTCGAGCGCATGAAGCAGCGCGGCAGTTACCTCATGGACATCCCCGAGATCCGGCGCCGGGTGGCCGCCGCTGGATTGACCGACGTGTTCGGCTGGCGGGCGGGGGTGGCCGAGCAAGGGAATGGCCGCGAGTTGGCCGCCCAGGCGGCAGACCTCTGGTGAAGGGGCATGGACGGGACCTAGAAGAAAAGCAGGAACCCGTTCACGAAGTAGACGATCCCCGCGGCCCCCACCACCAGCCCCAGGATCCACACCGGCTTCTGCTTCAGCAGGGCGGCGATGGAGGAGAGCAGGATGGAGATCTGCAGGAAGATCACGGCGATGCCGAAGAAGGAGCCGTGCTTCTGGGCCTCGTCCCGGGCCTTTTCCAGGCCCCGGGCTTCGGCCTGGATCTGGCCCTTCTCCTGCTCGTACCTGGCCACCCGGGCGGCATACTCCTGGGTCCGCTTGGCGTAGTCCTGGGCCACCGCCTGCGGGGTGCCGGCCGGCAGCGCCCTATGCTCCAGCTCGGCGTTGTCCTTGGCCAGGGCGTAGAGATCGGACTTCATGCTCTTGGCCTGGTAGTAGGCCCACTCGTCCGACGCCTTGGCCTGGGACAACACCTGCCGGGTGGAATAGCCGCCCCCCTTGAAGGTGGCCAGGGTGGCGCACACCGCCACGATCACCGTGGTCAGGGCCAGGTAGTTCAGCCAGGGGGACTTGGTCTCTTCGGCCATGGGTTCAGGTCCTCAGGTAGGAAGCGCCGTTGACGTCGATGATGCAGCCGGTCATGGCCGCCGGCGCGTCCAGGGCGCAGAACACCGCGGCGGTGGCCACTTCCTCGGGGTTGGCCACCCGGCCCAGGGGATGCTGGGCGAGGATCTCGGCCCCCGCCGGCCCATCCAGATGTGAATTGGCCATGTCGGTGGCCGCCCAGCCGGGGGCCACCACGTAGAAGTAGACTTTCTGCGCGGCCAGGGCCCGGGCCAGGGACTGGCTGAGCGCGTTCAGCCCGGCCTTGCTGGCGCCGTAGGCGGGGGCTTCGGGCTCGCCCCGGAAGGCGCCGCGGGAGGAGATGCTCACCACCCGGCCGCCGCCGGCCGCCACCATGGCGCACCCGGCCTGGTGGCAAAGGTTGGCCGGCCCGAACAGGTTGGTGTCGAGGGTGCGCCGCCAGGCGTCCTGCCAGTCGGCGTAGCTGGTCTCGGGCAGCGGATGGAAATGGTAGACGCCGGCGTTGTTCACCACCACGGCGATGCGCCCCATGGCCTCGCTCACCTCATTCCACAGCCGCGCCACCGCTTCGGGGTCGGCCAGGTCGGCGCCGAAGGCCTGGTGGCCGGTGCCCGGCAGCCCCGCCACCACCGCTTCGGCCATGGCCCGGTTGTGCTGGTAGTGCACGGCCACCCGGCAGCCCCGCCGGGCCAACTGCTGGGCGATGGCCCGGCCGATGCCCCGGGAGGCGCCGGTGACGAGAACCGCTGGACGGGAAGAGGCATCAATGGGGATCATGAGCCTACTTTACCTAAAATCGGAGGGATTGCGGAACCCGACCCGGGCCTGGCCGCACCCCAGGGCATGGATACGCTGGGCGCCAGGATCCGGATGCTGCCGTGGCTGGCCGTGACCGCCTGCGCGGTGCTGGCCGCGCCGGACCCGCCCCGGCCTCCCGTTCCAGGCAGCGTGTTCGTGCTGTCGGCGCCGTCGGGAACCGGCAAGTCCACCCTGGTCCGGCGGCTGGTGCGGGAGGTGCCCGGCCTGGTGTTCGCGGTCTCCCACACCACCCGTGCCCCACGGCCGGGGGAACAGGACGGGGTGGACTACTTCTTCGTGGACGACGCCCGGTTCGACGCCATGCTGGCCGAGGGGCAGTTCCAGGAGTGGGTGGAGCTGTTCGGCCACCGCTACGGCCTGAGCCGGGACTGGATGGACCGGCAGCGGGCGGCGGGGAAGGACCTCCTGCTGGACCTGGACACCCACGGGGCGCGCAAGCTGCGCAAGGCGGTGCCGGACTCGGTGACGGTGCTGCTGCTGCCGCCGTCGGCCCAGGAATTGGCCAGGCGGCTGCGCGGGCGCGGCACCGAATCGGCACCCCAGCTGGCCCTGCGGCTCGGCCGGGCCAGGCACGAATTGTCCTGCTACCCGGAATACGACTACCTGGTGGTGAACGAGGACGTGAACCAGGCGTTCCGGGAACTGGAGGCCGTGGTGCTGGCCGCGCGAGCCCGGCAGGCCCGCAGGGGCCCAGTGGCCCAGGGCATCCTGGCCGGTTTCTGAGTCTTCTTACTCCGGCCGGATGAGGCCCTTGCGCACCAGGGAGACCAGGGCGGCCAGCACGGCCGGTTCGTCCAGGCCGGCCTTGGCCGCGGCAGCCAGAAGATCGGCGGTGGCCAGGGGCTGTTCCAGGCATCCGAGCAGGTCCCGCTCCAGGGGCTCCAGCGGATGCTCCACCGGCATGGCCTGGCCGGCCAGGCGGGCCTGGGCGGTGGAAGGCGCGGTGGAGCCCAGGGCGCTCACCTCCAGCAGGGCCACCGGACCCGTGCGGGCCACCCGCCCGGCCTTCAGCCGCAGGTCCAGGCCCGGCTCCCGGGCCAGGCGCTCCGCCTGGAACACCGCCTCCACCTCGGCCCCGGCATCCCGCCGGGGCGGCTGGGCCTGATCCTCCCGGTACCAGGCCGGCTCGCTCCAGCGGAAGGCCAGCAGCACGGAAACCACCCGCTGGTAGCCCTGGCGCTTCAGGTTGGCGGCCCAGCGCCCCACCGAATCCAGGATGGCCTCCTGGTCTTCGCCGCCGGCGTGGCCCAAGGCGTAGGCCTGGGCGCTGTGGGCCCCCAGCCGGAGCAGGTGGATGGCCATGGGCGCGCCGCCCAGCCAGTCCCGCAGGCGCGTTTCCAGCGGTTCCCCATCCCGCTCCCCCAGCTCGGTGACGATCTGGGCGGTGCCGCCCGGGGCCAGGTGCCCGGGCAGGCCCGCCACGATCCGGCGCAGCACCGCGTCGCCGCCGGGCCCGCCGTCCCGGTAGCCCACCTCCTGGGCGGGCGCGGGCACGAAGGGCGGATTGGCGGTGATCAGGTCGAACCGGCGGTCCCCCACCGGGCCGTAGAGGTCGCCCTGGAGCGCCTCCAGGTTGTCCCGTCCGGCGAGCCGGGCGTTGCAGGCGGTGCAGTGCACCGCGCGCGGGTTGATGTCCACGGCGGTTGCACGCTCCGCGTGGGCGGCGGCCAGCAGCGCGTGCACCCCGGATCCGCAGCAGAGGTCCAGGGCGGACGGCACCGGCCGGCGCACCGTGGCCCGGGCCAGCCAGCGGCTGTCGGTGCCCACGTACATCACCTGGTCGTGGGGCACCGCGGCCCGGCCGCCGTTCACCAGCTGCGGCCAGGCGTGGTCGGAGAACACCAGGCTGCGGCCCACCGGGTAGAGCGAGGCCGCGGCGCGCACCGAGCCGTGGCGCACCAGGAGCCCGGCCCGCTCCAGCGCCTCCTGGTCGCGCGGCGCGAACAGCCAGTCCAGCTCCGCCGCCGGCAGGTCCCCTTCCAGCAGCAGCAGGTCGATGGCCGCGGCCAGGGCATCACGCGGCCGCAGCCGCTCGGCCCGGTAGATGGGCAGGGCCTTCATCTGGAAGTCGTTGAGGTCCTCCAGGCCCAGGCGCCGGCACACCCCGGCCTCGTCGTAGCCGATGGCCGCGAGCCGGGAAAGGGTGGCGGAACCGAAGGCGGGATCGGCGTCGAAGGCTGGAATCATGCCTTAACCTAACCGGCCTTCGGTGTTTAGGAAAGGGCCTCTATAACGAGTAGTTAAGTTCAACTTCCAGCTTCACGAAGGTGTTCAGGTCCAGGCCGAAGCAGTTCGGCTGGCCCGCTAGAGAATGTGTTCCAGGAACCGCTGGGTGCGTTCTTCCTTGGGATGGGAAAAGAGGTCGGCGGGCGCGCCGGATTCCACCACCAGGCCATCATCCATGAAGATGACCCGGTCGGCGGCAGCCCGGGCGAAGCCCATTTCGTGGGAGACCACCAGCATGGTCATGCCGTCCTTGGCCAGGTCGAGCATGACGTCCAGCACTTCCTTGATCATCTCCGGATCCAGGGCGCTGGTGGGTTCGTCGAACAGCATGATCTTGGGCTGCATGGCCAGGGCCCGGGCGATGGCCACCCGCTGCTGCTGGCCGCCGGAAAGCTGGTCGGGGTAGGCGTGGGCCTTGTCCGCCAGGCCAACCCGGGCCAGCAGGGTCGCGGCCCGGTCGAGGGCCACCGCGGCCGTCTCCTTGCGCACGATGCCCGGCGCCAGGGCGATGTTCTCGGTCACCGAAAGGTGGGGGAACAGGTTGAAGCTCTGGAACACCATGCCCACCTCTTCCCGGATCTTGCGGATATCGGCCCGGGGGCTGGTGACGCACTCGTCCTCCACCCAGATCTCCCCGGAACTGAGCGTCTCCAGGCGGTTCACCGACCGCAGCAGGGTGCTTTTGCCGGAACCCGAAGGGCCGACGATGAGGATCACCTCGCCCCGGGCCACCTCCAGGTCCACTCCGCGCAGGGCCTGCACCTGGCCGAAGGTCTTCCGGGCCTGCTTGATCCTAATGATGCTTTCGGCCATGGGTCCGCAACCTCTCTTCCATGAGGCCCACCAGACGGGAGAAGAAGAGCGTCATGATGAGGTAGATGAGGGCAACGACGGTATAGGCCTCCAGGTAGTTGAAGGTCGTCGATGCGAATTCGCGGCCGCGGCGCAGCAGGTCCGACACGGCCAGGATGGAAACCAGGGAGGAATCCTTGAGCAGGGCGATGAACTCGTTGCCGATGGGCGGCAGGATCACCCGGATCGTCTGGGGCAGGATGATCCGCCACAGGGCCTGGGTCCTGGACATGCCCAGGGCCAGCGCCGCCTCCATCTGGCCCTTGGGGATGGACTGGATGCCGGCCCGGAAGATCTCCGCCAGGTAGGCGCCGTAGCAGATGGACAGGGCGGCGATGGCCGACATCAGCCCGTTCAGGTGGAGCAGCGGCCCCAGGGCGTAGTAGATGTAGAACAACTGGACCAGCAGGGGGATCCCGCGCACCACTTCCACATAGACGGTGGCGATCCGGTTGAGCACGGTGGTCCGGGCGATGCGCCCCAGACCGGCCAGCAGCCCCAGCGCCAGGGCCAGGAAGATCGACGCCAGGGTGACCGTGAAGGTGGCGGTGAGCCCGTCCGGCACGAAGGCCAGGATCTCCAGGAACGGGTGCGGCCGGTAGATCGGCAGGATCACCGTGAGGGCGATGGCGCCGAAGAAGGCGATCTTCCAGGCCGCGATGGTTTCGCGGTCACCGGGGATCAGGGAACTTTCGTTGAGGTGCATGGCGCCCTGGGGCTCCACCAGGGGCTTGCCTTTCCCCTTGACGGGGGCTGCGGGATCGGTCATCGACGGCTAGTCCAGCCACTTGTGGGCGATCCTGGCCAGGGTTCCGTCCTTCTTGATGATCTCCAGGCCGCGGTTGATCATGGCCAGGGCCTTGGTGTTGCCCTTCTTCAGGGCGATCCCGTAATGCTCGTCGGTGAACGGGCTGCCGACGATCTTGAGCTTGGTCTTGTAGCGGGGGTTCTGCAGGACGTAGGTCCGGGCCGTGGGCGAGTCCAGCACCACCGCGTCGATCCGGCCGACGAACAGGTCTTCCACCGCCAGGCCCGCCTCGTCGTACGACTTCAGCTTGATGTTCTTGTACTTGGCCACCTCGATGGCGCCGGTGGTGCCGATCTGGGCGCCCACCTGGTGCCCGCCGAACTGGGAAAGGAGGGTGACCCCGTTCACGGTCTTGTTGACGATGAGCACCTGGCCCGCCTCCACGTAGGGGATGGAGAAGTCCATGGTGCGCTTGCGCTCCTCGGTGATGGTCACGGAGGACAGCACGGCGTCGTAGTCCCCGGCCGAGAGCCCGGCGAAGATGCCGTCCCAGGACGTGTTCTTGACCACCGCCTCGAAGCCGGCGGCCTTGCCCACCGCGCGGATCATGTCGACGTCGAAGCCGATGATCTGCTTGTTGGCGTCCAGCATCTCCATGGGCGGGAAGGTGCAGTCCGAACCGAACACCAGCCTGGGCTGGGCCGCAAGGGCGGGCATGGCGGCCAGCGCCAGGGCGGCGACCGCAAGAATGGCTTTCTGCATCAATTTCATCAGGATTCTCCGTGGGTTGGGGAAGGAGGAGCCGGGCGATCATCGACCTGGGCATGCCCTCCCGGATGCCGGGCACGCGGAACATTCAAATGGCCGTTGGAGAAATTAACCGACGACGGGCCCGGTGGCCATGGCAAAGTTTGCCGTTCGGCCCGGAACGCCAGTTATTTCATGAAAGCGTGGGACCTGCCCGGCATTTCCGGGAGCACCGGGCCCACCACCGGAGCGTTCGCGCCAAGGCTTCCAAAATGAAGCGGGCGGCCATCACCTTGGAGGAGTCCGATGCCTCAACCAACAGACATACCGTTTAAATACAGAAAGTTAGTCAATGGCCCAGAAAATGCTATTGAAGCAGGTGGCCAGCATGATCCGGCCCCCCACCCTGGAGTCAACGTGAAAACAACCCTTGCGATCCTTATTCTGGGCACCGCTCTTTCCCTTTCCGCCCAGGAGGCCCGGTTCGGCGTCCAGGGCGCCCTGGCCATTCCCACCAGCGACCTCAGCGACAATGCCGATGCGGGCCTCCAGGTGGGCGGCCATGCCAAGTGGGACTTCACCCACGGCCACGGCATCATGGCGAGGGTCGACGCCACCTTCTTCGGCCAGAACGACGGAGTGGATGTCACCAACCTGGCCGTGGCGGCCGACTACACCTACCACTTCGAACGCCGGCAGCGGGGCCTGTATGTGCTCGCCGGACTGTCCGGTCAGAACTACCACTCCTCCTACCACGGCTATTCCCAGAACGACAACGGGCTGGGTCTCGACCTCGGCGTCGGCTATGACCTGGACCGGCACGTGGGCCTGCAGGCCCGCTACACCACCACCAACGTCAGCAACGCGACCTACGCGGCCCTGAACCTGGGTGTCACCTACACCTTCTAGGCCGGCGGTCCAAGCATCCCTGGAGGGCAGCATGTCCATCCTCACGTTCTTCCTCGGCCTGGGAATCGGCTTCGGAGCCGGAACCGGCGTCTGGCGCAAGCTCCTGGCCCGGGTGGGAGCCTGGGCCACGGCCGCCTCCACCGCCACCCCGTTCACCAAGCGCACCCCCGTCCCGGTGAACGGCCGGGAAAAGAGGAACTGACCCGCAGCACCGGAAGCACCGTTCCGGAGGGGGCCGCCCGCGCGGCCCCCTTCGTCTATTTGTCGGCCCGGCGCCGGTCCAGGAAGCCCGGCAGGATGGCGCGCCACAGGCCATTGCCGATGAGCTTGCGGACGGCCTCCCACTGCCCGGCCCTGGGCTGGCTGGTGGCGCCGGACAGGGGGATGACCGTGGCCACATCCTGGGTGGAGTGGTTCTTGAACACCCCGGCCAGGGCCTGCAGCAGGTGCAGTTCGACCCGCTTCCCGAACGGCTTGGCGCTGTCCTTGCGGCGGTCATAGATCTTCACGTTCTTGAGCATGGGCTTCAGGTAGCCGTCCAGGTGGCGGTTCTTCACGGTCAGCTCCGCGTAGACCGAGACCAGGCCATCGGCCACATCCACGCCCCACTGCGCCAGCAGGCAATCGTTGAGGTCCGGCAGCCGGGCGTCATCCATCCGCAGCCGGACGGTGAAGTCAGCGGGATCCGCGGCGGGCTGGAAGCTCCCGGAGACCGTGGTGCTGCCGTGCCCCATGAAGCTGCCCCGGGCCTGGAACCGGGACCGGCCGAACTGGGTCTGGTTGCTCAGGTTGTCCAGCTTCAGGTCGGCATCGGCCAGGAACAGCCGGTAGGCGGGCGTGGCCGCCCGGTCCACGAAGCCGACCTCGCCGTGGACCATGGTGAGGGTGTCCACCTGCAGCCGGAGCTTGGGGGCATTGCGCATCCGCTGGGCCAGCTTGACCGCTTCCCGGGCATGCTCCTCCTCCACGGCCCGGGTGGCCCGGCTGGTGATGTAATCCAGGCGCAGGCCCTCCACCCGGACCTGGGTGAGGTGGGCCACGCTGGCTTCGGGGGTGTATTCCATGGTCCCGTCGGTGGACAGGAAGCCCCCGGTGGTCTTCAACTGGTAGTCCTGGGCCAGCGGGGCGAGCCGGTCCAGGGGTACCCGGTCCAGGTGGATCACGCCCCGGATGGCGCACTGGGGTTCCCGCAGGAAGTCCGCCTCGCCCTTGAAGCGGACCTTGCCGGTGTCGAACAGCACCCCTTCCAGGGTCACCGGCGAGGGAAAGGTGCCCTTGGCCACCGCGACGTTGCGGATGTGGGTGGCGACCATGGCGACCTGGGTGAACTGCAGGGGCTTGTCGGCGGTGCGGCCGGAAAGGTAGAGCAGGGATCCGTCCTGCACGTCCACCCGGTCCAGCTTGATGGGATAGACCGATTCCACCGCCCGCTGCCAGCCCCGGTCCTGCAGCCGCACCTGGCTGTGGCCCTCCTCCTTGATCTGGGTCAGGTCGATGTGCAGGGCGGGGCGCCGGATGGCGAGATCCCCGGCCAGCTTGAAGTGGATGAGGTCCCACCACCGGAGGGAGAACGAGAGGGCGTCCACGTTGGCCACCGGCGGATCCGGATGGGCGTTCTGGACCAGGTCCAGGTGGTCCAGATCCATCCCCAGCCGCCAGACGTGGGGGTGGACCCGGGTGATGTGCACGGTGTAGCCGTCCAGGTTGGCGTTCATCATGCGCACCGCCCGGACGCGCAGGGGCTCCGCCAGCAGGACATCCACGAAGGAGACGGCGAGCACGGCCAGCAGCGCCAGTCCGGCCCCAACGAGCTTGCCGGGATTGGCCCAGCACCAATCCAGGTAACGGTTCCGCCTTCGCATGCACCACCTCTCCCTAGACAGGATAACGGCGGCAGGGCCAGAAGGCCCTGCCGCCGCCGAACAGATTCGACCTAGTTCTTGTCAGCCGGCTTGCCGGTGATGCCGGCGCCGGTGACCACCAGCTCGACCCGGCGGTTCTCCTGCTTTCCGGCCTTGGTGTCGTTGCTGGCCACCGGGTTTTCAACCCCGAACCCCTTGGAGGTGATGGAATCCGCCGCGACGCCCTGGCTCACCAGGTAGTTCCTGGCGTTCTCGGCCCGCTGGGCCGAGAGCTTCAGGTTGAAGGCGGCCGTGCCGGTGCTGTCGGTGAAGCCGTCCGCCTCGATCACCAGGCCCTTGTGGGTGGAGACGATGCCGGCGATCTTGGCCAGCTTCTCGCGGGCCGTGGGCAGCAGGGCGGCCTTGCCGGTCTGGAACAGCATGCCGGACATGTTCACGATGAGCCCCCGGGCGGTGAGCCGGGTCTGCAGAACTGCGTTGAACTGGGCCAGCAGCTCGGCGCGAAGCGCGTCATTGTCGGCTTCCGACCGGCGGACCTGGTTGAGCGCGTTGGCTTCGCCGGCGCTGGACTGGGCGGCCTGCTGGAGCGCGGCGGCCTGGGCGGCGTTGGCTTCATTCAGCTGGTTCTGGGCCAGCCGCTGATCCAGGGCGGTCTGCTCCGCGGCCTGGCGCTGGATGGAGATCAGCCGGGCATCCTCGGCGCTCTGCACCGATTCCCTGGCCGCCATGATCCGGCTCTTCTTGGGGGCCTTGTCCGACTCGGCCATCTTCAGGTTGGTATCGGCCTTTTCAAAGGCGGACGCGGCATAGGCCTGCGCCCCGGAAGCCCGGGCGATGCGCACGGCGTTGCGGGCCTGGTAGACGTCGAACGGCGTCTTCTCATCCATGACGATGGGCGCCGAGGAATCCAGGTTCAGGGTGTACTGGCCGCGCTTCAGCAGCGAGTACTTCGCGTCGATGGTCTCCACCTGGTCCTGGGTGCCCTTGCGGGGGGCGTTTTCCACCACCACCACGTCGCTGGGCTGGCTCACCGCGAAATAGGGCTCCGCGGTCACCACCAGGCCGAAGGTCTGCAGCGCGTCGGTGGTCTTGAGCTCACCCTTGCCGTTCTTGTTGATGAGGATCTCCCCGAGGTTGGTGGCCCGGCCTTCGGTGGAGATGCCCCACAGCACATAGGTCAGGTACTCGCCGCCGAAACTGGAGGGCGCGGGCAGGTCCTTGAACTTGGCGGTGATGCGGGTGCCGTCCTGGCCGCTCTTCACCTTGGCCACGCCGGACGCCTTGGACGCCAGGACGGTGCCCTGGAAATCGATCTTGTTGGAGCCTTTCAGCGTCCCGTAGTTGATGGCCTTGGCCGAGTTCTGAACCACTGTCACCCGGTACAGGGGCACCGACGCGGTGGCGGTGGCCGCCGACGGCATCATCTGGGTGGGCGGGGTCTGGGCCTGGATGACCAGAGTGGCCATGACGAAGGGTATGGTTTGCCAGAATTTCATTTTTGCTACCTCACGGTTGTCTTGCGGGTTTTAATGCGGGAAGAGGCCGGCGCGGCGCCGCCTCCGGGTTTCTAGACGACCCTTCGGCCCTGGATGACGCGCACCAGGACGAGGATGATCGCCAGCACCAACAGCACGTGGATGAACGAGCCGAGCGTGTATCCACTCACCAGGCCCAGTGCCCAGAGCACGAAAAGAATCACTGCGATGGTCCACAACATGACATGCCTTTGCTTGATGGGTTACGGGTTCAGGACTGGCGCAGGGTCATCCGGTTGTTCACGCGCTTCACGCCGTTGATGTCTTCGGCGATCTTGGTCACCCGATCCTTTTCGGCCTGGTCGGCGGCCTCCCCGTGCAGGGTGACCACCCCCGCCTTGGTGGTCACCTTGGTGGCCAGGGCATGGGTCGACTTGTGGAAGAGGATGGAGGTCTTGATCTGGGCGGTGATGGAGGCGTCGTCCACCTTCACCCCCAGGCTCCGGATCGGATGGCCGCCGGGGCCGACCACCAGGTCGTTGCGCACCTCGGTGACGCCTTCCACGTCCTTGGCGTATTCGCCGGTGAGCTCCTTCTTGGCTTCGGAGTCCGCGTGGCCGGTCAGGGTGACGATCCCGTCCTTGGTGGTCACGCTGGTGGCGGTGGCGCTCACGTTCTTGTGGAAGGTCAGGGCGTTCTTCACCTTCATGGTGATCCAGAGATCGGACTGTTCCTTGGGCTGGTCAGCGGCCACCGCCAGCAGGTTGATCACGCTCTTCACCCCGGGCAGGCCGGCAACGGTCTCCTGGGCCAGGGCCTTGTGGTCGTCCTGGGCCACGGTGCCGGTGAGGGTGACCACGCCGCCCGAGCACTGCACCTTGATCGCGTCGTCTCTCAGGAAGGTCTTGAAGTTGTAGCTGTTCCGGGCAGTGGATTCAATCCGGAGGTCCATCGCTCCGGCGAGCGCCGGCAGGCCGCCGGCCAGGGACAGCACGGCGGAGGTCATGATCACCGTCGGCAGATTCAGGTTGAAATGGCGCATGGTGGTTTATCCTTTGGGGCCCTCTGGGGGCGATGCGGTGGGAGATGGGAGTGCCTGAAGGAATCGCCCGGCTATCGGCGGCGACCCCTGGACCGTAGACAACGCATTTCCCGGGCCATTCGTATATATCTAATAATTTCTATATTTAAATAAATAGGGAAAGGCAGAGGCCCCATCGGACCACACAAAATGATTGGCCGTCTAATTCAATTCGATGGAAATAGACGCGGTGCCAAGATGGTCTGCCCTTAAAAATAGGCAATCCAAGCAAAATGAACTACCATCTCATTCAATTCGATCGGGAAAGGTGTCCATGCGCGCAGAAGACCTTGACCACAAGGAGCTGTTGGAGCTGGACCCGGAGGGGGGCACGATCCGCTTCGCCGGCCAGCGGGCGCTCCTGCTGGACGCAGTGGCCATGGGCCTCCTGCGCAAGTACCTGGTGGAGAATTTCGGCCTCACCGCCGCCCGCACCGTGCTCACCCAGTTCGGGTTCGCCCACGGCTGGCGCATGGCCGAGGCCCTGAAAGCCGAGTTCGAGTGGGACAGCGAGGCGGACTGGCGCGACGCCGGCACCCGCATCCACGCCCTGGAAGGCCTGTTCCGGGTGGAATCCGGGAGCACCGACCCGGTCTCCAAGGAAGGGGTCATGCTGGTGGCCTCCTACGAGGCGGAACAGCACCTCCTGCATTTCGGCCAGGCCGATTCGCCCATGTGCTGGACCATCTGCGGGCTCATCAGCGGCTACATCAGCCGGACCGCCGGCAAGGAGATCTACGTCCTGGAAGACCGCTGCGTGGGCAAGGGCGACGCCGGGTGCCACCTGCTGGGGCGCACCCGCGAGGAGTGGGGCGACGAGCGCGCCGAGGAGCTGCGCTACTTCCAGGCGGACCGGCTGAAGGACTGCCTGGACGTCTCCCTGCACCGAGTGACCGAGACCCTGAAGGCGGCCGAGCGCAAGCTGCGGGAGCGGCGCCGGGCCCTGGTGCACGTGGCGCCCGAGGACGATCCGGTGGGCAGCGTCGCCAAGAGCCCCACCATGCGCAAGCTGGTGGACCTGGCCCGGCGGGTGGCCAAGGTGGACTCCACCGTCCTGATCACCGGCGAAAGCGGCACCGGCAAGGAGCGGGTGGCCCGGCTCATCCACGACGAATCCACCCGCGCCCTGGGGCCGTTCAACGCTTTCAACTCGTGGGCCATCACCGAGACGCTGCTGGAAAGCGAACTGTTCGGCCACGCCCGCGGCGCCTTCACCGGCGCCACCCACGACCGGCCGGGCCTGTTCGAGGCGGCCAACCGGGGCACCCTGCTGCTGGACGAGATCGGCGAGGTCTCCCCGGGCATGCAGGTGAAGCTGCTGCGGGCGCTCCAGGAGCGGGAGATCCGGCGGGTGGGCGAGAACAAGGTGCGGAGCATCGATGTGCGGGTGCTGGCCGCCACCAACCGCGACCTGGCCCAGGCGGTGGCCAGCGGATCGTTCCGCCAGGACCTCTACTACCGGCTCCGGGTGGTGGAGCTGCACGTGCCGGCGCTGCGCGAGCGCAAGGACGACATCCTGCCCCTGGCCCGGGTGCTGCTGGCCGACTCGGCCCTGCGGATGAAGCGCAAGCTTTCCGGCCTCACCCCCGCCGCGGCGCAGCAGCTGCTGCGCTACGAGTGGCCGGGCAACGTGCGCGAACTGGAGAACACCATGGAGCGCGCCGTGGCCCTGGCGCCCGGAGCCCGGGTGGAGCTGGACGACCTGCCCGACGAGATCCGCCAGGCGTTCCCCAAGCCGGTGGCCACCGAAGGAGCCGTCCGGCCCCTGGAAGAGATCGAGAAGGAGTACATCCTGGCCGCCCTGGAGCTGAACAACGGCAACCAGACCCACACCGCCCGGCAACTGCAGATCGGGGCGGCGACCATGTACCGCAAGCTCAAGAGCTACGGCATGATCGCGCGGGACATGGCCGCGAAGGACGCCTGAGCGGCCCTTCAGGGACGCGGGCCTTCCAGCGCGGGCAGGTAGAGGGTGAAGGCGGAGCCCTCGCCCGGCGCGCTGCGCACCCTGAGCCCGCCGCCGTGGCTGCGGAGGATGCCCAGCACCGCGGCCAGCCCCAGCCCCCGTCCGGAGAACTTGGTGGTGAAGAAGGGCTCGAAGGCCCGGGCCGCCACCTCCGCCGTCATCCCGGCGCCGTCATCGGCCACCTCCAGGACCACATAGTTGCCCGGAGCCGGGGCCAGCACCCAGGGGCCGGCCTTGGCCGCGGCCGCATCGATGCGCTCGCCCGCGGTGCGGAGGGTGATCCGCCCCTCGGCGTTCAGGGCGCTGGCATCGGCGGCGTTGCCCACCAGGTTCATGAGGATCTGGAAGACCTGGGTGGATTCGCCCAGCACCAGGGGCAGGCCGGGCGCCAGGTCCAGCCGGAGGGTCACCTGCCGGGGCATGGAGACGGCGAGGATCTGGGCGGCTTCCTGCACCTGGATGCCCAGGTCCAGCTCCGCCACCCGGTACCTCCCCTTGCCCGAATAGGCCAGCAGCTGGCGGGTGAGATCAGCCGCCCGGGTGACCGCCTTGCTGATGGCCTCGAAGCAGCCCGCCACCTGGCTGTGGGGCTCCGCCGCCAGGGTGCCCAGTTCGGCGTTGCCCATGATGGTGGTGAGCAGGTTGTTGAAATCGTGGGCCACCCCGCCGGCCAGGACGCCGAGCGTCTCCAGCTTCTGGGCCTCCTGGATCTGCAGTTCCAGCTTGGCCTTGGCGGAAGTCTGCTCGGCGGCCAGTTCCGCGGCTTCCCGCAGTTCCTGGGCCTGGACCGTGGCCAGGACCAGCTTCTCGTTGGCCTCCACCAGCAGCGCCTTGGCCAGCCCGTCCGCCCGGGTTTCGCACAGGTGCACGGCCGAGCCCTTCCGGTGCGCCCGGGCAAAGGTGCTCATCGCGACCCGCCGGATCCAGGGACGGTCCCAGGGATTCTCATGCTGTCGCCTCCGGTTCCGAACCCGGGGCGGCCAAGGCCCACACTGGAGCCAGCAGGCGGTCTGTCAATGAGGACCCGATCAGGGTCTCCAGCAGGTCGGTGAAGGTGGTGAGCAGGGTCAGGCTCGCCTCCTGGGCCGCGGCCGGATCGCAGGCCTCCAGCCTTGCCCGGAAGCCGGCCAGGGGCGCCGCGGCTTCCCCCTCCATGGCCAGCCACGGGCAGAAGCGCGCCGCCACGTGCAGCGCACGGCTGAACAAGGCGTCCACCCCGCGCCGGCCAAGGACCGGCGCCAGGCAGGCCGCCACCCGCCGCCAGAGGCCGATGGCCGCCTCGGGCGCCCCTCCGCCCTGGGCCAGGATCCTTTGGAGCGCCTCGCGGCGCGTTTGGGTTTGCATCGGGAAGCCTGCTTGAGGTAGGGCCTGCCCCAGGGCGGCAAGGACATTGCCCGGGCACAGACGGGTGGAGGGGGAACCCATTGGAAAGTGACAGCAGGGAGCCTATGCAGGATTCGCGCCGCAGCCCGGGCGACGCCGGCAAACCCTCCTTGGCATGGAATCAACCTGCTATAAAGGTAGTAATTAGGTCATCAAGCGAGCTTCCCGCCGACCCGCACCCACCGATGCCAGGACGGGACTTGGCCTGGCAAAGGCCTTCGAAGTGAATGAGCCCTTTCCTCATTTTGAATTCATGACCGGCCCCCTGGAACGCCATGGGCGCCCGGGACTGCCGCCTCGCCGGAGCGCCCCCCCGCCTCCGGATTGAAGGGGCCCTCCTTCATCTTGATGGAAAGGGCCGGGGATGGGTGCCGGGTCATCACGTCTAAATACTGTTTTATTGCTATTTAAATAATGGAATGGATCGTGCATTCCTTCCGCGAACCTGGTGGCAGGCCTGAACCAAGGCCCACTCCAAGCGTCCGCCGCGATGGGGGCGATCCCATGACGGATTCGAACCCCCTTCTCAACAAAGGAATCCCAATGAGCGATCTGAGTTCCGTCGTGGCCGTCTACCCGTCCCACCTGGAAGCTGGATCGGCCATCAAGGAACTGCGCACCGCCCAGGCCATGGCGCTGCCGGCGCCGCCCGATCTGGCGGTTCCCGCCGGCAAGTGAAGCCCGCTTTCCATCCACCAGGAGATCCACCATGCTCATCCGCGAACTGATGACCCCCAACCCGCCGGTCCTGACCCCGCACATGACCCTGCCGGACGCCCTGGCGTTCCTCAAGGAAAAGAAGGTGCATCGCATGGCGGTGGTGAACGGGCACGGAACCCTGGTGGGCATCATCGCCGAGACCGACCTGCACAACGCGACCCCGTCGCCGGCCACCCTGCTCTCCTACTGGGAGATCCCGGTCCTGCTGGCCAAGATCACCGTGGAAGCGCTGATGGTGAGGGATGTGCTGACGGTGACCGAGGACACCCCGGTGGAAGACGCGGCGCGGATCATGGCGGACCACAACATCGGCTGCCTGCCGGTCATGAACGGCCAGACGCTGGTGGGCATGGTCAACCAGAACGATCTGTTCCGGGTCTTCATGGAACTCATGGGCGCACGCCGGAAGGGGGTCCGCATCTGGGCCAGGACCGATTCCAGCAAGGGCACGGTGGCCCGGATCAGCAGCGCCATCGCCGAAGCCTCCGGCGACATCGTGGGCCTGGGCATCCTGGAGATCCACGACGCCCAGGGAACGCGGGGGGAAATCACCCTCAAGGTGCAGGATGTCCCCGAGGACCGGCTGGTGGACGTGGTCAAGCCATTTGTTGTTGAATTGCTAGATGTAAGATCAAGTTAATAGATAAGAAAAATAAATCATATCCAAAAACTGAAATTGCAATAAATATATTGAATTCTATTCACTTTTTTCGTTCGTCGTGGCGTATATTTCAAAGAGGTCATGTAGGCATCTCAGGCCCTGCGGCCCAGCGAAATTTTCGCGACTTTCCAGAGGTCGCCCATGCCCAAGCAAAAACATGATGCCGTCACCTCCAGCTACACTTTTAGTGCCGTTGATGATGGGGTTGAAGGCAGGCATCAAAGGATCCTGTTGAAGATCGGCGCCCTGCAGGACGCGATCTTCAACAGCGCCAATTTCTCCAGCATCGCCACCGACGCCAGGGGCGTCATCCAGATCTTCAACGTCGGCGCCGAGCGGATGCTGGGCTACGCGGGCGCCGAAGTGGTGAACAAGATCACCCCGGCCGACATTTCCGATCCCCAGGAGATGATCATCCGGGCCAAGGCGTTGAGCCTGGAACTGGCCACCACCATCGCCCCCGGGTTCGAGGCGCTGGTGTTCAAGGCGTCCCGGGGCATCGAGGACATCTACGAGCTGACCTACATCCGCAAGGACGGCAGCCGGTTCCCTGCCCTGGTGTCGGTGACGGCGCTGCGCGACGCCCAGGGCGTGGTCATCGGCTACCTGCTGATCGGCACCGACAACACGGCCCGCAAGCAGATCGAGGCGGAACGGGAAAAGCTCACCCAGCACCTGCGCGACAAGAACGCCGAACTGGAGAGCGCCAAGTTCGTGGCGGAAAAGGCCAACCTGGCCAAGTCGGAATTCCTGTCCAGCATGAGCCACGAACTCCGGTCCCCGCTCAATGCCATCCTCGGGTTCGCCCAGCTGATGGATTCGGAGACCCCGCCGCCCACCGTCTCCCAGAAGGCCAGCATCCACCAGATCCTCCACGCCGGCTGGTACCTGATGGAGCTGATCAACGAGATCCTCGACCTGGCGGTGGTGGAATCCGGAAAGCTTTCGCTGTCGGTGGAGCCGGTGGCGCTGGCCGACGTGATGCAGGAATGCCTGGCCATGACCGAGCAGCAGGGCCAGAAGCACGAACTGGAGCTGGTCTTCCCCCAGCTCGACGAGCCCATCTATGTGCTGGCCGACCGGGTCCGGCTGAAGCAGATCCTGCTCAACCTCCTTTCCAACGCCATCAAGTACAACCGCCCGGGCGGCAGCGTGGTGGTGAGCTGCAGCCAACCCGGCCCGGAGCGCATCCGGTTCAGCGTCAAGGACACCGGCACCGGCCTGAGCCCGGCCAAGCTGGCCCAGCTGTTCCAGCCGTTCAACCGGCTGGGGCAGGAGACCAGCGCCGAGCAGGGCACCGGCATCGGCCTGGTGATGAGCAAGCTGCTGGTGGAAATGATGGGCGGGGTGATCGGGGTGATCAGCACGGTGGGCGTGGGCAGCGAATTCTGGTTCGAGCTGAAGGCCACCGTTCCCCCCCGGCTGGAACCCGAGGAGGCCGGCCAGCCGGCCGCAGCCGTAGCTGAGGCCATTCCGGGAGCCAAGCGGCACACCCTGCTTTACGTGGAAGACAACGTCGCCAACCTGGAACTGGTGGAGCAGCTCATCGCCCGCCGCCCGGACCTGCGGCTGCTGAGCGCGGGGACCGGCATGCTCGGGGTCAAGCTGGCCCAGCAGCACCTGCCGGAAGTGATCCTCATGGACATCAACCTGCCAGGCATCAGCGGCATCCAGGCTCTCGGCCTGCTGCGCACGGATCCGCGTACCGCGCGGATCCCGGTGCTGGCCATCAGCGCCAACGCCATGCCCGGGGACATCAAGCGTTGCACGGAAGCGGGATTCTTCCGCTACCTCACCAAGCCGATCAAGGTCGCCGAGTTCATGGAGGCGCTGAACGTGGCGCTGGCCATGGCGGGAACCCAGGCCCAGCACGCGGAAAAGGGGCTGTGATTCCATGATAGATTCCACCGACGTCATGCGCGGCAGCATCCTGATCGTAGACGACCAGGAAGCCAATGTCCTGCTGCTGGAACAGATGTTGCGCAGTGCCGGCTACTCCGCCATCACCTCCACCATGAACCCCACCAAGGTCTGCGAACTGCACCTGGTGAACCGCTACGACTTGATTCTGCTGGATCTGCAGATGCCCGGCATGGACGGGTTCCAGGTCATGGAGAACCTCAAGCAGATCGAGACGGGCGGCTACCTGCCCATCCTGGTCATCACCGCCCAGGCCGGGCACAAGCTGCGCGCCTTGAAGGCGGGTGCCCGGGATTTCGTCAGCAAACCGTTCGACCTGGCCGAAGTGCTGCTCCGGGTCTACAACCTCCTGGAAGTCCGCCTGCTGCACCTGGAGGCCCTGAGGCTCTACGACCAGGTGGCGGCCGAGCAGAAGGTCTCGGAGCGGCTGCTGTCCGACCTGCTGCCCCATTCCCTGGCGGAAATCCTGAAGGGGTTGCCGGAAGCCGCCGCCCGCGGGCCGCAGAAGCTCATCGCCGAGAGCCACGCCGAGGTGATCATCCTGTTCGCCGACATCGTGGCGTTCACCCGGTTCGCCGAAGGCGCCAGCGCCCGAGTCCTTTCCGGAGTGCTCAACGACATCGCCGCCCGGTTGCCCGACGAAGGCGACGTCCCGGGCCGGAAACGCAGCGACACCCTCGACGACGCCTACCTGGCCAGCATGGACTTGTCCGACCTGGTGGCGGACCACACCATCCGCACCGCGGAAATGGCCCTGGACCTGAGCGAAGCCCTGGACCGGTTCAACGCGCGCAGCAGCTACCAGATCCGCCTGCGCATCAGCCTCGACGGCGGCGCCGGCCCGGGCAAGGCTCCCTACCGGATGTGAACGCCCGGAGCCGGTAAGCCGTTGTGATGGAATAACATTGAGTGGTCCTCCGGCCAGGCGCCGACCCACGCTTACGCTTCGGACTTTCCGTCCTCGCAAGCTGCGGGCGGAAAGTCCGAAGCGTTTGCCGTC